>JAIFKV010000198.1 GCA_020049415.1 Betaproteobacteria bacterium
CGAAACCTTCATCAAAACAATGGATTCCCAAAAAACATCAACAAGAATCGTCGAACCTAAAATAAAAAGCCCCCCTGAGGTGGCTTTTTTTGTAAAACTGAACAGCTTCAGATGTACAAGCAGATGTCGGTTTCACCAGCAAATTCGAAGAAAGTGGCAGCACCACCATACTCGACATCATCGATGAAATCACTATGATCAAAACCGAATAGCTCAACCGTCATCTGACATGCGATGAACTTGACTTCGGCTTCCTGGCAAAGCTCTCGCAGTTCTGGGATGCTTGCCACGCCATTGTTCTTGATGGTTTGCTTCATCAAGACAGTAGCCAAGGATTCATAGCCGGGAACCAACGACTGAATTGCGTTCGGCATATTCCAATTGATGCCGCGGAACCACTTGGGTCCGAACGGCATCTTCATGGGCATGCCCGGATTACCTAATGGGCTTACCTTGAGGCCAGAAAGATCCTTGCGCAGCATCTGCAGGCCATAAAAGGTAAAGAAAATCTGGGTTTCGTAACCAAGAGCAGCGGCCGTGGAGGCCAAAATAAACGGGGGGTAAGCCCAGTCCAGGGTGCCTTTGGTTGCGATGATCGCCATCTTCTTTTGATCGTCCATCACACCACCTCTCAATTCTTGCGAATCATGACAACACCAGAACGCGATTTACTTCTTCTTGATAAAGAAGGTGTACTCGCTACCCGCTTCGGATGAACCCAGAAGTTCATTACCCGTTTGCTTGGCAAAAGCCGCAAAATCTTTCACGGAACCTGGATCGGTCGAAACAACCTTCAAAACTTGACCACTGGTACATTCATTCAGAGACTTCTTGCAGCGCAGGATAGGCAGCGGGCAATTCAAACCACGGGCATCTAGTTCTTTATCAAAATTCATGTTAGCTCCTTCACAAAATTAGCAAATGCTAAAAAACAGCCGTCGTAATTTACCCGTGTTACATGGGGATTGCAACGAGACGTGAGACCTGCCGAGACAGGAAAACTTGATTCAAGACAAAGCTGTCAGCGGCTTTCCAGAACGGGCCCAAGCCATGATACCGCCGGAAAGGTTGTGCATGTTTTCGAAACCCTTGGCAGCCATGAAAGCGCAGGCCTGCGCCGAACGCGCGCCAGAATTACAATAGATCACAACCGGCTTGTCTTGCGGAATATCTGCGGCACGAAGCGGCAGAAGATGCAACGGAATGTGGATAGCGCCATCGATTACACCGCGAGAAACCTCACCTTCCGTGCGCACATCGATCAAATGTATTTGATCCTTTCCAGCGACCAAAGCGTCGACATCCAATTCTTTGATGTTGTACATTCCAAACATACTTGTTCCCCTAGAAACAATATTTGACTTTTCTAATATACTATTTTTTCTCTTTTATTTCAAGCACCTCAACACAACACAGCGCACCATCAACGTTATCGTAAAGCATCCGTTCCAGCCCTGCTTGCCTGTCATCAATTCAAATAGTGATCAAAAAGCGGAGTAGATACAGATACCCACAACAACCAAGATGGCGTCACAACTGCGAATGAAGCATTTTATTTGCTTCCTTACCTCGAACTTGAAATTCTATCGGTTACGCATTGAAATTCTTGTAAGTTGATCATTCAGTCTCATGAAGAACTGGGCAAGACGGTCAAGATATGTATAATCCGCGCCCGCAATGTCGCTGCAGTAGCTCAGTTGGTAGAGCAACTGATTCGTAATCAGTAGGTCGGGGGTTCGATTCCTCTCTGCAGCACCACACAAATTCCCTATAGCTAAAGCCATCCTACGTGACCCAACCTCAGATGCTTACCCTCCTCGAAGCCGACATGGCGGAGGTAGATCGGGTCATTCGAGCGCGCCTGCATTCCGAGGTCGCTCTAGTTCGACAAGTTTCCGAATATATTATTAATAGTGGCGGCAAGCGCTTGCGTCCAGCATTGGTTGTATTAGCGGCCAACGCACTGGGCTACAAAGGCGGTCAGCATCACGAAATGGCTGCGGTAGTCGAATTCATTCATACAGCCACACTTTTGCACGATGATGTAGTCGATGCATCAGATTTACGCCGCGGCCGTGATACTGCAAACGCTTTGTTTGGCAACGCCACCAGCGTACTGGTAGGCGATTTCCTTTATTCGCGGGCTTTTCAGATGATGGTGTCAGCCAAAAGCATGCGCGTGATGGAAGTCTTGTCGGATGCGACCAACATCATCGCCGAAGGCGAAGTGTTGCAATTGATGAACTGCAATGACCCGGACATCGACGAAGCCGCCTATTTGCGCGTGATTCGTTATAAAACGGCGCAGCTTTTCGAGGCAGCAGGCCGCCTCGGCGCCATTGTCCAAGCTGCTCCGCGAGAAATTGAAGATGCGTTAGGCAACTACGGAATGCATTTGGGCACCGCCTTCCAGATCATCGACGACGTTCTCGACTATTCTGGCGAAACCGACCTGATCGGAAAAAATGTCGGCGACGACCTGGCTGAGGGCAAGCCTACCCTCCCCCTTATTTTTGCAATGAAACATGGCACCGCAGAAGAGGCGGAAATTATTCGCAACGCCATTCAAAACGGTGATTCGAGCAACTTCCAACGAATTCTAGGCATAGTCAAACAGACCGGCGCACTTGATCATGCCCGCAGTCAGGCTAAAGCCGAATCGGAGCTTGCTCAAGCCGCAATTTCCGCATTACCTGGTAGCCAATACAAAGATGCTTTGCTAGAATTATCGGCCTTCGCGGTCACACGCGATTTCTGAGCCAAAGTTGTCTGGCACCCCAGTCAGGCATAAGACAAAAACTCAGCAGTAAATAATCGCGGCTCCGCGATTAATCAACACCCAGTCGGGGTGTAGCTTAGCCTGGTAGAGCGCCACGTTCGGGACGTGGAGGCCGGAGGTTCGAATCCTCTCACCCCGACCAATCAAATCAATCTCTTACGCAACAAATCGATTCCTGAAGCATGTCCGTAGGGAATCCATGCGGAAATATCAAGTTCGCCCTGTTTTTCAAGATTGGCATCTTTACGCTCTGACCTAGGTGCCTGAAGGTCTTTAGTCGTCGATAGTAAAAAATCGACCCCGCCGAAGCCGTTTTCCCGCTTATACCCCCGGGACTTTGCAGCCGACGATTTCAAAGCCCGACAGGCTCCTAGCCAATAACTTCGAAGCTACTGGCCCGCAGTTTATGGTGTTTCTATACTTCTGTTATCAGGCGTGAGGAATAAGTTCACATGGCGATCAGCGGCATTGGTGGAAGTGCGCAGCTTTCCGGCTATCAAGGATCGGCGGGTGCAGCGCGTGAACTTTCACCGGAGCAGCAACAGGAAGTAAACCGCCTGAAGGCTATCGACCGCAAAGTGCATGCCCATGAGCAGGCGCACATGGCCGCCGGTTCGGGCATTACCGGTGGCGCCAATTTCCAGTATGTTCGCGGGCCGGATGGTCGGCAGTATGCGGTAGCGGGCGAAGTCAGCATCAATGTTTCATCTGGACAGACGCCGGAAGCGACCATTGAACGCGCCCGGCAGATTCAGGCTGCCGCTCTGGCGCCAGTCGATCCATCGCCGCAAGACCGCGCTGTCGCCGCAGCCGCAGCGATGATGGCAAGCCAGGCGCGCGCGGAGTTGAGCCGAATGAAACAAGCCGAAATAAGCGGCGAGTCAGGCACGGTCAGCGCGACTTCCAAACAACAAACTGTAGCTTTGTCTGCTTATTCGGCGCAAACGCAGACCGATGAGGCCGAAAATAAACCACCTCGAATCGACCTATTCGTGTGATGGGTTGTTTCGGCACCGCACTACCCATCAAGCATCGCACCCGTGATCGGCCAAGCGGGAAAGCTGGAAAGCGGTGTGGCAGAATCGGCCTGAATCCGGAGAACCGCCCTTCCATCGGCACACGGCATGCAACATTGCTGCAATCAACACTGACAAGGCCACATGAAAATCCCCAAAAGACTTGAACCGCTGCTCGAAGACGGCCTGATCGATGATGTCAACCGCCAACTCATGAGCGGCAAAGAAGCGATGGTATTCGTCGTGCGTTGCGGCGAAGAAGTACGTTGCGCCAAAGTTTACAAAGAGGCCAACAAGCGCGCTTTTCGCCAGAGCGTCGATTACACCGAAAACCGTAAAGTCAAAAACAGCCGTCAGGCGCGCGCGATGGCAAAAGGCACTCGTTACGGTCGCGAAGCGCAGGAAGAAGCTTGGCAAAACGCCGAAGTTGACGCGTTGTATCGGCTTGCCGCCGCAGGCGTGCGAGTGCCCAAGCCTTACAACTTCCATTCTGGCGTATTGCTGATGGAACTGATCACAGACGCTGAAGGCAACGCTGCGCCACGTTTGAACGACATGACTTTCACGCCGGAAGTTGCGCGCCTGCATTTTCAATCACTGCTGCGACAAGTCGTGCTGATGCTGTGTGCCGGCGTCATTCATGGCGATCTATCGGAATTCAACATTCTTGTCGGCGCGGAAGGCCCGGTAATCATCGACCTGCCGCAAGCGGTGGATGCTGCGGGCAACAATCACGCGCAAGCCATGCTGCAACGCGATGTCGACAATCTGACCCACTATTTCGGTCGCTTTGCGCCCGAACTTTTAGAGACCCAGTATGGCAAGGAAATCTGGGCGCTCTACGAACATGGCGAGTTGCATCCGGATGGGTTGCTTAGCGGCCATTTCACCCAGAGCGTCAAGCCGGTTGATCTGAACAGTGTGATACGTGAAATCGACGATGCGCGCGCCGAAGAAGCGGCGCGGCAACTCCGCATGCAGGAAGCAGGATAAATCTTGATTCCCCTGTTGAACACTGAAAAACCCGATTGCAGCCGGGCGAACGGTGCGCTTTGCGCCTGCGACAACGCACGCCTTTTGGGTGAAGCCACTATGCGCCAGATTGCTGGTGGCGACGTCTTGACTCGATATTTCAGGCTGGCGTGGCGATTACCGGCAAACGCCGGATAGCTGCGGCATTGCTCCAGGAAAAACACTTATCCGCCGCTTGCTCCCAAGGCAGCCAAATCTGGTTCAGATGTTCACGCGCGGCAAGTTCGACCACGCGCGGCGACGGTAACATCAAACCGAACACATGCTCGTTGTTGAAGCTGACATCTGGCGCATAGCGATGCCGCCAGCGCGGAAAGATTTCAAACCGATTGCACATCTGCCAATCGCTCAACAGATACGCATCGGCATCCAATCCGGTTTCCTCGCGGACTTCCCTGATCGCCGTTTCGCGTAATGCCTCGATCCGCCCTTCAGCGGAATATTCCTGGCTACCGGTTACCGATTGCCAGAATCCGGGCGCATCGGCGCGTTCGATCAGCAACACGTGCAGATCAGCGCTATGAATAACGACCAGAACGGAAACAGGAATTTTGAGCATCGTGGCAACCCCTAAAAAACACCTTGAGTCGATTCTTCGCTCACGGTTCCGGTAAGGGATTTTTGATGGGCAGGCGCTCCTTTGCGCAAGCCTCAAAATCTCCTTCTGAAGATCTGGCATTCGAACAGCACGCCATCCAGTTTTCGAACTTACCAGCGGCCGACGGCCGCAGCCAGGCTTGATTCATGGCGGTGAACGACATTCTGTACGCCCATTTCATATATCAAGGATGCCGAATCAATCGGTTTGAATAACACTTTCCAACGCAGCGGCGGCGTCATTTGCATCAGTTGATGGTAAGCCTCGCCGGTCAGTAAAGTTGCCTTGATATGTCGAGGGGTGCGTTTCTGGATTTCATCAAGAAACTGGATGCCATTCATGCCGGGAAGCCGATAGTCGACAATGTAGAAGTCGGCATTCTCGAGTCCGGGATCAGCGAGCGCCTCTTCAGCGCAACTGAACAGGGCGACTAGCAGGCCATGCGCCGTAAGCGCGAGTTCAATCGCCTTGGCTGCCATCACATCGTCTTCAATGACAACCACATGACAGCCGGCAAACGCGACTGATGCATCGAATCCTGCAACACACGCGCTCGAAACGCCGTCCGGCAAAGCTTGCAGCGCATCCGCTAGCGGCACGCCGATCTCGAACATTGAACCTTTCGCCGGATGGGAACGACACCGGAGTTGCGTACCGAGAACGCCACCGATACGTTTGGCAATGGCCAAGCCAAGACCGAGGCCCTTCGCCCGGTCACGCTGAGGATTGTCGGCCTGGAAGTATTCATCGAATATCACTTCCAATTGATCTGGCGCGATGCCAATACCGCTATCCCAGACCTGGATGAGTGCACTGCCACGGCGTCGGCGGAATCCCACCAGAACACCGCCGCTGTCGGTGTATTTGATAGCATTGTCGATGAAGTTGCGCAGTTGGCTGTACAGCAGCGCCGCATCGGTAAACAACATCAGCTCAAGCTGGGGAAAGAACAGCTTGAAACGTAACCCCTTCGCCAATGCCAAGGGCGCGAATTCAGCTTCGATTTTGCACACCAGGCTATAGCTTGAAACGACTTCAATACGCGGCTTGACAATACCGCCGTCAAGTTTCGAGACATCCAGCAGCGCATTGAGAATTTCGGCCAGATTGCGCGTCGAAAGATCAAGATAGTCGGCAATTCGACGCTGTTCATCATCCAGAGCGGTATCGCTCAAGGTCTCCTGAAACAGGCGCATGGCATGGATCGGTTGGCGCAAATCGTGGCTGGCGGCGGCAAGAAATCTGGATTTTGCGGCGTTGGCCGCATCTGCCGAATCCTTCGCGGCAAGCAGTTCTGCGGTACGCTCCGCGACCAGTTGTTCAAGTTCATCATGCTGGCTTTGCAGCAACTTCCTGCCGGCTTCGACTTCCGCCAGCAAGGCGTTGAAATTACGTACCAGGTCGCCAATCTCGTTGTCGGCAACGGGAATTCCACGCGGGGCAAAGTCCTGCCGCAGGCGTGCGTCGTTGGCAGCCTCCGCCAGCATGCGCACTGGCAGGATGATGCGGTTGAGAAAGCGCATGGCAAGTATCAAGGCAAGCCCGCCGGCAACGAGCGCAACCACGAAAGTGGTCGTCATCGAGGAGAGGTAGGTCTGCCAGTAATTTTCCAGCCGTGCTTGAAGATAGACGCTGCCGACACGAGAATTGTCGACTTCGATAGGCAAACTCAGCGTCGCGGTTTTGGCCAGTAACCCGATATCTCGCAAGGTTGCCACGCCATGCTGCGCATCGATTGGCAGCAATTGGTCGTTGCCATAACTGGCCAGGCGGACACCTTCTTTTGTATACAGCGCGGCAGCCTCGACCTCTGGATAAGCCTCGAACATCCGCAGCACATCGCGCGCCACTTTCGCATCTTGAAACACCACCGCCGCATTAGCCGCAGTACCGGCAGCGTTGCCCGCATCCGTCAAGGTGCGCCGGATGTCTCCTCGCACGCTGTCGAGCATGAGGAAAGCATCGCTGAGCAACGCCAGACTAATGGACAAGAAGACGGCGCTGATGATCAACCGGGCAAGCGGATAGCGGATCGACCTGCGATCAAACAGAAGGCTGGAACGCAGCCGTCTATTCATAAATCTGGCGCGCCAGGCGAAGCATTTGAGGGGAGAAGCGGAAGCCGGCGCGGCGCCCCTCTGCAAGATTGATGTCGAAGCGGACGCGGTCATCCTGCATGGCAATTTCGATCATCCCATCTTCCCGCGCAAAACCCGGATAGGCGCTGATGGTAAGTGCGTTCCGCAGCGCGGGGTGACCCAACGCCGCATACCAACGCTGCCGCGAATCGACGTAATACACATGGCAATCAGTGCTATGCGCACTGAAATTAAGGATGACCATTTCGCGGCTGCTTACCTTGCGACCGGCCAGCGTTGCCAGCGCCTTTGCTTGCCGCAGATCGCGGACATCAACACACATTCTCAGAAACGGAGCTTTGCCAATGACTTCAGGCATGAACTCGGTGAACTTGAGGAAATTGAAAACCATCGCCGCGCGCATCGACTGCTCGGTTGGCAATTCCTCAACTGAAAACGCCGGTAAATGACAAACCATTGCAGCCAGCAAAAAGCCCGCAAGGGAGAGAAGGCGCTTGCCATTCAATCGCATCAGAATAGGGTTCGCATCCTTGGGCTGGAGCTAACCCAATCGGCCTAAAACTTGTACATCATTTCTGCTTGGACACTGCGACCAGGCAAGGGCAGATTGTTGGGAATCGAACTGCTGCTGTAATCCCGTGCATCTTCATCGAACAGATTGCGGATGGAAGCGGCAAATTCCCAATCTGCGCCATGCAAATAGCGAACCGTGGTATCCACCAGGGTATAGGCTTTCATTGGCGCACGCGGATCGCCTAGTGGAAGTTCGCGTTTGTCTATCCAGTTAGCCTGAACATTCCAGTTCCAATTGGGCTGAAATCGCCAATCGGTGCGCAAGTAGGCTTTGCGCCCGGGCAAAGAGTAGCTTCGGAAAGCAGTATCGTCTTCTTCCGTTTGCGTCAGGTTGCCCGCAACCCTCAAGGTCTTCGTTGCCTGCCACTTCGCTTCGAATTCAATACCATGCGAAGTGCGGTTGCCAATATTCTGAAATTGGGTGTGTGCATCGAATCCGATGATATTGGTCTGTTTGAATTGATAAAGATCGAGGCCCAATTTCAAATTTTTCGACGCGGCGTAAGTGAATGACAGATCCCAAGTGTTCGAACGTTCCGGGGTGAGATCGGGATTGGGCAAATTTGCCGAAGTTTGGGAATAAAGCTCCAGGTAGGAAGGCGCGCGGAATGCCTCGCCGAACATCAGCTTGGAGGTAAGCCGATCCGTGCTTTGCCAGACCAGGGCGACACGAGGATTGAGCGTGCCGCCAAAATCGGAGTAATAGTCATAACGTGCGCCGGCGGTCAATTCCAAATCGTGCGAAATCGCCCAGATATCCTGCAGATAGAGATGGCTTATCCGGCGAATCCGCTCTGGCGCGAAGGCATAAGGCGTATCCGAAAGATTCACCAATGGCCCACCTGCCGTCAGCGTGTTTCCATCCGCTCCCGTGCCGAAATTCACGTATTGCTCGACCCGATACAAATTCTTCAAGCTGTGCCCTCCGCCCACCCGAATGGCATGCTTTTTAAAACCGGTAAAAACACCGCCGACATCCAAACTCAAGCCGCGCTCAGCGGAGCTCATTCGATTCAGAAGCCCGTCTGGATAGGTTCCAGTAGCATCTGTATAACCCGGCGGACGTTCTTGAAAACCATTTCCTGATGTGTAATCGAGATGATAAAAACGAAACTCGGCATTCAAATTCCAATTCGGAGCAAACGCTTCGTTGTTGTACAACACCGCAGCGTCAAAGCGCTGGTCGTTTCCTTCGGTTAGCGGATCCAGCACACCCGCGCCAGACAGCCCGGTTTCCACGTCAAGGTGGGCCATATGGCTTGCCAGAAGACGCCAATTCTCTTTCGCTATCGAGAAACGAATATCCTGGTTGTTCCAACCGTAACCGACATGGCCAGGGGCATAAGAAACCTGGGTACCAAATCTCTGGTCTCTACTTGTTTGACCATCCACCGTGATAAACGGGTTATAGCCTTCGGTATGCGCCAGTTCTGCCGTAATGCCAATATCGAAGCCGTTCCAGCTTCCCCCGTGCTGCAACCAGCCAGCCTGGGTGTCGAAACTTCCGACGCGCAACCCCGCCTCGGATTGCTCGATCCGCCCGGCGGATTTGGTGATGACGTTGATGACGCCAGCGGAAGCATCGGAGCCGAATAGCGCCGAGCCAGGCCCACGGATAATCTCGACCCGATCGATCATGTTTGTCGGCAACCCCTTCGCGAAGATACCAGCGGTCCAGACTTGATCCCGCATCGGCACACCATCCACCATCAGCAGCGTATGCGCTGCTGCGGCGCCACGAAACGTCACTTGCGGCCGGAAGCCGAACAAATTTGACCTTACATAGACACCGGGAACGCCTTGCAAGACATCTCTAAGATTGGTCGCGCCAGTAAGCCTGATATCTTCCGCCGTGATGACCGTTACCACCGAGGGCGCTTTGGAAAGCGTTTGATCCGTATTGGTGGAAATCTTGACCTTCAACGAAAGCAGATCTTCCATACTCAACAACAGCAATTTATCCAGTCCAGGGGCAGGCTCCGCATGGACTGACTGCGCCAGGAACACGACTAGAAATGGCATGGCCACAAAGCAGTTTTTCATCATCTATTCCGGCCGAGTTGGTGCAAGCTTTGGGTTGTTCAGCAACGGCGACCAGACGGTCGAGCAAGCCGAATCACATGAATTTGAATGAGTATTTCCATGAAACAGCATGTAATTCAGCAAAACCCGAAAGCACCGCTTTAAAGGATTTGAAAGCAACCCCGCTTTGGATAAAACAAAATGGCGTTTTCTTTCTTGAACTTTCTTGAATAACCGTCTGTTCTTTGAACAGACTGTTCTATTACAACATTACAACAACTTTAGCTGGGTAACGGCCAAAGACATGTATAGATCAATTCTTGACCGCTTGCTTTCGCCTGAAAAAAGGCTTGAGAGCGACTCTTCAAACTCGTGCATAACCGAAAAGAGACACTGAACTCAGAATAGCTCGATGTCTGAAGTCTCTCCCGCCTGCTCCTGTTTCAGGCTCACATATTCACTCAGCGCGGCTTGCACGTTGCCGGTTTCAAGCAGTTTGTCAAACATCAACTTTTCATCTTCCATGGTGTATTTCGAGCGAATGTGTTGC
This sequence comes from Betaproteobacteria bacterium, assembly GCA_020049415.1. GTDB lineage: Bacteria > Pseudomonadota > Gammaproteobacteria > Burkholderiales > Thiobacillaceae > PFJX01. Next base: position 10,670 of record JAIFKV010000198.1, read on the forward strand.
TGCAACGTATGCCAGGAAAAGGGGTTATAGAGCCGGGATGGATCATTAACAATAGCGGTCAATTCATCCAGACTGCGGCAAGCATGCGACAAACGTTGCGAGAGTCGGTCGTAAAACTGGAAGGCAACAATGGCCTGTTGCATCTGGCTTGAGACGACCACGCCCGTTTCTTCGATGGAATGTTTCACCGACGACTCAGGCAATTCGTGCGCGGCTTTCACCAATACCATCAGATTTCCATACATACCCGTAAACGAATCGGTGAGAATTTCTACTGACCCGCTTGACTCCTTCAATGCCATTTCAATTTGCGCCACCGCCAGATTCAACATCATGATGGTTTCTCGAACCTGGCTCCAATCCAGATCGGGCCGGGCGGAGGTTGACGGCGTTACAGCAAAATTTTTGGCGGGTTCCATCTACTTTTCCTCGTCAGCATGAGAATACTTACGCAACCAATCCAATTGCATGTTGCACATTGCATTTAAGTCATCGGCGTGAAGAGAGAAATCTTTAGCCTGAAAGAACAAAAAACCGCGTTCATGGCAAAGATCCAAGATAAATAGCAAGGGCTGCGATCTCGGGATCGGATAGCTTCTGCGCCACGCCTGTCATGCGGGAATCCGAGCGCACGCCGTCGCCTTTGCGGTAATCGCGCAAAGCAGTAACCAGATAACCCTCACGTTGACCGGCCAGGCGGGCAACCTCGCGTGTACCGTAAGCCTTGACGCCATGACAACCAACACAAGTACGCGCGAAATGCTTTTTACCCGCCACCGCCTGGAACTTGTTTTTCACTAACGTCGGCGGTACCGGCTGGCTGGCATAAAACACCGCGATATTGAAGCGTTCTTCCGGCTTCAACACCTTGACCAACCCGGACATGAAATCGTCCTTACGCCTGCCATCGCCAAATTTATCGATCTGCGCGAGCAGATAGAACGCATTCTGCCCGGCCAGATTCGGAACATGATCAAGCGCGCTCACACCACTTTCACCATGACAATTGGCGCAGAAAAAAGCCGCCTTCTTGCCTGCCGCAATCGCCGCCTTGTGCGACACCGGTTCTGACTGAACCCGGGTCAATCGCGCTTCTACTTCTTGCGCTGGCGCGGATGGAATCCAAACATATGCAGCCCGAACCGGCAACGAGAGCACGGTGAGCAAAGACCAGAAAAGCAACAAAAAAGTACGCGGATTCATGCCAAAGGCTCCGGAAAACGAAATAGTCGAATCAACTATTGATCCGGCCACGACAAGTCAGGTTGGAAGTTCGCTGGCAGCAGACCTTGAATCCATCTCAAGGCGAACAATCGAAGAGTAAGCGGACTTCGATTGGTTCAGCCTGAACGAAGTCAAAACTTCATCTGGCCGGTTCAATAAGGGTGCGATTGTAAAGCCTGAACGACATACAGATTCTGTGGACGTTTGAAGATCTAACGCCTGAACGGGCTCAATTTGATCTGCAACGCACCGTTCGAAGCAGAACAACAAGCCAAAATGACATCACCCCGGTAGAACCGGGGTGATGTCGAGTCAGGTTTAGCTTACTTATCGCTATCAGCTTGACCCGCTGTTGAGGTTTGACGCTTTCAATTTCCGATCAAGCGATACCGGGATTGTTAGCCATGCCAATGACCTTGGGCTGATGCAGTTTGATGCCTTTGATCACCTTCTTGTCACGCAGGTAATCCGCCACCACGTCCCAGATCGGCGTGCCAGTAACGCCCTCGTTAACCGAGGCCCAACCGGCAACTTTGTATTTCTTGTTGGGATCGATCGGCTTGCCTTTGATCATCATGTCTCCGATACGCTTGCCGATGCGCTCGTTCGGCCGCACGCTGTATTCGATGCCACCGGTGCGCACCATGTCGCCACCTTGCTGGTAGTAGGGGTCAGCGTTGAAGATGTTGTCACAAACGTCTTCCATGATGTCCTTGATCTGCTGGCCGGTGAAGGTGTTCAGCGTGGTCTGCGGATAGGTGATCGCCATCTGGTCCATCATCAATTCATAGGTGATCGCCTCGCCTGGCATGATGCTGGTACCCCAGCGCACGCCCGGCGAGAAAGAGGCGTCAGCGCCTTTACCTTCGATCAATGCCTGGCAGATGACTTCATCCCAGGTGCCATTGAAATTGCCACGCCGGTAAAGCAGATCTTCATTCACCGCAAGAACTTCATTGAGCTTCTTCTCGAAGGGCGCGCGCACTTTCTTGATCAATGCATCCATCTTCGGATCGGCCGCGAGGAAGTTGGAGAACACCGGCAGCAGGCGGTATTTCCAACCCTTGACCTTGCCGTCTTTGACATCAAAGTCCATGACACCGAGGAACTTGCCATTGGAGCCGGCGTTGGTGACCAGACACGTACCGCCATCGGGCGTCTTCACCGGCACCGGCTGATAGACGCCATCGTGGGTGTGGCCACCGAAAATCGCATCGACGCCGTTGACCCGGCCGGCCATCTTCAAGTCCACGTCCATACCGTTGTGCGACAACACGACGACAACCTTCGCCCCCTTGGCACGGGCTTCATCAACCCACTTTTGCAGCGATTCATCCTGAATGCCGTAGGTCCAGTCCGGCACCATATAGCGCGGGTTGGCAATCGGCGTGTAGGGGAAGGCCTGTCCGATGATGGCAATCTGCACGCCATTCATTTCCTTCATGGTATAGGGCTTGAAGACCTGATCGCCAAAATCGCTGGTGGTGATGTTTTGCGCCACAAAATCGACGCCGTTGTTGGCGAAATCCTTCTGCACCACTTCCATGATGCGATTAGCGCCGAACTGGGCTTCCCAGTGCGGGGTCATGACATTGACACCGAGTTGAATACACGCATCAACCATGTCTTGCGCATTGGTCCATAACGAAGTCGCCGAACCCTGCCAGGTATCGCCGCCGTCGAGCAACAACGAACCCGGACGGGAAGCGCGCACTTTGTCGACCAGCGTCTTCAGGTGGGCAAAGCCGCCGACCTTGCCATAAGCCTTGGAGGCAGTCTGAAAATCCAGATAGGTGAAAGCGGCGGCATCGGCGCTGCCAGGCTTGATACCGTAATGCTTGAGGAATTTGTCGCCAACCAGATGCGGCACGTTGCCCATCATGGAGCCCACGCCCATGTTCACATTTGGCTCGCGGAACCAGATTGGCAGCAATTGCGCATGGCAATCGGTAAAGTGCAGGAAGGAAACATTGCCGCTCGGCGGCAGGTCGTAGAAATTGGCCGGCAAATTGCCAGCAAGCACTGATTTACTGTCCAGCACCAGCCCGGAGGCGGCGGCTGCGGCGAGGACTTGCAGAAATTCACGGCGATTCATGGACATTGATGTTTCTCCTGATGGGTCATGGACAACGTTGTTATGAGCGACTCAGCGCTTGGAAATCCAGTACGGCCCCGGTTTCGGGGCAACGCGCATTCTTGCCGCACTGATGTCTCCGGTAAATGGTAGCGATGAGCCAATTCGGCTAGTTCATTGCGGTGGTTCAATTAAAAACCGGGCGCCCGATGGATACGTGCAAAAAACAAGACATCTCTCACTCTCGAACAACTGAAGATTGCAGAGGCAAGCCGTTGGAGATGAATGAATGAAAATACTCCAGGTTGTTATAGCGTCGGCTGCCGGGCTTGTCCGACACTTGCAACATGTTGCGGTGGCAAATTTCGTATTGCTTCTGCAAAGTCACCCACTGCTTACCGCCGCGAAATATCGGCCAATGCGTAGACTGGCCGATTGCGGCTGAAAGCAGTTTCGATCGCATGCGATTACCGGCATTGTCGACATGGCAGTTGGCGCAAGAAAAATTAAGCTGCCCCACTCGACTGTAAAAACTTTTCTTGCCATCCTCATAAGCCGCTCTGGCTGCCGCGCTCGCAACCTTGATATTCATCTTTCCGCCGTCCGACAAGGTACGCAGATAGGCGGTCAACAAGCCGATAGTTTGCGGATCGGCATAGGCGTAAGCCAATTCTCCATTTGCCACACGACAGGCGTTGATGGCATCTTCCAGCGTAACCACCTTGCCTTGCGCTTCATCAAACAGCGGGTAATTGCCGACGATATTCTTGCCGGCATCAGGTAGGCATTCGGCGTAAGTCCGGCCACTCTTCAGCGGCTTTTTCCAGAGTTGTTCCCCCTTGCCGAGTTCGTCGGCATGAGGCGGAGATTGCATGACGATGTCATATTTCAGCTTCGCATCCGGATCGAAGGCGAGCGAGCCATAGATGTATTCGCCGGGTTTTATCTCCGGGTATGCGACCTTGAAATGACTGATCAATTTCAGACGATCTTCCTCCGGATCAGCATTGACGCCTGTCGAGCCGAGCAGAACACAGCAACCCAGCAAACCAACGAAATTCTTTTTCATGCCATCCTCGAGATTCCAAAGCGAAAGGGCCAGCCTGGTCGAACCACTTGACCCGGCTAGCCCTTGGCGACAAATCGCCTTGCCTGAACGCTTACCCGATAGCGGCTTCGGCGCTGTTCTTGTCGCCGGTGTTATCCACCCAGTTGACCACAACCTTGTCGCCCTTCTTGGCGCCAGCTACCTTGAACGCCAGGTAGGGGTTCTTGGAAATACCGCCGCCCCGGTGCGCGGGCACCACAGCGCCGGTCTTGGCATCTTTGCGCAGACCAGTTTCCATCGGGTGGTTCATCAAGCACTTCACATCTGCGACTGCGCCGGACATCGACGCGCGGATTTTCATCGGTTCTGCCATTTTGTTGCTCCTGTTTCTGTATCGTGTTGATTAAGGTCGAGTGGCGAATGCGGATTCAGCAATCAACCGCCACAGCCGCCGATGGTGACCTTCACTTCTTTTGCCGCCGAATACAGCTTGCCGCCGGCTTTCACCACGGCACGCACGTTGGAGGTGGCGCCCATCTTGATACGGGTCGAAACATAACCCTGCGCGCCGTTCGCGAAGTGGAACGCAGCGATCAGTGGCAGTGAATTCTTCTCGCCAAAAATTGCGATGGATTCGGTACCCGCGATAGCGGAGGTGATTTCGACCGGAACCACAGCGCCGTTTTCAGCAATGTCGGGCGCCTTCACCGTGATGTTGCCGCTGGCGGCTGCGCCGGACAAGCCCATTGCGCTCATGGCGGCATCCAACGCTTTGGCGTCAAATGCGGCTTTGTTCCAGTCGGCCGCAAACACCGCACCAGACTTCAGCAGGCC
>JAIFKV010000205.1 GCA_020049415.1 Betaproteobacteria bacterium
CGCTCAAGGGCATCGCCGCCGAGGGCGCGGGCAAGGGCTATGCCGACACGGTGCGCGTGATGTACGCCTACGACCCGGCGAAACAGGTCATTACCGGCATCGGCGTGGTTTCGATGCGGGAAACCCCGGGTATCGGTGACAAGATCACGACTGACCAGGCTTTTCTGAACAACTTTGTGGCGCTCGACGTGAAACTCGCCGCCGACATGAAGGTGCTGGCGCATGCAGTCAAGGTGGTCAAGCATGGCACGAAGCAGAACCCCTGGGAAATCGATGCGATATCAGGCGCCACAGTAACGTCGAAGGCGGTGGGCAGGGGCATCAACGATAGCGCGCAAAAATTGCTGCCATTGCTGGTGCCGCATCTAGACAAGTTGCAAGGAGGGAAATGAACATGATGCCCGGACAGAAACAGCCCACCAACATGGAAGAATTCCTGGAGGGGATCTGGAAGCAGAATCCCACCTTCGTCATGGTGCTTGGCATGTGCCCGACCCTGGCGGTGACGGTGTCGTCGATGAACGCGATATCGATGGGCCTGGCCACCACCTTCGTGCTGGTGGCCTCTGCGCTGCTGGTGTCGCTGGTGCGGAATGTCGTGCCAGCGCAGGTACGTATCGCCGCCTACATCCTGATCATCGCGACCTTCGTCACCGTGGTTGACTACGCCATCCAAGCGATCAGCCTGGCTGTGTATGATGCGCTGGGCGCTTTCATCCAGTTGATCGTGGTGAACTGCATCATCCTCGGCCGTGCTGAGGCGCATGCCGCCAAGAATCCGCCGATCCGCGCGGTGATTAACGCGGCCGGCATGGGCATCGGTTTCACCATCGGTCTGTTTGCCCTGGGTAGCGTCCGGGAAATCCTCGGAGCCGGAAAACTGTTCGGCATCGCGCTGTTTGGCGCGGACTTCCAGCCTTGGGTGGTAATGGTGCTGCCGCCGGGGGGCTTCTTCGTACTGGCTTCCTGGCTGCTTTTGTTCAACTGGCTGGACAGCCGCAAGGCCGCGAATGCCCAACCCGCCGAGGGCCGCGTCCATGCATGATTCCCTCTCGCAAATCTTCATCGCCACCATTTTGTCGAACAACTTCGTGTTGGCGATGTTCCTCGGCCTATGCCCCTTCCTAGGGGTATCGGGCAAGCTCAACACCGCGCTGCCGATGGGGGCCGCCACTACCTTCGTCATCATGGTGGCCAGCCTGTGTGCCTTCGGCCTGAACTGGCTGGTGACTGAACTCAACATGGAATACCTGCGGCTGATTTCCTACATCGTGATCATCGCCTCGGCGGTGCAACTGGTGGAAATGTTCCTCAAGAAAACCAGCCCGGTGCTGTTCCGCGCGCTCGGTATCTACCTGCCGCTGATCACCACCAATTGTGCTGTGCTTGGCGTGGCCCTTTTTCAGACCGCGCGCGAATACAGCTTCCTGCAAGCCATGACCTTCGCCTTCGGCGGCGGTCTTGGCTTCACGCTGGCGCTGATGTTGATGGCCGGCCTGCGCGAGCGACTTCGTCTGGCGACTGTGCCCAACGTGGTGCAGGGCACCGCGCTGTCGTTGATGCTGGCGGGCCTGCTCTCGCTTGCCTTCATGGGTTTCGCCGGCCTGGGAGCGGGTGAATGAGCACTTATCTGGTCACTATCGCGCTGATCCTCGGCATCGCCCTGTTTGGCGTCGGCGTCGATCGGATTTACCGCGCCTTCGCCCAGCGTAATCCGCAACTCGGGCCGTTTCGCGACAGCGAAAAGGGCTGCGGCTCGTGCTCGGGCGGGGACGGTTGCGGTGACAGCGGCGGGCACTGCTCCTCGCATTGATGCGCGTCTCTCCGCTCAACATGGCCTCGGAGCCGATGCCAAATGATCTGGATCCTTATCAGGAACTGGTCTGGCAGCTAAACCGACTGCCGGGCGGCGCGCTGGCGGCGATACCGGATTTTTTTGGCAGTCTGCTTGCGCAAGCGCCGGATGTTGCGGTTTGGCATTTCAAAGTGGGCGGCTCGCTGGAACTTCATGCCGATGGCGCGTTGCGACATGGCGATAGCCTGATCACGCATTTTCCAGTCGAACTACAGTCTGCCGCCGAAGACGCCACGCTACCCGCAATCCTGCTCGGCCTGCTCGCGCTGGCTACTGGCCAGATCGATGGTGACCGCCGCTTGAAGGCGGTGTTGCCGAAAGTCGACGCCGCCGCCAAAGATCTGATGCTGATGACAGTTTGCCGCTTGTGCGGTTGAATTAAGCAACTGTCGCTAAGTCCTGTTAATTCGGACGCTTTCAAGCCGTTACGCGCAGCATCCCGGCTTTCTGGATGAACGCGATGATCTCGGCCAGGCCCTGGCCGGTTTTCATGTTGGAAAACACGAATGGCCGCTCACCACGCATGCGTTTCGCGTCGGTGTCCATCACCTCCAGCGATGCGCCGACCATCGGCGCCAGGTCGATCTTGTTGATCACCAGCAGGTCGGATTTTGTGATGCCAGGGCCGCCCTTGCGCGGAATTTTCTCGCCGGCGGCAACGTCGATGACGTAGAGCGTCAGGTCGGACAGTTCCGGGCTGAAGGTGGCCGCGAGGTTGTCGCCGCCGCTTTCGACGAAGATCACGTCAAGGCCGGGAAAGCGCTGGTTGAGCCGGTCCACCGCTTCCAGGTTGATGCTGGCATCTTCGCGGATGGCGGTGTGCGGGCAGCCGCCGGTTTCCACGCCGATGATGCGCGCCGGTTCCAGCGCCTGGTTGCGCACCAGAAACTGCGCGTCTTCCTCGGTGTAGATGTCGTTGGTGACCACGGCGATGTTGTATTTGTCGCGCAGCGCCAGACACAGGGCCAGGGTCAGCGCGGTCTTGCCGGAGCCGACCGGGCCGCCGATGCCGATTCTCAAGGGTTGGTTGTTCATGAGCGGAATATCCGGGTGTATTGGGTTTCGTGAAGGCTGCTGGCGATGGCGAATGCCGGCAGGAAATTGCGGGCTTGATCGAGCGGCGTGGCCGCGGCCTGTTTTGCCAGTGCGGGCAGGCGTTCGCCGAGGGAAAGCAACAGACGCTGGCCGGCGGTCTGGCCGAGCGGCACGGCTTTCAGCGCCGCCATCACCTGATTTTCCAGCCAGGCCCAGAGATAGCCTGCGATGGCGTCTTCCGGCTCGATGTTCCAGTTCGCGGCGGCGCAGCTCCAGGCGAGCGGGAAGCTGGGTTGCGGAAATTCGCGCAGGGCGGCATCGGGAATGTCCGCCAAATCGCGCAGCAGCTTGGCTAGTGAATGCCCCATCTGCAGCGTCTCGGCGCGCAGTTCGGCGGTCTCGCGGCTGGCGATGAATTCGGCGTCGAGTTCTGCCAGTTGCGTCGCATCGCTGTCCCGCCACGCAGCCAGCATGTGCGCCAGATAGACCGCCTCGAAGCTGGCCAGGCTGTGCGTCAGGCAATCGCCGATCCACTTGCTGGCGCTGGCTTCGTTGTGGATCGCGCCGCTTTCCACTGCCCATTCCAGGCCTTGCGAATAGGTGTAGGCGCCGACCGGCAGGGTCGGGCTGGCGAGGTGGAGCAGACGAACCAGCGCCAGATTCATCTGCGGCCGACGATCAGCATGTCGTGGATACGTGGTCCCCGACCTTCACCGTCGGCGCTGTGGCCGTGCGGGTGCGCGTGGCCGCCATGATTTCCATAAGCGCCACTTTCCGGCTCGAACGGGGCTTCGGTTTCGGTGATGGCTAACCCAAGCCCACGCACCATTTCGCCTAGCACATGATCCTGCCCGAAGCGAAGTAGTCCTGTCGCAACCTGCACCGGCACGTGCCGGTTACCCAGGTGATAGGCTGCCTTGGCGAGCAGGACTGGATCGTTGGCGCGGGCCTCAATCACCGCCTCGGGCGCGGAGGCCACTTCGACCACCCGGCCATCTTTGCCCAGCAGCTTGTCGCCGGCGCGCAGGATGATGCCGCGTTCCAGGAACAGGCCAACCTCTTCGCCGCTGTCCAGACGGGCGCGCAGACGTGTCTTGCAGCGTAGTTCGAAGGGCAGGGTGAGATGCTCGGTCGCCGGCGCGCCTGCCGGTGCGTGTTGTTCAATGACCAGCATGACTCCGCCCTCCAGGAGCCGAAGGGTGCAATAAGCCCAGCGCATTGCACCAGGGGGTGGTCCATGCGGCGGAATACGCTGCGCTATTCCGCCCTACGTTCGGTTCGACACGGTGCATGGTCAAAACAGGAAATACCGCTGCGCCATCGGCTGCACCGCCACCGGTTCGCACACCAGCAACTCCCCATCGGCGCGCACGGCGTAGGTTTCCGGATCGACGTCGATCACCGGCATGGCGTCGTTTGCCGCGTGTTTTTCACCGCGACCAACGGTTTTCTCAGGTTCAGCGCGGCGACTTCAGGGTTGTCCAGCGCGGCTTGCGAGACGAAGGTGACCGAGGTTTTCAGTGCGCCGGCGTAGCTGCCGAACATCGGCCGGTAGTGCACCGGTTGCGGTGTCGGGATGGAGGCGTTCGGGTCGCCCATGGCTGCCGCCGCGATCATGCCGCCCTTCAGGATCAGGCTGGGTTTGACGCCGAAGAAGGCGGGTTTCCACAGCACGATGTCGGCCAGCTTGCCGGGTTCCAGCGAGCCGACGACATGGCCGATGCCGTGCGTGATGGCGGGGTTGATGGTGTATTTGGCGATGTAGCGTTTGGCGCGGAAGTTGTCGGCGGCGCCATCGCCCGCCAGCGGACCGCGCTGAATCTTCATCTTGTGCGCCGTCTGCCAGGTGCGAATGATGACTTCGCCGACGCGGCCCATCGCCTGCGAATCGGAACTCATCATCGAGAACGCGCCGAGGTCGTGCAGGATGTCTTCGGCGGCGATGGTCTCGCGCCGGATGCGGCTTTCGGCGAAGGCGATGTCTTCGGCAATCGATGCGTCGAGATGGTGGCAGACCATCAGCATGTCGAGATGCTCGTCGATGGTGTTCACCGTGTACGGCATGGTCGGGTTGGTCGAGCTGGGCACGGCCCTTGAACGCGGCCAGCGTGGTTTCGACGAAGCCGGATTCGTTCAGCGTGTCGGTGTGGATGGCGACCTGCACGTCCATTTCGTCGGCCACGCTCAGGCAGTTGTCGATGGCGGCCGGCGTGGTGCCCCAGTCTTCATGCAGCTTCAGGCCCATCGCGCCGGCGCGCACCTGTTCGCGCAGCGGTTCCGGCTGGCTGACGTTGCCCTTGCCGAGAAAGCCCAGGTTCATCGGGAAGGCGTCGGCGGCCTGCAACATGCGATGGATGTGCCACGGCCCCGGCGTGCAGGTGGTGGCGAAGGTGCCGGTGGCCGGCCCGGTGCCGCCGCCGAGCATGGTGGTGACGCCGGACATCAGCGCTTCCTCGATCTGCTGCGGGCAGATGAAATGGATGTGGCTGTCGATGCCGCCGGCGGTGACGATCATGCCCTCACCAGCGATGATTTCCGTCGCTGCGCCGATGTTGATCGTGACCCCAGGCTGCACGTCCGGATTGCCAGCCTTGCCGATGGCGGCGATGGTGCCGTTCTTCAGGCCGATGTCTGCCTTGACGATGCCCAGCACCGCATCGACGATCAGCGCGTTGGTGATGACCGTATCGGCGACCTCGGCGGCGACTTTCTGGCCCTGGCCCA
>JAIFKV010000193.1 GCA_020049415.1 Betaproteobacteria bacterium
TCGTCAACGATCAGGATGCTCGCGTGAAGAATCTCGGATTCGGTCAGCATCATGTTTCTTCCTTGTGCGTGGCGCAGGGGGCTTCGAGATCAGAAAGTTTCAGTGCCACATCCAGCGTGACCATGAATTCGTTGACCTTGAGCGGTTTGGTGAGATAACTGAAAAAACCGGCTTCCAGGCCTTTTTCGATATCGCGCGGGATGGCATTGGCACTGAGCGCGATGACCGGAATGTGCGCAGTGGCCGGGTCTTTGGCCAAGATGCGCATCGCTTCAATGCCGCTGATGCCGGGTAAATTGATGTCCATCAGGATGACATCTGGCCGCAAGGCTTGGGCAATCTCGATGCCTTGAATACCGTTTTGCGCGCTTAAAAAGCGAATATCGGGCCGCCGCGCAATCAGGTCTTCCACCAACATCAGATTCGCCGGGTTGTCCTCGACATAGAGCAGGCTGTGCAGCGGGGCGTCGCCTTCTCCTTGCGCTGAGGTGAGCGCTGCGGGTTCGGCGGCGTGAGCGGCAAGCAGCGGTTTCGCCGTCAGTTTTAGTTCGAACCAGAACACACTGCCTTGTCCGACGGTGCTTTCCACGCCGATTTCGCCATGCATCAACTCGGTCAGCCGCTTGGAGACGACCAAGCCGATGCCGGTGCCTTCTTCGACTTTGGCTTGCTGGCCGAGCCGATTGAACGGTTGGAAAAGCTGAGACAGTTGTTCCGGCGCCAGACCTGCGCCGGTGTCGCGCACGCTGATACGAATTGAATTCGGCAGCGTCAGACTGTGATCGATGCGGACTGTGCCGCCCGCCCGGTTGTACTTGATGGCGTTGGACAGCAGGTTGATGACAATCTGTTTCACCCGGGTACGGTCGGCATGAACAAAGCAGGGCATGTCGAATGGCGTAAAGGTCACCTTGATGTCGTGTTTTGTTGCTTGCGGCTCGATCATGGTTTCGCATTCGAGCATGACTTCGGGCAGCGATACCGCTTCCATCGACAGCGACAACTTGCCGGATTCGACCAACGCCAGATCGAGGATTTCGTTGATCAGTTCAAGCAGATACCAACCTGCCTTGAGTATCTGATCGATGCTGCGCTTTTGGCTGGAAGACGGCGGCGGCGTGCCCGATTCAATCAACTGAGCAAAGCCCAGGATTGCGCCCAGCGGCGTGCGTAATTCATGGCTCATGCTGGACAGAAAATCCGATTTCGCCAGGTTGGCTTTTTCCGCCATGGCCCTGGCGCTTTGCGGGCGGTGTTGTCGGTGCCGATCAGCAGGTAGCCGATGATGGCGTCCTGCTCGTCGCGCAGCGCGGTGACCGAGACCACCGCCGGGAAGCGGCTGCCGTCCTTGCGGATGTAAGTCAGTTCGTAGATGTCTTCGATGCCGCGTGAGGCCTTGAACACCAAGGCTTCGAAGCCCGGGGTAATCGGGGTGCCGAGTTCGACGCTCAACGCTTCGGCACGCGCGATGACTTCCTGTGGGTCGGAGATGTCGGCGGGCGTGATCTTGTTCATCACTTCAGCGGCCGTGTAGCCCAACATGCGTTCGGCGCCAACGTTGAAAATCTGAATCACGCCCTTGGCGTCGGTGGCGATGCTGGAGAAGTTGGCGCTGTTGAAAATGGCTCGCTGCAGGGCGCCTGCTTTGAGCAGCGCTTCTTCCGTCCGCTTGCGTTCGCTGACATCCATCATCACGACGCGGGTGACCGGCGCGTCATCTTCCTGCGCGGCAGCGATGGAGAGTTGCACCCAGACTGGCGTGCCGTCGGCTCTTGCCATGCGCAGCTCGCCGGTCTGTTGTTGACGGGTGTTGCGGAGTTGTTTGACCAACCGGTAGTAGGTGTCTGCGTCTTCCTTGCAGATAAAACGGTACATCGCTTTCTCGGCCAGCCCGTCCCGGGCCAGGCCCAGCAAGGTGGCCGTAGTCAGGTTGGCCTCTTTGATCAAACCCTGCTCGGTTAACGTGCAATAGCCCATCGGCGCCAGGTCATAGAGGTCGAAATAGCGCGCCTGCAAGGTGTTCAGCGCCTCTTGTGAAGCGCGCAGATCCTCGTTCTGCATCTCCAGTTCGGCTTGTTGCGTTTGCAAAAGGTGCTGCGTTTCATATTCCCCGGTGACATCGCGGAACACCAGTACGGCGCCGACCACCAGGCCGTCGCGGTCGACAATCGGCGCGCAACTGTCGGCGATATCCGACTCGCTCGCATCGCGGGCAATCAGAACGGTGTGGTTGGCCAGGCCATGTATCGTGCCGTGCGCCAAGGTGGCACTTACCGGGATCGTGGCGGGTAGCCGGGTTTCCTTGTTGATGATGTGAAAGATTTCATCCACCAGGCGACCGTGGGCTTCTGCTTGAGTCCAGCCGGTGAGCCGTTCGGCGACGGGATTCATGCGTGTGATACGGCCTTGTTCATCGGTGGCCAACACGGCGTCACCGATGGAGTTCAGCGTGACTCTGAGATTTTCTTCGCTGACCTGCAATTTAACGTTGGCTTGCCAGAGATTCAGGTTCAACGCTTCTTGCAGCTCGAGCAAGTTCCGGGTTTCGCGATGTTCTAAATCTTTGATCCGCTGTTGTGCTTCGCGATACATCAAATAAGCGAAAGCCAGGCCAAACAGCGTCGCAATCAGGATGGTTAAAACGATGAGGGTCAGCAACTGGCGCATGGTTGCCTGGAATTCGGCTTCGCGTTGCACCAGCAAGTTTTCCTCTAACTGAATGTAGGCACTCATCTCGCTACGGATTGCATCCATCAAACGCTTGCCCTCGCCGCCACGCACATTCGCGATGGCAGCGGCATTGTCTTGATTACGGCGCAGTTCGATGGCATGCGCCATGTGGGCCAATTTGGCGTCTACCAACGGCGCCAGCGTGTCCAGGTGTTTCTGGGCCGAAACGAGCAAGGTGTGATGGCGCAATTTTTGCAAATCGCCATCAATGTGGTCGCGTACCGCCAGATAGGAGTCCAGAAAGGCTTCATCACCAGTCAATAGATAGCCGCGCTGCCCGGTCTCGGCGTCTTTCAATGTAGACAGTAATTCGCGTCCTCCACCCAAGGCTGCGTTGGTGTGTATCCGCACGGCGGCTGCTTCTTCGATTTGTCTGAATGCCCAAAACGAGGCCGAGATGCCCACCATAATCAGCAGGAGCACACCAATCAGCCAGATGAGAACTTTAGGTGCCGGCTTCATGACGAATTTTTCCGGTTCTGATCGGCAATATCGCGACCGTTCACTGTATTGCGCATGGTGTGTTTCCGTGAAAAGCATCCAACAACAGGGAGAAAGCCGCGTTTGGCGCCGACATTGAACAGCTGGATGATGCCTTTCTCGTCGGTGGCGATGATCGAGAAATTGGCGCTGGTCAGAATCGCATTCTGCAAGGCGCCGGTCTTGAACAAAGCCTCCTGCCGCCGGACTTCGCTGCTGTTGTCGGCACGGCTGTCCGAGTTGGCAAGGGGGGAATCGTTTCCTGTCTCTGGCATGGCTGAATTCCGTGAAAAAGGACGACCAAGCGCCGAATGGCGCACAAGCAACGCACATGCGGCGCACAGGCTGCGCGGGCGAGTGACAGACAAATAACGCTGCGGGTGTCCAAGGCTAAGTCGGGATCATCCTGGCCTTGCCCTGTCGCCTTCTGTGCGCTAGCGCACAGAAGGGGCTGCTCGATCATGCTCGCCTTTGTCGATGCGCGTTGTTTATTCGTCTAAGGAAGCACAGCTCATACGGCGGAAGGCGCGATAAAGCCGCTTTTCCGCCCTACAACCCAAGCCAACGTAGGGCGGAAAAGCCGGCGGTTTCTTGCCTGCGCCTTCCGCCGGATGGTGGGCAGCTCATTCGGCGGAAGACGCTGTCGTTGTACCGCCCTCCGCACTGCAAGGGCGTTATGCGAGACCGAGATTAAATCCGCCAAGGTTCGTTAGCGCACAGACTCGATCGGCCCGACGGCTTAACTTGCTTGCACAGCCTGCCGCTGGCTCAAGCTGTTTGCTTCTACTCCACTCAGGCCAGGCGAGCCGGCTTTGTTGCCGATGCCAATCAAATGATTAAAGGAATCACCATGACACATTCAACATTGTTGAACAGTTTGCTTAAACGGCCGTTGCTGCTGGCGGTGGCCGCTACTTTCGCCGTTGCCGGGTGCAGTACTCAGCCAACCGCGCGCAACTCGGCGCATGACTACACCGGCCCGGCCGGCGCTCAGGGCCCAACCGGGCCGGATGGCTCACGCGGTCCGGTCGGCGAAACCGGCGCGCCCGGCATGGCGATTGCCGGCCCGGCTGGCGCAACAGGGCCGGTTGGTCCTTCCGGCATGCAAGGTCCGAGCGGGGATACCGGCGCCCGCGGCATCATGGTGATGGGGCGTACTGGTAATACCGGCCCGGCCGGCCCGGTCGGCGCGCAAGGTGTGATGGGCGCAACCGGCGCGCAGGGTTTGAGCTATACCGGCCCGACTGGCCCGCGTGGCCCGGCTGGTCCGGCTGGCGCGCAAGGCGAAGTCGGTCGCGTGGGTGCGCAAGGCCCGGCCACGGCTGGCCCAACCGGCGCTACCGGACGTGCCGGCGGGGTCGGTGGTGAAGGTGTCGCGGGATATAGCGGCGGCCGCGGTAGCGCCGAGTTGTATGGCGCGGTTGGTCCCGCTGGCATGGCGGGAGACGCCGGTCCGCAAGGCCCGGTCGGACCGGCTGGCGAACGCGGCCCGATGGCGACGAATATGGGCTCCTGGGGCGGCTTCTGGGACTACACCTTTAATGGCAACAGCAACGATATCCTGCATTACGACCAAAGAATGGCCGGTGATATCAGCAAGTACGTGAACGACAACCAGACGCGCCGAGTCGGGATCGATGGCGCCGATCCGGCGCGGGTCGAAATCGTTCGCCAAGCGCTGCTCAACGCCGGTGTGCCATCTTACAAACTCGAAGTCGGCCCGGTCGGCGACCCGACACTCAGGCGTTATGGCCGTGTCGCGGTGCTGGTCAGCAAATAACCCGACGCGCGTAAATTGAGATGAACACAAACGGCGTGATCACGCCGTTTGTGTGTCGATGATGCATTCGCAGGCAGCGCTTGCAACGGCACGGCGATTGAGTGCGCTCCACGCAAGCTTGGTCACCGTCCCAAAATAGCGCTCGACACGCTCGTCAGCGCACAGGTCGACGCATCCACAGCGCGGATCGTTGATCACTGCGGGATGCCTTGTCGCTGAATGATCCATCTGCTTCATTCGGCGTTTTCAGGAGTAAAAGAAATGCTCGAAACCATTGCAATTCTGTTGATCGTTCTCTGGGCGTTAGGCCTGGTCACCTCATACACAATGGGCGGTTTTATCCATGTG
>JAIFKV010000135.1 GCA_020049415.1 Betaproteobacteria bacterium
GTGAACATGAACATTTCCGACAGCGGCGTGGTGATCGGCGCCATGCCGCCGGACACTCCCGCTGGCAAATCGCCCATCGCCGCGGCAAGACGCTCGGCCACCTGCTGGCGCGCCCAGTAGATGTCGGTGCCATCCTCGAAGTCGATGGTGATGTCGGTCAGCGCGTATTTCGCCACCGAACGCAACAGACGCTGTTTGGGGATGCCCAACATCTCGGTTTCAATCGGCGCGACGATGCGCGCTTCGACTTCCTCCGGCGTCATGCCGGGCGCTTTCAGGATCAGCTTGACCTGGGTGGTGGAAACATCGGGAAAGGCGTCGATGGGAATCTCGCGCCAGGCCTGCACGCCGGCCGCAATCAGCAGCAACGTGAACAGCAGGGTGAGCAGGCGCTGGGTGAGAGCGAACTCGGCGAGTTTATTGAGCATCCGCTGCTCCCAGCCAGGCTGACTTCAGCGCGGCGATGCCGGCCACCGCGATCATCTCGCCAGGCTTGAACTCGCCCGCTAGAGAAACAGCGTTGGCCGATTGCGACAACACCGTCACCGGACGTGCCTCGAAACCATCGGCGCGACGCACAAAAACATAACTCTTGCCCGCCTCGCGCGCCACCGCCTTGACCGGCACGCGCCATTCCTGGCCACCGCCGAGACCCTCGATGCGCGCCGAAACGCTCTGGCCGGCACGCAGCGTGGTATCGGCGCCGATGTTTACATTCTCGACACGAGCGCGGATGCGCACTGTCTGCGCCGCACCCGCGCCGGGCAATACGCGCAGCACCGAAGCGCGCATCTGCCGCCCCGGCAATTCCACCTTCATGCCAGTTTTCACCCGTGCCGCTACGTCAGCGGGTGCGTCGATTTCGATCCAGAGCGGGTTCATGCTGGCGATGGTGTACAGCGCCGTCGCCGCTTCGACGCGACTGCCCAGCGTTGCCAGGCGCGCCAGCACGATGCCGTCAATCGGCGCGGTCAGCGTAATTTCGCTGGCATAGCCTTCGCCCCGTTCGGCGCGACTGATCGCCGTGTCGCTCAAACCCTGGGCGCGCAGGCTGGCGCGCTGTGCGTTCAAGGCCGCCTTGGCCTGCGCCAATGCCGCCGCGCTGACGCGTGCGCGTGACTCGGCAATGATGCCTTCGCGCAGCAAACCGGCATCGCGCTGTGCCGTGTCCTGCGCCAGATTCATGCTGGCCGCAGCTTGCGCCAAGCCACCTTGCAAGCCGATCAATTCCGGGCTGGACAACCGCGCCAGCACCTGGCCGCGCCGAACCGGCTCACCCTCCGTCACCAACGTCGCCAGCACCAGCCCGGCCACCGGCGCGGCGACCACCCGCATCTGTCCGTCAGGAATCTGCACACTGGCCGGCATGCCCGGCGACAGGCTGCCGGCATGGCGGGTCAGCGCTGCCGTTTCAATGCCTAGTGACTTGATCTGAAGCGGTGTGAGTTTGATCGGTGCGGCTTGAACGCCGATGCAAAGCTGCGATAACAACAAGACACTCAAGCGAAGGTGATTCATCGACATAGGGGGAGCGGAGCAAACCAGAAAGGTTGATGGGATGAGGCTGAATGGGTGACCAGGCGGCGCGCACGGAAACCCGTGATGCGTCCCTTCTGTTACGCACCACGGGCCTCGCCTGGCAGAGCAAAATTGGTGTCAGAACAATGTAGCGTCTTCTTCGTCTGTTTCGGTTTCCGAGGCATCCTCGGACTCGACCAGAACTTTAACCGACGGCGAACTGGTCGCACTCCATTGGGCCGGCGGATCAACGATGCGAACCTGATCCTGAACAATGCTGCCTTGCCCTACGTCGCCGCGCTGTTTGCCTCCTTCGGCGAATACGCCGGCGCTAAGCAGCAGCATCAACACGAATGCAATGGGTTTCCCGTTTTTCATTTGAGACTCCTTACCATGTATATGCCCCGACTATTCAGGGCGAAATCCCGTCCGGCATGCTTTCCATGCCAAGCGGGGGCTTAGGGATGCGGAAACAGCCAATATCCCCTTTGAGGCAGCACTAACGGGCGCATTCCATCGTTGTACCTCACTTGTGTGGCTAGCCACACCGCACTCGATACGCCTCGCACTGCATCTCGCCAGCACCACCAAAAACGGTACATCAGCTACTTCCGCATCCCTTAACCGCCTTGACGATTGCGTCCGCCGCCCATGCCATTACCTCCGCCCGGACCCATACCGCCACCCGTGGCGGGAGGGGTATCCGGCAGTTGCATGCCGAGTTGCTTGGCGCGCTCCCGCATCTGCTCGTGCAATTCCGCGCGTACCTGCGCTTTCTGTTCCGCAGTCTGTGCCGCGCGCAGTTTGGCGCGATGCTCGGTGCGTTCCTTCTGGGTCATCAACTGGCTGCCAAAGACCGGTTCTTGCGCCGATGACGCGACCGGATCGACGGCCATAGCCATACCCATACCCATTGAAAGCGCCAGAGCCCAAGTCGAAAATGTAAGTGTCCGTTTCAGCATGACAATCTCCTTGTGTGAAGAAAGAAGAAAGCTTTGCGGCAAGAACATTGACTGCAACACTTTCTTCGACAATTTCATTTCAGCAGACGGGTGTAACCGGCTCGTATCTGGAAAACGCAGTTTTGTAAGCCGTTGCGTATGCGGCGCGGTTTGTTACATGGATTTACAAATTGCCCCGGGAATGTGCCGTCGTCGGGAAAATAATCACCTCACTGTTACGGAATGCCCGACCATGAAACAAGACCACCTGCTGCTGGTAGATGACGACCCCGAGTTGCGCGAGTTGTTGCGCGACTATCTCGGTCAGGCCGGTTTTCGCATCACCGCTGTAGCGGACGGGCGCGAGATGCAGAAGGCGATGGATGCCGCGCCATACGATCTGGTGATCCTCGATATCATGCTGCCGGGCGAGGACGGCCTGTCTCTCTGCCGCCGTTTGCGCGCGCAAAGCCGGATTCCGATCCTGATGTTGACCGCGCGCGGCGACGAGATCGACCGCATCGTCGGCTTGGAAATGGGCGCCGACGATTACCTGTCGAAGCCATTCAATCCGCGCGAATTGCTCGCCCGCATCAAAAGTGTTTTACGCCGCGCCGGCAGTCTGCCGGAAAACCTGGCGGCGGAAGATGTCCACAGTTTCCATTTTGCCGGCTGGACGCTGGATGCGCTGAGCCGGCAACTGCGCTCTCCGGCGGGGGTGATGGTTGACTTGTCAGGGGTGGAATTCAAAATTCTGCGCGTGCTGGTCGAACGTCCGAATCGCGTTCTGTCTCGCGACCAGTTGCTGGAATTCACCCAAGGCCGCGAGGCCACCCCGTTCGACCGCGCCATCGACGTGCAGATTGGCCGCCTGCGCCGCAAACTCGACGACGACGCACGTGAGCCTCGCTTGATCAAGACCGTGCGCAACGAAGGTTACGTGATGGCGGTGGAGGTGGAGAAGGCATGAGCAGCAGGAGTCGTATCAGCAAACTGAGCGACTTGAAACGCTTCGATTCGATCTACCTGCGGGTGACGGCTGTACTCCTGCTCGGTCTGCTGGCCGCGCAATGGGTATCGGAGCGGTTGTATCAGGAGGAGCGGGAGCGCGTCGTCTCGCATCTCATCGCCGGGCCGTTGGGCCAACGGCTGAGTCAGGTTGCACAAAAACTGGAACACACCCCCGCCGCCGAGCGCGGCGAATTGTTGCAAGTGCTGAACTCGCCGCGCATCACTTTCACCTTGCCCGCCACGCCCGGCGCCGACACCGAGCCCGGCCCGTTGCACCATTTGCAGGATCGACTGCGCGAAACCCTGGGCGACGGGCGGCGCGTCATGGTGACCGGCCAGCCTTCCGCGATACGCGACGAATTGCCGACTTTGATTCAAATTTCACTATCCTTGAGCGATGGTCAACACCTTGTCGCAACCCACTATGCGCCGGAAGAAAGCGCGCACACGCCGAGCCGTCACCTGCCGCTGCTGACCGGCTATTTCCTCGCCATTGCGGTGATCACACTGCTCGCCATGCGCTGGGCGGTGCGGCCCTTGCAGCGTCTGGCGCATGCGGCGGATGTGCTGGGCCGCGATCTTTCCGGCGCGCCACTGGCGGAAACCGGCCCGCGTGAAGTGCGCCAGGCCGCGCGCGCCTTCAATACCATGCAAAACCGGTTGGCCAGTTATCTGAATGACCGCTTGCGCATTCTCGCCGCTGTTTCGCATGATCTGAAAACGCCCATCACCCGACTGAAATTGCGCAGCGAGATGCTGCCGGATGGGGTTCAGCGCGAGAAATTTCTGCGTGATCTGGATGACATGGAAACCATGATCGCCTCCACGCTGGATTTTCTGCGCGGCGAATCGCGGCAGGAAAGCGGCGTTTTGCTCGACATCAACGCATTGGTATCGACGCTGCGTGATGATATGCAAGCCATCAACAACATTGTCGAAGTCGTTGGTGAAGCCAGTCGTCCCTTGCTGGCACGGCCGCAAGCGCTGAAGCGCTGCCTCGCCAACCTGCTCGACAACGCCGTCCGCTATGGTGTCTCGGCGGATGGAAGTGCCGGCAACCTGGTGCAAATCACAGTGGAAGACGGCCCTGAACTCTTGACGCTGCATATCGACGACCACGGGCCCGGCATTCCGGACCACGAACTGGAGCAGATGTTCGAGCCGTTTCGTCGTGGCGAGACTTCGCGCAACCGCACCACCGGCGGCGCTGGCCTTGGCCTGGCGATTGCGCGGAACCTGGCGCGCGCGCATGGCGGCGATGTGACGCTGAAGAATCGGCCAGATGGCGGCTTGCGCGCTACATTGATACTGCCGCGCAATTGAATGCGGGATTTTTCGATGTCGAATATTTCTGTGCCACCGCCAATGCGTGGTGATCTTGGACCCTGAAATTAAGCGCGAATTAAGTTGCGCCATCTAGATTGGGCGGATTGCGCGCCAACACCGATCCACGGCGCGATTCCGCAAGTTTCAACCTTCTCTGGAATCCGTTGCATGAAATTGAAGTTTTCTCGTTCCCGTTCTGCCGCTGCGCTGCCGTTTCTGCCTTACGTCTTGCTGTTTCTCGCTATCTCCAGCCTGACCCGCTTGGCGTTGACGCTGCACACGGGTCTCGACAAAACGCCGTTGTCACTCTGGCCCAGTCTGTTCTTGCATGGCATCGGCTTTGATCTAACCGTGCTGGCCTGGCTGCTGGCGCCGATGTTGCTGTGGGCGGCGCTATGGCCTGAGCGCTGGCGCAACACGCGCTGGCAAGGTGGTCTGCGCTTGCTCATTTACTGCCTGATGACGGCCATTCTGCTGTTTGGTGCATTGTCGGAATGGACGTTCTGGGAGGAATTCGCCAGCCGATTCAATTTCATCGCAGTCGATTATCTGGTCTACACGCATGAAGTCATCGGCAATATCGTCGAGTCTTACCCGGTAGCGGCGTTGCTGTCCGCTATCGCGGCGCTGGCGGTGTGGTTGACCTGGCTGTTGCGTTGGCATATCAGGGCGGCCACGCCACCCAATCCACAGCCGCGCTGGCGTCTGCTCTATGCCGGCCTGGCTTTCGCTTTGCCCTGGAGCGCCTGGCATCTGAGCGATGTCGACCAGATGCAGTTTTCCGGCAATGCCTACGCCAACGAACTGGCCGGCAACGGTCTGATGACTTTCACCGCCGCCTTCCAGCGTAACGAACTCGATTACCCGCGCTTTTACGCCACGCTGCCGAGCGTGCGCGCGGCTGAGATCCTGGATCAACTGGGCGTTGAAAGAAAACCGCTGTCGCAAGTGCTGCAGTCCAACACCGATGAAGACGAGGTGTTCGATCCGCACCGGCTGCCGTTCAAGCGCGCACCGCGCAACATCGTGCTGATTTCGGTGGAAAGCCTGTCCGCCAGCTACCTGGGAAGCTTCGGCAACCCGGATGGGCTGACGCCGCGCCTGGATGCACTGGCCAGAGATGGGCTGTTGTTTACTCGTCTGTATGCCACCGGCACGCGCACGGTGCGCGGCCTGGAGGCCTTGAGCATCGGCATTCCACCGATTCCAGGGCAATCCGTGGTACGCCGGCCAGACAACGAACACCTCGCCAGCATCGGCGAAGTGCTGCGTCAGCAGGGCTATGAAACCCTCTTCCTGTATGGCGGTTACGGCTATTTCGACAACATGAACGCCTATTACGCCGGCAATAACTATCGTGTTATCGACCGCACCGATTTTCCCCCAGCCTCGGTCGGTTTTGCCAACGTCTGGGGTGTCGCCGACGAATTTCTGTTCGACAACAGCCTCACCCAGTTGGACCAGGCGCACGCCGCCGGCAAACCATTCCTGGCGCAGATCATGACCACTTCCAACCACCGACCCTATACCTACCCGGATGGCCGTATCGACATTGCCTCGCCCGGCGGGCGCAGCGGCGCGGTCAAATATACCGACTATGCCATCGGCCATTTCATCGACCAGGCGCGGAATAAACCCTGGTTTGCCGACACCCTGTTCGTCATCGTCGCCGACCATTGCGCTTCTGCTGCCGGTAAATCCAAACTGCCCGTACCGGGCTATCACATCCCGTTGATTTTCTATGCCCCCGCTTTGCTCAAGCCCGGACGCGACAACCGCCTGAGCAGTCAGATCGACATTCCACCGACCTTGCTTGATGTCATCGGGCGGCCCGGCGACGATCACTTCTTTGGTCAGTCGGTGTTCGAACAAAAGGACGCCAATCGCCGCGCCTTCATCAGCAACTATCAGGAATTGGGCTATCTGAAAAATGACACGCTGATCGTGCTCGGTCCCAAGCAGCGGGTAGACACCTTCGCCATCGACGCCAACGGTGCAGCCACCCCCGCCCCACTGGCGCCACGCCTGCGCGACGAGGCCATCGCGTATTACCAAAGCGCCTATCAGGCGTTCAAGGATGGCAGCTTGAAATTGCCGACGCCGACTCGCTAAGGAATCGAGCAAAATCAACCAGAACATTCTGGCCGCACAGCCAGGCGTGGCGCTGCGTTGGAAATCGCGTGCAGGGAATGAGCCTGCGGCAGGTTCGTCGTCGCCTTGCCTGGCTATACGGGAAAGCCCTTCCGGCGGGCGTGGCGATGGTGTGATCGAGGACGCTCGCCATCATTTTTGAAAGGATGAACACATCATGAAAAACCGATTTTCCGCGCTGTTGCTCGCTCTGGGCCTGGCCATTACCACCTCTGGCGCGAGTGCTGAACAGCCCGCCGACCCGCGTCACGATCTGGGCTTTACGGCGCAGGAACGCGCGGTGTTCCTGGCCGACATGCGCAATATGCTCGCCAGCATTCAAGGAGTGCTGCTGGGTATCGGTGAAAACGACCGCGCGGTCATCGCCGCCGCGGCGCGCGAATCGGGCAACCGCATGGCGCGTGCCACCCCGGCCTCGATCCGGGCCAAGATTCCGCAATCCTTCAAGGACATCGGCGGCCCCACGCATTTGGCTTTCGAGGAACTGGCGCTGCGCGCGGAGACAGATGAAATGGATGCCCTGGCCCGACAAACAGCCGCCGTGATGCAAAAGTGCGCGGCCTGCCACGCCATGTTCCGGGTGCATTGAACGCATGGGGGGCGCGTTCGATTTTTCTTTCCGCGCCGGGCATGAAGAGGACGCTGGCGCGACTGGACTTGGTGAAGCCTTGAACCTTGCTTGTTTCTTCTGTTGAATCGATTTACTTGGCCAGCGAGCGGATCCAGTCGAGCATGTTGCCGAGTGCTTCCATGTCCTTGGATTTTGCGATCTTGTGCTCTTCCTCGCTGCCATCGTCGAGTTTGACTATCGCGCCGGTGGTGATCTGTTTCAGCATCGTGGCGTTGGCGTTCGCTTTGCCCTTGAACTTCTTGGCGATGTCTTGCAGCGATTTGCCTTCTTTTTTCTCATCGATGCCATGGCATTTGAAGCAGCCTTCCTTTTTCGCCAGCGCCTTCGCTGCTTCGATATCAATGCCGCTCCAAGCGGCGGACGAGAAGACAATTGAGAAAATCGAAACGATGAAGCCTGCGTTACGGGTGCTGATTTTCATGCGGTCGGTACTCCGGGTGTGGTGGTTGGCGGGCGGTTCATTCCGCTTCGTGCCAACCGGTGATCATGGTCTTGTGCGTGCTGGTCGGCCGGGCTCCCATGGTGCCCAGGTAGACGTGCGAAATCGCAAACATCAGGATGACCGCCGCCGATAGATAGTGCAACAGCGCCACCGGCAGCAGGCCGTCGAGTCCGAACATGCGAGCTGGCGCCCATTGCGGGTTGAGGTAAATCAGGCCGGAGACGATGGTGATGGGCAACAAGAGATACATCACCAGCCAATAAATGATCGCCTGCAAGGCGTTGAAATTGGCCTCTCGCGTCATCGGGAAGGGTTCATGTTCACCCTTGAAGACACCCCACAGGTAGAAGCGGGTCTGGGTCCAGCAACGTTGCAGCACGCCCGGTGATTTCGGCACGTATTGCCACCAATTTCCGGACACCGCGTTGGCGATCACGAAAAAGCCATACAAAGCGGCGAGCGCCAGGCCGGCGACGTTATGAATGCGCACCGCGAGGGAGAAGTCGACCAGATACATATCCGGACCAGCGAAATGCAGACTGATGCCGGTGACGCCCAAAACCAGGATCAACAGGGCGTTGGCCCAGTGCCATAGCCTGAGCCACAGTGGAAACAAATAAATACGCTCAGTCATGCTGTTTTCTCCGCCGCAACCGGGCCGCGAGGTAGCGGACCAAACCATGCGCCAACATGCCAACCAGGGTAAGCACAACCAGCGCAATCACGATGCCATCCAATAACGGGTTGCGCGTGGCGCCAACCACGTAGGGCTTGCCCAATATCGCGCTATTGATGAAGCCATATTTGCGCTGATCCTCTTCCGCCAGGTGACGATAAAGCCGGGCGGATAGCAGGCTGTCGCGACTGTGGCAGGCGACACAATCCTTGACCGCCTTGTCCTTGCTCAGGATTTGATGCGACTGCGTATTCGGGTTTGACGGCGTATGACACTCAACGCAGCGGACCGACTTCCAGTGCATGCGCGCGTTCGGCAGCCAGGCATGGGCGTCATCGGTCAGTGGCCTGGTTTTCTTTTCCGGTGCGTATTGGGCAAAGGTCGCATCGGAATCGTGGCAGCCCAGGCAGACGCGGTTGTCCTGAGCAACGATCAGATCCGGTTGCTTGAGGTTTTTCGCCGCCTGCATTCGGTGCGGGTTGTGGCAAGTCAGGCAGGTCATAGGTTCGGTGAGGTTGTCGGCATGCACCGATTGTTCAAACTCAGCCTCGATGACGCGGGCCTGTTTCGAGTGGCAGTCGTCGCAGGTGCTGGTCATGTCCTTGGCATCCTCGGCATGCGGATGCTCAGCATAACCTTCGGTGTGGCACTTGCCGCATGCCAGCCGAGCATGGCTTGAAGCCGCAAAAGCAGCTGGATCGACTATCAGTCCACGCAGTTTCTTCAGGTCCAGATCGACTTTGGGCGGTTGCCGCAACGCGGCTTCGCTATGGCATGCCAGGCATTTCAGATTGGCTTGGCGGTTTTTTTCCAGCGCTTCCGGGGTAGGGTTGAACGCTGCGGCGAGCGTCGATCCACCCAGCAGCAGCCAGAGGCAAACGGCCAGCCAGCCAGATTGGGCCACAGAAAACATCCGCTCAGGCATCGCTTCAATCAGGCGCAACGCAGGTCACAGTGGTCGGTAATGAAAAGCTGCGGAGATTCGATGTTGCGGCCGAAGCGGTTAGTCAGCATGGTGCGTGGGTTAGGTTGGAAAGGTGGGTAAACGTATGAATGGGAGATCGAGGCTACTCCGGGAAATGAAAATCGGCGAGGCTCGCGTCTTGAGCGTTTGATCTAGATCAAATTTCAACGCCGCGCGGCCAACAAAATGGCTTGTTTCATGACGCGAAGCTCAGCATCGACTTGTATTCGCCGCCGACGATGCCAAAGTCCGACAGCCTGCCAGCCCGATTCCGCTCATAAAATGTGAAGTTTTGAGACGTAAATGCTCATTTCCAATTACGCCGGGCAAGGCGGTTATATCGCCCAGGCGGCAAGTCTTACGATGAGAAATTCGCGTTGTGATTTTTTCGTCGGAGGGAGTGATTTTGAATAAAACCGTGATGGAGATTCAACCTTGAATGATGTGGTATGTGTAAAACACGGTTTCTGCCGATGAGGTCAATATGAGTTCCCAGGCCGAAGCATCAAAGTCTGATCTTGGTCCAGTGCAAATCAGCGAAGAAGAGGGTGTGCGGTTGTTGCATCTGGGCGGCGGCGCAGTGCAAAGCGCCATGCGTATCCAGGCGCCTTATCAACTGGAGCTGGAATACACCCGTTCGATGATGGCATTTCTGCTGTTCAAGACGTGCTCGCCGGATGTCGCCTTGATCGGGCTGGGGGGTGGTTCCATCGCCAAGTTCATTTATCGATACTTGCCCGAAAGTCGCCTTACTGCGCTGGAAATACACCCCGAAGTGATCGTCGCCGCGCGCGAGTGGTTTCAACTTCCCGCCGACGATGAACGTTTGCGCGTCGTCAATGCCGACGGCGCTGCCTATGTGCGCGACCATCCAGAGGGGCAGGATGTATTGCTGGTTGATGGTTACGACGCCAACCGTGTCGTTGAAGCGCTTGTCACTGACGACTTTTATCAGGATTGCTACGCCATGCTGCGGCCTGGCGGCATTGCGGTATTCAATCTGTGGGGCTCGGATGAAGCTTATCCGCTTTACTACAGCCGCCTGGCGCGAGCCTTCGGCGCACACGTTCTGCAACTACCTTCCGAAACCAAAGCCAACATCGTGGTGATCGCCTTCCGCGACCCCTTGCCAGACGCCTCTTTTGTTTATTTGGCTGGCCGGGCAGAACGTTTACAGGCTGACATCGGCCTGGAATTCGATGATTTCCTGGTGCGCATGGGCTATTGCAACCTCTGTAGGGAGGATGGATTTGTGCTTTGAAAACGCTGCCCATGTTGCGTGTAATTCGGCGTCGATAGCGAAAATCGACCCCACCGAGTCCGATTTACAGCCGACGATTCCAAAGTCCGACAAGCTCTTAGGGGCTGTCCATGGATAACCTGGACAATTATCCTTGATTCCTCTGTTTGCGGATTAAATCGTTACGTATCAAGGCATTGCGCGTGACCTGTAGGTGCGAATTTATTCGCACATAACGCTTATGGGTGTGCTGTCGGGATGCGATGCAAGGCGCCGGACGTGCCGCATGGCCATTCCCTGCAAACGGCCGGCAACGCGGCAGCGCGCCCGCCAGTGCAGCCAGAATGTTCGGGTTATTCATGGACAGCCCCTTAGGCTCGCTCAATGCTTCATCGCCTCGGACAGTGGCATACCGGCCAGTTCTCGGATCGAACGCGCCAGGTAATACAAAACCGCCATCATGATCAGCATCGAGGGCAGCGCGATCATCGGGTAACTCAGCAGCGTCAGACGGCCGAGTTCTTCATTGAATGCAGTGGTGCCGGACGGGCTGGTGACGATCCAGGTGGCGAGTATGTAGTTCATCAAGGAGGAGAAGAAAAAGGAGCCGCCGAGCATCCAGGTCGCGCTTTTCAGCCGTCCCTCGAAAGTGCCGTGGTTGCCGCGCTGTTCGAGGTTTTCCTGAATCCGATCAACATGCATCAACAGCGGGCTGAACAGCAGCATCCGCACCAGCGGATAGCGGGTGTGGGCGGAAATGACCACGGCAAGACCGATCAATCCGGGGATCGCTGCTTCCTTGATCGCCAGCCAGCGGGTGTCCAATTGCAGCAGGCCAATGCCGCCGGTCAACAGAATACTGACGATGCCGAGGACTGCGAGCAGGTTGAATTTGCGCCGCAACCAAAAATCACGCAGTCCCCAGAACAGCGGGAAAGCGAGCGCCAGGATCAGCGCGTTGACCGCGCCGAGGTTGCCCGGGTCGCTCAATTTCATCAAGATCAGTGACGGGATGATCAAGGTAAGAAGAAGTTCCAACATGACATTGGGTTTGGCTGTTGCGCTCATGGTGTGGTCCGTTTGGGTTGCGACGGGGGTGGACAAGGTTGTCGCAATTATGAATGACGCTATTCGAAATTACGGAATCACGGAATCACGGAAACACGTATTCCCGCATTTGAAATCTGTCGGCAGGTCGAGCCTGTCGGATGCAAGTCTGCAGTCGTTCTTTGTCCTCACTTCGACCACGCGCTGATTCGCGCAGACAGCCCGGAGCGGCGCAGGGTCGAAGCCTGAATGGCATGGTCCAGGATGGTTTCCGCACCTGCTATTGTCATGCATTCGCGGGCGCGGGTAATGGCGGTGTAGATGAGTTCGCGGGTGAGTACGCGGCTGTGTTGCAGCGGCAGCATCACCAGCACTGCATCGAATTCCGATCCCTGCGACTTGTGTATGGTGATGGCAAAGGCCGATTCATGCTCGGGCAGGCGCAGCGGGGCGATAGCGCGATAGCCGGTTTCCGGGTCCGGGAAATACACCATCAGCGCGCCGGAGGCATCTGGCAGCGCGATGCCGATGTCGCCGTTGAACAGCTTCAGGACATAGTCGTTGCGCAGCACCATTACCGGGCGGCCGGGGTACCACTCGGAATTTTCATCGGGGTCCGAAGGGGATTGCAGCGCCGCGCGAAAATGGTTGCTGACCATGCGGTTGATCGACTCCACGCCGCGCGGCCCTTCGCGCACTGCGCAGAGGATGCGGAAGCAGCCGAATGCATCGAACACATTTGCCAGGCTCCGCCCCTCTTTGCGCAAGGCATTCAGGTAAGCGGCATAGCCGGAATCGATGTGCTGGCGTAACGCGTCACTTGCCCCTGGCGCACTATCCTCGATCCAGCCGAGCGAGTTATCCGCGTTGGCGCGCAGCCGGGCGATGGCCGCGCTTGCTGCGCCGGAATTGATTTCCTGGGCGAGTTGGCCGATGCCGGAGTCGCTGGCGAAGCGGAAGTTGCGGTTGAGCCAGATGACGCAATCGCGCAGGCCGCCGCGAGTCAGCGGTGCGGGCGGCTGAATCCGCTCGATCGGCAGGTCGCAGAGGCCGGCAAGTTCGGCCCGCCTGGCATCGCCGAGGCTGGGGTTGATGCTGAGTTCGGCGAACACCGCGCCTGATTCAACCGCCGCCAGTTGGTCTTTGTCGCCGAGCAGGATGATGCGCGCCGTGTTCGGCGCCGCCTCGAACAGCTTGGTGGCAAGCGCCAGGTCGAGCATGGAGGCTTCGTCGACAACCAGCGCGTCGATCGGCAGCAGGTTGCCGGCGTGGTGGCGAAACGCGCCCGTCGACGGAGTGACGCCGAGCAAACGGTGAATGGTATGGGACTCGCTGGGCAGCCGCGCCTGGAGTTTTGCTGGCAGATGCGCAGCGCGCTGACGAATGGCTTCGGTCATCCGCGCCGCTGCTTTTCCGGTCGCTGCGGCCAGCGCGATGCGGCAGTCCGGATTCTGTTCAAGCAGGCAGGCGAGCAGGTTGACCACCGTGGTTGTCTTGCCGGTGCCAGGCCCGCCGCTGATGATGGTGAGCTTGCCGAGCAGCGCCATTGCCGCCGCAATTTTTTGCCAGTCTGGCGAGGTGGCGTCATCGTTCGCCGCGAACAAGCTGGCAAGAAGCGATTTCATGCCGGCGCCGATGGCATCCGTTGTGCTTGCCGCCGCGCGTTGCGCCAAGCTGCGGGCGAGGCGGTCTTCATAGTCGAAGTAGCGGTGCAGATAGAGCCGGTCATCGGCGTCCAGTATCAGCGGCAGCGCGGCGCGCGCCTCGGGCGTGCCGACGATGCTGGAGTCAAGCAGCGCATGTCTGAGTCTGTCCGCATCGAGCCTGTTTTCGAGAGATTCCGCCAGTTCTTCGAGACCGATGCAGACGTCGCCGCCGGCCACCGCCATGCTGACCAGAAACGCGGCCTGCTGCGCTACCCGTATCGACAATTCGGGCGCGCCACCGGCTATTGCCCACTGCCGCGCTTGCGTGGAAAACGCCATGGCGAGGGCGTGGGCGGGCGTGATTTCAGCAGTCATGATGATTCCAGGAGCGTGTTCAAGGTGTCGATGACGCGGCGATCGGGGAGGTGGAAATACACCCCGGCGGCGCTGTCGGCGGGGGTTTTCCAGTCCGGGCGAACGCCACGCACGAACAGATAAAGAACGCCGCCGAAGTGGGTTTCGTAGTGGTAGTCGTCGATTCTGCGACGCAGATAGCGGTCGAGCGCAACCGTGTAAAGCAGATATTGCAGGTGATAAGCGTGCTCGGCCATGGCCTCGGAGATCGGCTCGGCCGCATAAGCGGCGGCAGTGTGGCCGAGGTGGTTGGATTTCCAGTCGAGGATGAAATAGCGGCCTTGATGCTCGAATATCAGGTCGATGAAGCCCTTCAGATAGCCACTAAGGTCGTTGAAGGTCAGGCGCGGTCCCCGGTAGCCGAGGTTTTTCAGGGCTTCGTTCAGGTCGTTGGGCGTAACCGAATGCGCCGGCAGATTGAATTCGAGTTCGCTCAGACGTCGATCGAGAGTAACCGTGGCCAAGCGCAAGCCGGGGCAAAGTTCGGTTTGGGTGACGTCGTCAACGAGTCGCCGCAACATCCGCGTCAGCCTTTCCATTTGAACGTTTTCCGCCAGTTCGGGCAGCGCTTGCGGATGGCTGAGCAAGGCGGCGGCAATCGCCGCGTCCCAGCTGCTGGCATCGCTGAAGTCGAGGTTTTCGAACACTGCGTGGATGCACTCACCGGCGGCCGCGCCACGCGGAAAGCGCAGGATGTCTTCCGCCTCGATGGCGGCCGGGACCGGGCCGATAGGCTCACTAACGCGTGCGTCATGATCGCTCGCCGCCTGTTCGCTCACCGCGCCATGACTCAAGCCGCTATAACTGCTGACCCGCCAGCCACGCGGGATTCTGGCCGGAGCGACGAGGGCGGTCAGTGTCTCGGGTTGGGGGGCGGCGCGCGCGACCATCACGCCGGCGGTGACAGGCAAACGCGTCAATTCGATGTGGGGGTTTTGCGCCAACGCCGTCCAGGCGGCGGTAATGTCCGCCGGTGTCAGTTTGGCGGCGAACCAGTCTTGCGGCGATAGCCCGGCCCCGGCGGCCAGCCAGTTGAGCATGCTGTGGGCGCTTTCGCTGGCGGATAGTCGGCCGAAAGCCTTGGTCGAATAGCAGCCCGCCACCAGGTAGCAGCGGTACACCGCGCGGGTCAGCGCGACATAGATCAGGCGCAGGGTTTCGGCGGACTGTTCGAGTTTGATGCGTTGTTTGATTGCCGCCAGTTCATCGGCATCGATGGCGTCGCCGCGCAAGTCGACCACCGGCAGACCGTGGTCGTCGTGATACTCGCTTGCAATGCCCTGATTGCTGCCAAATGCGCCGCGCCCATCCCAAAGAAAGGGGCAGAACACAATCGGATATTCCAGCCCCTTGGCTTTGTGGATGGTGATGATCTGCACCAGGTTCTGGTCCGATTCCAGGCGAAGCTGCGCCGCCTCGTCAGCGGCGGCGTCGAGACGCTGCGCTTCCAGATAACGCAGCAACGCTTCCGGCGCGGCATGTGTTTCGGCGGCCTGGTGCAGGCTTTCACCCAGATGCAGGAAATTGGTCAGCCGACGTTCGCCATCGGGGCGGCCGAGCATACGTTCGGCGACGCGCTCGGAGGCGAGAAAACCTCGATACATGACGCCGAAACCGCGTTGTAACCAGAGCGTGCGCAGATCGTTGAATTGAACGAGTCGGCGCATCAGACGCGCTTCATCATGCGAAATCGCTTCGATGTCGGCGGCATCGCAGCCCATCAGTTCGGTTGCCAGCGCGGCGCGCAGCAGGCGCTCGCGGCCGGGTTCCAGGATCGCGCGCAGCACCCGTTCGACTTCTTCGGCATCGACAGTCTGGAAAATACTGGCTTGCGACAGTTCAACACTGCCCACCCGCAACCCCGCCAGCGCCCGCTTCATGTCACTGCCTTGGGCGTGGCTGCGCACCAGAACGGCGATGTCGCCCGGGCGCAAGGGCTGGTCATCAATGCGGATTTTGCCGTCGGCGGCGGCGTTGATCAGGCGGGCGATTTCACCGGCGGTGGCGTTGACCACGCCGCGCCGCGCCGGTCGCTTCTCGGGCGGATCGGTGGTGTCATCGTGCAACTGCCATAGCTGCAGGTCGGCGCGCGGCTCGGATTGATCGACAAAGGATTTGCGCGGTTTGTCGCCGAATTTGACTGGCCGGTAATCGAGACCGGGCAACATGAAAGCCAGTTTGTTCGTCTCGAACACCGCATTCAAGGCGCTGAGCAGTCCGGCGCTGGAGCGTTGATTGGCGTCTAGCGCGTGTTCTTGTGTCGCCTGCTGCCGGGCGCGCAGGTAGGTGTGCAGGTCGGCATGGCGAAAACTGTAGATGGCTTGCTTCGGGTCGCCGACCAGAAAAAGGGGCGTCTCCGCTGTGCCGTATATGGCGCGGAAAATCTCGAATTGGAGCGGGTCGGTATCCTGGAATTCGTCGATCAGGGCGGCTGGAAAACGTGCTTTAAGCGAGCCGGCCAGCCAGGGATAGGCGGGGTTGGCGAGGCGCTCGTACAGGTTGAACAGCATGTCGTCGAAGCCGACCACGCGTTGTTTGCGCTTCAGTTCACGCAGGCCGTCGCCGGCTTCACGCAGCAGCGAGCGGAGCAGACGCAGCCGCGCCAGGGATAGCGAGGCGGAAAATTTTTCCCGCAGTTCGAGAAAACGCTCGGCGGCATCGAAAAACGGATGCTCCGGCGGGGCGAATTTCTTTTTGGTGCGTTTGCGGATGATCTTTGCGTTGAACAGACCGGCCTTGTCGCCGAGTTCAGCCAGCGGTGCGGCGGCCTGGAAAAAGGCGTCCCAGTCGCGTCCGCCTTGTCGCACCGACGCTTCATGGTAGGAATTGGCGTTGAGCGCATCGAGCGAGGCGAGCAACAGCTCGACGATGGCCCCGCCTTCGGCTCGCCAAGCGGCTTGCGCGGTGGCATGGAGCGCTTGCAGCGTGCTGTCGTCGAGATCGTCGACAGCGTCGATGTCGGCGGGCCAGATTCGGGTGGCCAGTGGTTTCGCCAGATGTTGTTTGACGAGCCCGGCATACTTCTCCGGATGGTCGCCCTGGCTCACCAGGTAGCCCGCCAGCGCCGGCGGCAGACTGTCGCCGGCGATATGGCGACGCCAGAAATCATGCACCACTTGCAGGCGTAATTCGGCGTCGCTCTGGATCAGTTCCATGGCCATCGGCAAACCGGCGGCGAACGGGGTGTCGGCCAGCGCGCGCTGGCAGAAGCCGTGGATGGTGAAAATGGCGGCCTCGTCGAAGGTCTGCAAGGCGAGGTCGAGGCGGCGAGCGAGGTCGGCCTCGGCGAGTCCATGTCGATGCAACAATTCGTCGATCAATTTGGGTACGAACGGATCGCTGCCGGCGAGCTTGTTGTTGAGGTATGTCTGGGTCTCGACGATGCGCGCGCGGATGCGCTCGCGTAGTTCCGCCGTCGCCGCGTTGGTGAACGTCACCACCAGGATGCGCTGGGTTTCCAGGCCGCGTTCGAGCAGCAGGCGCAAATACAGGCCGCAGATATTCCAGGTCTTGCCGGTGCCGGCGGACGCCTCGATCAGATTGATGCCGTCGAGGTCGCAGTGATAGACATCGAGTTCGGCCGCTTGGCTGATGGGCGGGTTCATAGTCGTGCATCCTCAAGATAGCGCCACATGTTGCCGAACACCGCCTCGGCGCAATCGATGAAATCGTCGTCGAGCGGGTTGCTTGTGCCGCGCAGGGCCAGCCGATACGCGGGGTGCTCGGCTTCGCTCCAGGCGGGGTTCTGGCTGGAATGCCAGGTGCTCGCGGCTGACCCGAGGTTGGCGTTTGCTGCGATGTATTTCCACGCCGATTTGGGGAAGAAATGGATCGGCTGGCGCAGTCCGCGCCGATACAGGCGCAGCAGGGTTTGCAGTATTTCACCGGCCGCATCGCAGGGCAGCAGCCGGTATTCGCCGTCACGCGACAGCCAGCGGGTTTGCCGGGTGACGTTGTCCGGCGCGGCGGCGCAGAGAAACAGGTGATTGAGCCAGCCTGCCAGGTAATCGGTGGCGCGGGTGTCGTCGTAACGCTGGCGCACCAGGCCGCTGGCGCGCAGATCCGCGAAGGCGGCGGAGATGCGCCAGGCCTCGCCGTCAAGATCGAATTCGAGCGTGTCATGGCGCGGTGGCAGGCAAGCTTCGGCAGTCGCCTGGCGGACGTTTTCGGCAAAGGTACGCAGACTCAGCAATTCTTGATCGAGCAATAAATTGCCAAAATTTCCCGGTGGGTATTCGATGCCGGCTTCGGCCAGTTGGCGGAGATCGTCATCGCTGATGCCGCTTTGACAGCGCGGCAGCAGGCGTTCTGCGAGCGCCTGACGGCCGGGGAAATCGGGCAGAAACGGCTCGTCATCAAGCAAGGCGTCGTCGGCTTCAGCCAGCTCGATGCCGAGCCGCTCGCGCAGCAGAAAGCGGCAGGGGTTGCGGAAGAAGCGGAGCAGACGATCCAGCTCCAGCGTGTGCCATTCCTCACCCGCTTCGGCGAGTGGAGCATTGAAGAATCGCCCGACCAGCGTGCCCGCAGTTTCGCTGTCCACCGCCTCATCTTCGGCGCTGTCGTCGACTGCCTCGGCGGCGGTCGAGGCGGCGGAAACGTCCGCCGTGGCGGTCAGGCCGCTGCGCAGGGCATCGCACAATTCACGGTTGAAGCTGCGCGCGCGGGGATCATCGCGGGGGTCTGTAATCGGGCTGAAATAGCGCGGCGAGAACGGCTGCAAAGGATGTTCGACGACCAGGCGGCGGCGCGCTTCTTCGCGCGAGGCGGCCAGTGACGGCTCGTCGGCGATCGCCGGGATCAACGTTTCGAGCAATTCGGAGACCAGCACCGATCCCGGCAGCGGGGCGTTGTCGCGGATGCTGCGACCGGTATGACTCAGGTACAGGCGTTCGCGCGCGGCGAGCAGAAGGTCGAGGAACAGGTTGCGTTCGTCGATGCGCCGCTGTCGGTCGCCGCGTTGCGGCGCCAGCGCCATCAGGTCGAATTCGAGCGGGCGGCTGGCGCTGGGGAATGCGCCATCGTTGAGCCCGATGGCGCAGACGATGCGGAACGGCAGGTTGCGCAAGCTGCTGATCGGCGCGAAGGTCACCATTCCGGTTGGCGCGCCGCCGCGCGTCGGATCGTCCAGCATTGCTTCCAGCGCGGCGCGCATGACTTCCGGCGCAACCGGCGTGGTGATGCCGCCTTGCCGCATGTTGTGGTGAATTTCCCGGATGGCGTCGCGTACCTCGCCGAGATCGTCGATTTCGCTGTTGTCGGGGGCGAGAAAATTGTCGAGCAGGGCAAACATGCGCTGCATCCAGACATCGGCTGTGCTGGCTTCGGCAAATTCCGCATGCAGCCGCGTCAGGTCGGCGATGAAACGCGCAAACAGGCCGAGCAACAGGGCGCTGGAACCTTCGACGTTGCCGGCTGGCAGACGCCCGTGCCAGGGTAGCGGGATGCCGTCGGGCAAGGCATAAGCGAGAAACAGACGCTGCAAACCATCATCAAAGCTGAAGCGTTCGAGACCGGGCAGGCCATGTTGTTGACGCTGCCGGGCATCGATGCCCCAACGAATGCCGGATGCCTTCATCCAGTCCTGGATAATCTCCAGATCGTCGGCGGCGATACCAAAGCGGCGGCCGACGATGGGTTGTTGCAACAGATCGAACACCGCACTGGCGGCAAAGCGCGAGCCGGCCAGGGCCAGCAGCGCCAGCATGGCGCGCGCCGGCGCATTCACCTTGCCGCGCGCCCGCCCGCTGATCGCAAAGGGAATAGCGCGATCGCGCGGCGCGTTGCCGAACACCGCGTCGACCAGCGGAGCGGCCGCCTCCAGGTCGGGCGTTACCACCAGAATGTCGCACGGTCGCGGTGGATTCGGCCCGGCGAACATCGCCAGCAACTGGTCCTGGAGAACTTCCAGCTCCCGCGTCAGCGAATGGCAGACATGGATTTCGATGCTGCGATCGTCGGTTGCCGGGGGCATGCTTCCGGGGGCGATTTCGACCAGATCGAGGATTGCGTTTTGCAGTCGCGCCAACATGCTGGCCGATGCGTTGGCGATAAAGCCCGCATCGTCGATCTCCGCTTGTTCGACGATTTCGAACAGCAGATCGATATTCGCCTGCGTCTGCTTGCCCCAGCCCGCCAGCAGGCGGTTTCCACTCTCGTGATGGTCGGCTTTTCCCTGCGCGGCGAGGTAACTGAGGCGGCGTTGATCGACGATTTCGAACCAGTATTCCTGGCAGGGATTGAGCACGTACAGATGCAAGTCAACCCAGCGCCCCAGTTGCCGGAGCAGGTCGAGATAAAGCGGTGGAATGGTCGGCAGACAAAACAGGTGGGCGACTTCGGGCAGACCGAAACGCTGCGGCGCGTCATGCCCAAGCGCTTCGACTTTGCGCATGAAGGCGCTGGCCGGGTGTTCCCGCGTCACCCCCAGTTGCGTGGTGATAGCGCGCCAAAGCGCCGCCTGCCAAGCCTGGTCGGCCTGGGTCGTGTCGCTGGCGTTAGGCAGCGTTATGTTCTGGCCGGACGCCCAGGCGGCGAGCCAGTCCGGTCGATAGGTCATGTATTGCTCGAACAGCGCCGCGACCTTGCTGGAAAAATCGAAGCGAACCACCGGGTCCGCCTGCCGCAGCCAGCTTTCCAGGCGCGGGAATTCCGCGACGAAGGCGGCATCGTCGAAGAGCTGAAAAATCCGCCAGGTCAGCAGCGGCGAAGCGAATGGCGAATCCGCCGCAACGTTGGGTACCACTTTGCCAATCTGCCGCCACAGCCATTGCGCCAGGAAGGCGAATTCAACATTGGCGCAAATGCCGTAGCCATCGGCGATCGCAAGCGTCAGGTCGCGGCGTAGCGCGCCACTCGGCACGATGATTTGCTCGGCGGTGAAAGGTGACCGAGGCGCGGTGGCAAGCTCATGCAGCAGCGCGTCACGCAGGGTTTCGTAGCGGTTGGCAAAGGTGATGCGCAGCATGGGCAGTTTTCAGAACGAAAGCAGGGGAGGGCGGCGCAAGCCTGGCGTGGCCGCGACAAACAGCAAAAATCAAATATCAAGGATAGGAGCCGATAGGAGCCTGTCGGAATTTGGTCGTCGATAGCGATTTGCAGCCGACGATTCCAAAGTCCGACAGGCTCCTAGAAATCAGCCACCGGTTACCGGCGGGAAGATCGCGACTTCGGCGCGGTCTACCAGCGGCGTATCGCCATTCGCCACCTCCTGATTCACCGCTACCCGGAAGGCATGGTTGGGGGCGAGGTTTTCCGCCCAGACATCACCGCGTTGGCGCAGCAAGTCGAGCAGGCTATTGACGGTGGCGTCATCCGCCAAGGCCAGGTTTTCCGCGCCAACACCGAAGATTTCCCGCAGGCGGGCGAAATAAAGCAGTGTGATGTTCATGGCAATAACTCCGATAAAGGCATAAAGCGCACCGGTTCACCCTGCGCGATGCTGGCGCCGGCGGCGATATCAACCAGTCCTTCGGCCCAGGCCAGCGAGGTCAGCACGCCGGAACTCTGATTTGGAAACAACGCCACTTGGCCCTCTTCCAGCCGGGCGCGCATGAATTCACGCCGCCCGCCGGCCTTGCTCAGGCTGAAGCCGGCCGGCGCGACAAAGCTGATCGCGCCGCGCGCCGCCTCGCCCATGCGTTGGCGTAAAAAAGGCGCGGCAAACAGGCAGAACACCACATAGGCCGAAACCGGGTTGCCCGGCAAGCCGATGAAATCCGCCTCGCCGACACGGCCGTAAGCCAGCGGTTTGCCCGGTTTCATCGAGACTTTCCACAGGTCGAGATGACCCAGCGCTTCCACCGCGCCTTTGACGTGATCTTCTTCGCCCACCGAGACACCGCCGGTGGTCATCACTACATCAGCCTGGCGGCTGGCTGCGCCAAGCGCGGCGCGGGTAGCTTGCGGCGTGTCGGCGACCAGGCCGAGGTCGATGACTTCGCAGCCAAGGCGGGCGAGCAGGCCTTTCAGCGCCGCCCGATTGGAGTTGTAAATACGTCCTGGCGGCAACGGCGTGCCGGGCATCACCAGTTCGTCGCCGGTGAAGAACACTGCCACCTTGAGACGTCGATAGACGTTGAGTTCGGTCGCGCCAATCGATGCCGCCACCCCCAATTGCGCCGGCCCCAGGCGCGTGCCGGGGGGCAGCACGGTCTGCTGCGGGCGTATGTCCTCGCCGGCGCGGCGGATGTTGCCGCCCGGTTTGGGCGATTTCAAAAAGCGCACGCCGTCGTCGACGAGTTCGGTGTCTTCCTGCATGACGACGGTATCCGCGCCGTCCGGTGTTGGCGCGCCAGTAAAGATACGGGCGACGCTGCCGGCGGCCAGCGGCTGGCCGATGTGGCCAGCGGGAATGCGTTGTGAGACGGGCAGAACGGCGCCTTCGATGGCCTCCGCGGCGCGCACCGCGTAGCCATCCATCGCGCTGTTGTCCAATGGCGGCACATTCAATGTAGAGACCAATGGCGCGGCCAGAATGCGGTCAAGCGCGTCATCGGCGCGCAGGGTTTCGCGCTCGGCCAGCGGGCGCGCGCTTTGCAGCAAATGTTGCAGGGCTTCTTCAACGCTCAGCATGCGTGGATTCCTTGTTCAGAATTGCGCCACGACAAGGCGGCGGAGGGGGGCGAGTATTTTGTCTGCTGGCGTGTGTTTGCCGCCACCGTTTTTCGATCCGAAATTGATCCTTGTCGGATATGCACGTCGACGAAAGCGTCATAATCGGCCGATATCTTGCCCGCGTCATCGAGAAGCAAGCCTGATAAGTTTGCGCTGAACTGCATTTACCTCGTCGGCTCAAGTTTTCCATTCAACCCGCCAGGCTGTCACAGCCGAAGGACGGCGACATTGTGACCCAGACTCCAACCGCTCCAACCACTTCAATCCACATTCAATGGACCGAAAACGGCATGGCGCACTCCGCGCTGTGGCGATCCGAGAGCGGAAATCCGCCGCCTCGGCGGGTGGTCGTCGCCGATGACCGGATCTCGGCGGATGCCGCTTTTCGCCTTGCCCGCGCTGGCACGGCGTTGCTCTGGCGAGGCGATTTCCAGA
The DNA here is from genome assembly GCA_020049415.1 of Betaproteobacteria bacterium. GTDB lineage: Bacteria > Pseudomonadota > Gammaproteobacteria > Burkholderiales > Thiobacillaceae > PFJX01. Next base: position 23,056 of record JAIFKV010000135.1, read on the forward strand.
ATGCAAAACAGTTGCTGCAAGCCTTGACGCGACGCCTGGAAGGCGGCGCGCGGAAGCCGAAAGCGACTCCGAGCCAGGAAGTCATCCCGCCCGCCGAGGCGTTTCAGCGGCATCGACAAGAACAGGCCCGCCGCGCACAAACGCTGAGCATGTTGTTGCTGCCGCTGAACGCCGACTTCAGCATTCCACTGCGCCGCGCGCCGGACCTGCGCGCGGCCTGTCTGGCGGTTTACCCAACCGCCGTCCAGGACTCGCTGGTTTCGCTGCGCGAACTGCTGGGGCTGATCGGCGCCCACGAGTGGCGCAAGAAAGGTGTCGCGGTGCCCGCGTTGGGCGAGCGCATCTATCCGCACTATGGCGTCTTCGCCCCGATTCGCGGGGAGTATGTCGGTCTGGTTGCCGCAGCGCCGCTGCCGACCACCGCATTGGCATTCGATATTGGCACCGGCACCGGCGTACTCGCCGCCGTGCTGGCCCGGCGCGGCGTTGCGCGCATCGTGGCGACCGAGCAAGACCCGCGCGCGCTGGCATGCGCCCGCGAAAACATTACCCGGCTTGGCTACGCCGGACAAGTCGAAGTGATCGCGGCGGATCTCTTCCCCAGCGGCCGTGCGCCGCTGGTGGTGTGCAATCCACCCTGGTTGCCGGCGCAGCCGACGGCGGCGATCGAACATGCGGTTTACGACCCCGACAGCCGCATGTTGCTCGGCTTCCTTAACGGCCTGACCGCGCACCTGACGCCAAACGGCGAAGCTTGGTTGGTGCTGTCGGACCTGGCGGAACACCTCGGCCTGCGTTCACGCGCCGTATTGCTTAGCGCATTCGAAAGCGCCGGTTTGCAAGTCATCGGCCGTATCGATGCCCGCCCGCAACACCCTCGCGCCGCCGACCCAAATGACCCCTTGCACAAGGCGCGTGCAGCGGAAATCACCTCGCTGTGGCGGCTGGCGGTGGTCGACTCAGGTGCGGCGAATTAGTGTCGGGATTGCACTGCTGGGTTGGCCGCATGGATTCAGTTTGTTTTGGGCAACCGACTACGCAAGTTCGGAAGATGCAGCGTAACAGGCGAGTCTTCAGGATAATTCCACGCCTCGTAATCCTTTTTTCAAATTCTGCTCATGAAAAAGAAGTCTCCCGCTGAAGATCGACCGCAGTCCGCCCAACTGGAAGCCATTCGCCGTCTGGTAAAAGATGATCAGATAGATGAAGCGGAGCGGCGCATTGAATTGCTGCGCCAGCGTTATCCGAACCACAAGCCGCTGTATGCGTTGTATTGGGATGTGTTGTACGCCGCCGGCGCGATTCTGGAGTTGGCCGTTGCCGCATGGGATTGGGTACATGTTTCGCCGAATAGCATGGCGGCTTGGGAAGCACTTGAAATTTCTTGTGAAGAGGATTTTCCGATCCTGGCGATCGCCGCGAGACACCGTCTCGCGGCGTTGCAAGGCGAGCCGTTGGATGACGCCATCGACGTGATCGATACTCCTTTCGGAGCTTTGAGCCTGGATGATTCGATGCGCCTGGATGCGGCCAGAATGCTGTTGAACTTCGACCGAGCCGATGAGGCAGAAGCGCTGATCGTGCATATCGATCATGTATTCGCCCGCAATACCTTTGCCCTGGTTGCGTTTGCGCACGGTGACGTTGAGCGCGCGGAATCCATCCTGGAAGAGTGCTGCCGCGCCGTGCCCAACAATCTGTTTGGACTGGAACATTTGCTGCGGTTTCGTCTGTGGTTGCATGGCATTGACGGCCTTTCTGAACTGGGCGATGCGATTGAAGCGCTGCCGCCGATGCGGAGTGAAGATCTTTATTCCAAGCTGTTCGGTTTGGCTCTACTCGGACGTTTTGAGGCTGCCGAACGGGCCTGGCTGGAAGCTTTGCCGGAATATTTGAGTGGGGTCAATGACCGCGCCCACTATTTGGCCGCCTTCATCGCCTGGAGGCAGGGCCGGTCGGATGACGCGCTGGCGCGGCTTCGGGCTGCTGGTGCGGGCGGGGAATGCGAGTCCATGTTGGCTGATTTACTGCTTGCCGTTGACCGAAAAGATGAGCCGGATTGGGTGATAGACACGCAGTACAACTGGTGGCCGTCTGTTTTGCTTACGCAATTTCGTACGCTATACGAGCATGATCAGAAGGCTGCTTTTCAGTCTTTAGAGGATACCAAGCCGCATATGGACTATTTTGCGCGGATGGCCGAGATGGCTGGTTTTTCGATGCGTTCCTTGGTTTATACGCGCTTGTGCCAGCCTGCCATGGATGGCGATGTGGCCGCACGCACTTGCCTTGTCGAGATGCTGGCGCGTCCCTGCGGCCCGGATGTCGAACGCGAAGGTTTTCATGCCTGGCTACAAGAAAGAGGATTGCTGGAAAGCAATTCGCAGGTTCTCATCTGGAAAAAAGGCGAGGTGACAGAGTCGAGCAACCTCACTTTGAATATTGACACGGCGATCACCTCTGCAATCGACTTGCCGGACGAGGCGGCCGCTCGCTAAGGGTCGGTCAATGAATTCGGCCAATTAATATTTTCAGTCATCACCCCGGGTTGAATGACCTTCCGGGGTGATGACTTGCACTGCGTGGATCAGGCCCTTGCTGGCATGGCGCAGAACATGTCGTCTGCCGCCACTTCACCTAGACGCTCATAGATCGCGGCAATCGCCTGGTCTTCGGTGGCAAAGATGTTTTCCTGGCCAATTTTCTCGAACAGGCCGGTGGCGCGCATGACGTCAAGAATCTGCTTCTTCAGGCCGGAGAAGACGATTTCGATGCCGCCTTCGCGCAGGCGTTCGACCAGGTGGTGCACCACTTCTTCGCCGGAGGCGTCGAGCTGGTTGATGGCATCGCCGACCACCAGCAGATACTTGGCGTTAGGTTTTGCAGCGACCAGTTCCAGCACGTTGTCTTCGAAGAATGCGATGTTGGCGAAGTACAGCGAGCCATCAAAGCGCATCGCGATGATGTGCGGGCTGGTCGGCAGATCCGGGTTGACCTTGATATCGCGCAGGGTGCCATCCTTGAAGCGGCCCAGTTGCGCCACGCGCGGTTTCATCGTGCGGTAGAGATAGAG
>JAIFKV010000156.1 GCA_020049415.1 Betaproteobacteria bacterium
GCGCCAGCAGATGGGTGAGATCGAAAGCTTGCACGCTGCCGACCGGCGAGCGTATCGGCGCATTGGTGGCGAGGCGATAGCGCTCACGGTAACGCTTGACGAATTTTTGCAGGTTGGGATTGGAAGCGGTTTCGTGCATCAGAATCGACTGCACGAAGCGCAGATCGACCTTGCTCAGCTCGGCCTGATTCTCATCCCAGAAGTTGCCGCCGGTCAGCGCCCAGTGGGCAAAGATCGGCAACGGATTTACCTGTTGCGCCATCGCCCGCACCACGGCGCGGGATTCCAGCGGGTTGGATGCCAATACCACGGCCTGGGTGCCATCACGCGTCAGCGCCTGGATTTTTGCCGCCGTGCCGGGGTCGCCGGCATTCAGCCATTCGATCTTGACGGTATCCACCGGCAACTTCTCGAGCAGCGGCTTCAACGCCGCTTCATTGCTGCGGCCCCAGGCCGAACGGTCAAGCAGAACCGTGACCCGGCTGCCCGTCTTCAAAGCATGTTCAAGCAGATAGGGCGCGACAAATGTGTCATTCAAGGAGACGCGGAAAGTGAAGCTCGGTTGATGCGCGTGGGAAATCAGCCCCTGTGCTGCCGCCCAAGGAATCAGGTAGGGAATTTTAAGGCGATGAATGTCGTCCAGTTCGTCCATGATCACTGCGGTGTTCATACCGCCGACCACCGCCAACAGGTTGGGCAGGGTGGCGAAATGCGCCAGGTTCTGTTCGCCACGTTGGGGAATCGAGGCGTTGTCGCGGGCGATCAAGCGCACCGGTCGGCCGAGGAGGCCGCCGTTCTGGTTGATTTCCTCGATCGCCACATCCAGCCCGATCAGCAGCGGTTCGGCGGCCGGTTTTGCCGCTTCCGTCGAGACGGCAGGCATCGCGGTAAAGCGCAATTCATCGGTTTTGGCCAGCAAGTCGTAGCCGACCTCGAAACCGAACTTGTCGGCGATTGGCGCCAGCGCCTGGCTGAACTGCGCGCGCTCCATCGGGGCCAGCGGGTGAATGGTGACTCCGGCGGCGCGAATGGTCTCGATAAATTCGGTTTCGCGGCGGGCGGTTTCTTCGCGTTCCCACACGGTGAGATCGCGCGCGGTGCGCTGGATGATCTCGCGCTGATCCGGTGGCAGGCTGGCGAACACCTGTTTGCTGGCGGAAAAAACATAGCCCAGATAGGCGTGATTGCTCAGCGTCAGATGTTTCTGCACTTTATGAAAATTCATCCCGACAATCGCCACCAGCGGGTTTTCCTGACCATCGACCGCGCCATCGGCCAGCGCCTGGTAAGTGGCGTGGAAGTCGATGGGGATGGGTTGCGCGCCGAGCGAAGCGAACTGATCGGCGATGATCGGGCTTTTCATGGTGCGGATGCGCAGCCGGGCGAAATCTTGCGGGACGCGAATCGGTGTGTTGGCAGTGAATTGCTTGAAGCCGTTTTCCCAAAAAGCGAGGCCGATCAGGTCGATGCTGTTGAGCTTGGATAGCAGAATGTCGCCCGGCTCGCCGTCGAGCATCGCATACAGCTCGTCGCGCCCGCTGAAGTAGAAGGGCAGGTCGGCGTATTGCATCGCCGGTATCGCCGAGCTGAGTTTGGCGGTGGGAGTCAGCACCAGGTCGAGTTTGCCGCTGCGGGTCATTTCAAGCATCTGGTCGTCGTTGCCCAACTCCTGGTTGGGATGCACCACCACCTTGATTTTGCCTTGACTGCGCTCGCCCACCTGATCGGCGAAGCGTAATGCCGCGGCGTGCAAGGCGCTGTCAGCGGCGATGTTGAGGCCGAGGCGTAGCGTGCGTACTTCCGATGCCTGCGGCGCGGCGGGGACTTCAGGCGCAGAGGGATGCTGACTGAACCAGGCGAATAACATGACCGCGAGCAACACCAGCGTGCCAGCAATCAACGCGATGCGAGTCTTCAGGCGGGGCAACATCTATCTTCTCCTGGGTACGCGGTAGCAATGTCAAACCAATGTCATACAAACGGGGTCATGAGGTTGATGAATCGTGTTAGTTCATGGGGGCGGCGAAATCGTGGTGGTGTTCAGCGATGGCGATGAATTCGGCGAAGTCGTCGATGAACGCATCGACCATGTCGGGATCGAAGTGCTTGCCACGCCCGGCGGCGATGATGTCGCGGGCTTCGGAGTAGGGCAGGGCGGGCTTGTAGATACGCACCGAAATCAGGGCGTCGAATACATCGGCCACCGCCATCAGCCGCGCGGAAAGCGGAATCGTGTCGCCGGCCAGTCCGTCGGGATAGCCGCTTCCATCCCACTTTTCATGGTGCCAGTGGGCGATTTCCTTGGCCTGCGCCAGAAACGCCAACGGCATCTCGATGTCCCGCTCGGCCTGCTCGATGGCGTCGCTGCCCAATTTGGCATGCGTCTTCATGATCTCCATCTCGTCTGGCGTCAGCCTGCCAGGTTTGAGCAGGATGTGATCGGGTATGCCAACTTTGCCGATGTCGTGCAGCGGCGCTGATCGGGACAGCAGGTGAATGTAGCGATCGTTGATGGTGGCTTCGAAGCGGGGGTGCCGACGCAGCACTTTCGCCAAGCGCTGCACATAACTCTGGGTGCGCAGAATGTGGTTGCCGGTTTCCGGGTCGCGTGTTTCCGCCAGATGCGCCAGCGCCCGAATGCTGACCTGCTGGGTAAGATCATTTTCGGCCATCCGCTTGGCGACTTCGGCCTCCAGCGCCTGGTTACGGTCTTGCATCCAGTCGCGCGCCTGCTTGGCTTCGAGTTGGGTGCGAACTCGCGCCAGCACCACGGTGGGTTTTATCGGCTTGGTGATGTAATCGGCGGCGCCGAGCATCAGACCATGCTCTTCATCATTGGCATTGGCCAAAGCGGTCAGAAACATGACCGGGATGTCGCCGGTAAATGGGCTTTTACGCAGTGCCGCCAACACTTCATAACCATTCATGCCGGGCATCATGACATCGAGCAGGATCAGGTCGGGCTTCGGCGTGTTATTTGCTATCTCCAGAGCGCCTTCGCCGGAGGTCGTCGCCAGTACTCGGTAATACGGGCGCAGTAGTTCGCTCAGTACATAGAGATTTTCGGTCGAGTCATCAACGATCAGGAGGGTGGCGCTGGGTTTGGTGGACATGCTTTCGCGGTTAGTTTCGGGTCGCCAAGTCTCAATATAACGGTAAAAGAACTGTTTGGGATGGTTCGGGATTCAACTGTTTTTGCACCGTTTATTGTTGTTACATGTTTTCACGTCAGTGGCGTCATTGAGTTGAACTGAACAGTCCGCCAGCGGATCTCTCGGGAGCCGGTCGGAGTTGGGTCGTCGAATCGCTATTTTCGTCGGCGATACCCAACTCCGACTGATTCCCGATGTTTCAGGGGTGCGCTGAATCTAATATCGCGTGCAGACGGATATTGTGCGTGTGAACGGGATGGCCTGCCTCCAGGCGCGCGTTGAAGCTTGCTGCGATCAGTTTGCGATCAGCTACTGGTTTTAGCGGCCATTTCGGTTTCGGGTTGGAACCACTCAGCCAACGCATACTCCGGTGTGAAGCCGCGCCAATGGGAATTTAAACAGTCTGCTTTGGTGATTACGGGATCGGGCGGGAAGTCGCCAATTTCCAACACGACTTCATTGACTGCGTTGTGGCCTTGATGCACGGAATCAGACTTCATTTTCATCTCCTGTTTGACTGCTGACGGAGGGGCGGAACGATCGGGCGAGAACAGCTTCCGCCTCGATAAATAGGGGTAATCGGGTTGTGCTTGCATGCGGCGTGGGCAGGGAATCACGATCAGCGAAAGGCGGCCGAGACCCTTGCTGTCGAGCAGGTTGAGGCAAAGTTGGCAGGCCACTTGTTCGCCCAGTCGAGGGTGCAGGTGAAATTGACGGCCAATACGGCTCTGGAAACGCAAGCGGGAATTGGGCTGACCGTTTTCGATCAGATTCAATTCAGCCAACTCGGGTAACAACATTGAAATGGCGTGCCAGACCAGCGCCTCGCGGTGGTAGTTGAACAGCGTTTCCGCCCCTTGATTGCAATCAATGATCATGCCGCGACCGTCCAGTGTCAGTAGCGCTGCATCCTTCGCCACGCTGGCTGCCTCGGTCTGCAACACGATTGCGGTCGACGCGTTTGTGTCATGAATCCCGCCCTGAGTAGCCCAGGTATTCATATCTATCCCCCACTGTTGCGGGTGATGCAAAGGGCTCGTTAACGAATGACTTGAACATTCTGGCCGCGCTGTCGGGAGCGTTGCCGCGTTGCCGGACGCTTGCTGAGAATGACCCTGCGGCACAACCGGCACCTTGCATCGCATCCCGCCAACACACCCGTAATCGTCCAGATTATTCATTAACGAGCCCCAAGTGCGCAGTGATGCGCGGGTTTGAGATGCCAAGGAGACTGTCGGATTCTGCAATCGTCGGCTGTGGTCGAATTGCGCTATCGATGTTCAAAAACCTACAGTAGCCTGGTATTTTTGTCAGGCATACGGGCAAAGATAGGCGCATGAATGGACGATGGAAATACTTGGATCTTGATAACTTGATACCGGTAAACCGGTAGTGCTGGGGGCAAAAAAGTGATACCCGAGAAATGCGTTTGTGGGTAATTTGTGGGTACTTGAAGGTGAGAGCGGCCTGCACCGCTCGATTTCGGTTAGCTCACTTGGCCAAGTAACCGGGGCGCATTGCGCAACCCGATGCCGCAGCGAAAACTGCTGCGTTTTGCAGTTCTGGCAGGACTCGGCACGCCTCCGTCATCATCCTGACGGGTTTTTCAAGGCGTGATCAGGCCGCTACGGATGGCGTATTTGGTCAGTTCGACGACATTGTGCAGATCAAGCTTGCGCATGATGTTGCGGCGGTGAACTTCGACCGTGCCTGGCGATAGATGCAATTCGGTGGCGATGGCGGGTGCGCTTTTACCTTCCGCGATCAATACCAGTACCTGAATTTCGCGCCCGGACAGTCCGCGTTTATCTGACTTGCCCGACGCGGGTAATAATTCCGTCAAACTGGTGGCGACCAGCGCGGCGGTCTCTGAGCACAGATATTTGCGCCCCGCCATCAGGCTGCGGATGCCCTGTTGCAATTCGGTGCCGGCGGCCGATTTGACAACGTAGCCGCTGGCGCCTGCATCCAGCATCTGTTTGATGATGCCGCGATCAAGGTGGGTAGATAAGGCCAGCACTTTGATCGCCGGATGACTGGCGTGCAGGCGCCGCGTGACTTCGATGCCGGAGGCGCCGGGCAGCGCGATGTCCATTACCACCACCTCGGGCAGCAACTCGGCCACCTGTTGTAACGCAGTCTCGCCATCGCCGGCTTCGGCGACGACTTGCATGCTGCCATCGCGTTCCAGCGCCATGCGCAAAGCCTCGCGGATCATCGTATGGTCATCGACCAGTATGATTCGGATCATGAAACGGATGTCTCCTTGGTGATGATCGGCAGGGGCAAGGTCAGGATGACCATGCAGCCAAAACCTGGATTGCTGTCGATTTCCATCCGACCGCCCAAGGCAACGATACGTTCATTGATGGATCTCAGGCCGAAACTCTGTTTTGCGGAGAGCATGCTCAAAATCGGCTCGGGATCGAAGCCGCAGCCATCGTCGCTGACCAGAAGGGTCAGTTGTTTGTCGTCGGCGCGATATGAAAGGCTTGCGTCGTTGACCCCGGCATGTTTCGCGACATTGATGAGCAGTTCGCGGGCGGAACGGAACAGCACCGCCAGAATGACGTCGTCAAGGCGTTGCGGCTGAGATTCTGTGTAAATGTCTACTTTGAGGCCGTAGGTGTGACGCATCTCTTCGACCAGCCCTTCCAGTGCTGGAACGAAGCCGAGGATCCGCAGGGTTGGCGGACTCAGTTGCATGGTGATCATGCGCACCGCACGATTTGCCTGCTCAACCAGCACCACGATTTCATCGAGTGAAGGCTGAAATGTGTCAGCCCTGCCGGCTCCAAGCGAGGACAGTCTGATTTTGATCGCCGCCAGAAGTTGGCTGAGGTTGTCATGCAGTTCTTGCGCCAGCCTGTGGCGTTCGCGTTCTTCAGCCATCGTCAACTCGGCCGTCACCTGACGCAACTGCCGGGTTCTTTCATCGACCTGCTTTTCCAGTGTCCCGGCCATTGCCGCCAATTGGTTTTCCGCCAGTTTGCGGGGGGTGATGTTGGTGTGCGCGATGACCGCGCCGCCGCTCGCCATTTTTCCCATCGGCATCACTACCATGAAAAACCATTGTTGCTTTTGCGGCGTATGGCAGGGGTATTCCATGCTGAAGCTGGGCAAGCGGCCATCCAGCACGGCGCGGATGCCGCTGGCGGCCATTGAACTTTCCAGTGCGCCATCCTGGATGAAGTCGATGCCAGCCTGGCAGACCGCGATGTAATTGGCACCGACATCGACCGCTGCGGCGGTCTCTCCAGGCGTTACACCGCTCTCGGTCGCATATTGCCGCCAGGGTTGATTTACCGCCACGATCTTGCCGGAGTGATCGACCACGGCGATTTCGGCGGGGAGTGAGTCGAGGATCGATTGCTTGAAGATTTCGCTTTCGGCGAGCGCATCTGCCGTCTGTTGGTCGGCAATGCGGACCGCTTTGCCGCGAGTATTGAGGCACATCCGCAGCAGCACGAACAACAGGCCGCTGATCAGCAGGCCGCCCGCGAAGGTGGCCCAAGCGCTGGCGTGGCCAAGGTCATTTTTGACCCTCAGACTGACGAATGCGCTGACCAGCAGGCTTGTACCGAGCAAGATCCAGGGCAAGAAACGGCCTGACTGGAGTCGAGGTATGCGCGCACGTAAGTCTTTCAGCATGAATATTGTGCAATATCGGTTGAAGTGGAGCAGCGGTGGGGATATTTATCAAAATGCGGCATGAATGCACACTTTTCGACCCACGCAAATGATCGAGAGGGTTGAGTCTAGTGCTTATTTGCACAAGTCATGCTGTATACGATTCGGCTGGAGAGCCCGATCTCAGAATTGCGTATCCTCACCATTTAACTGCCATGGCTGTTGTTCGCGCCTTGCGCTCGGGTGATATCTGGTACTTGGCTGGGTCGAGATTTGCATAACAGCGCATCGCAAGCTGCAAAAGCGCGTTTTTGATTCTTCCCTCCAGAATGGATTGTCGCTTGCTGTTTTCATCTTGGCAGTCTTCTCTGATAATGCATTCTGCAAAATTCGCGCTAAACTAAATTAAAGTTTTTTCGTTGGCTGTCCGATTAACATTTCGTTCAGCGAGTTTGTAGCTGACCTGCAAAGGGCAAACCCATCGAAAGGTGGGGACGCAAAGTCACCGGTCTAAAGGGCTCAAGCCCCATGACAGCGGGATCGCCAGGTAAAAGGTGGAGCTGTCCCGGCTTCCTCTTTCCTTGTCTTTCCCCCTTGTGCGATGCCCTCCGGATTCCCCATAAATGGGGTTTCCTGACCATGTGGTTTGCGGGGAATGTGTCCCGGATCGTACCGGGTAGCGAGGTAAGGGCCATGGAGTTTGTTGACACACCGCTAATTAGTTGGAGCCGTTCCAACCCCACCACACAGATGGAATGGGCTGCTTTGCCGACACCGCTGCGCGAATGTGGCGAGATTGCCGGCCAGCGCTTGGCCAATGTGTTGTCAGATGCGCTGCGACAAGCCATGGAGCAGCTTTTTTCTGAAAGTCTTCACGCGCTGACCCAGGCCGAGCGGGAGGCGATTCTGGATGCTGCCGAATTTGCGCGTGCCCGCAAAGATAGCCTGATTACCGATTTCATCGCCTGTTTCGAGAAGCAGTATGTCCGCGCATGTCATTACAAGCCCAGGCTGCTGACCAGTTTCCGGATCGATTTTGACGCCAGCCAACTGAAGATCGTGGAGCACGATTTGCTCGACGAGTCGCTCGACCCTGGCTTGATCGCGGAGGCTATTCAGAATGCGAGCTGGCACACGCTGAACAGTGTGACCCGGTGTTATGGCAAATTGCTTGGTGATGAGTCGATCAAGCCGAATGACATTCCCGTCAGTCCGAAGCTCATCGAGGCGGCCGTCTCAGAGGCTATTCTGGCTCAACCATGGCGCCATGACGCCAAATCACGGCTGATCCGCAGCCTGCGAAGATTTCTGCCGCATCGAGTCGGCCTGCTTTACCGTGATCTGACCGAACATTTATATCCCAAGGCCCGACAGGTTGAAGACCAACCGCTTGACATCCAACTGGTTGATATCCAACCGGTTGATGCCCTGCAGGTTGATGTCACCCCCGCCTTGCAGGATCAGCGCGAGCAGAAGGTTGTCGCGCCGTCGCTGGTTCAAGATGTCGAGAAGAACAACGAGGCAATCGATGTTGCTCCGCCTGATGCGGCCATCGAACAGGCCTTGGCGACGGTACGCGATGAGGTTTTGCGGCGTCAGGCTACGTCGTCATATCGATTGCCTCCGAGTCAGTCGAAGCGGTCGGTTGGCCGGGTGTTTGCGCCCGTAGCGTTGCCGGATACTGTGGCCTCGCCCGCGCCGAAAATTGAGGTGCAAGCCACTGTGCCAACCAACCTGCAAACCAATCCTTCGTCTAGGCAGACGCAGATCGCCGGCGCGCTGGCGGAACTGGAGAGTGGCGCCTGGCTGGAATTTTTACAGCCGGATGGCAGCTGGAAGGAGCTGAAGCTGGCGTGGATCAGCCCGCGCAAGAGCTTGTATTTGATGACCAATCGTGAAGGCGAGCGGGCGCTCTCGATGGTTGCCGAGGATTTGACGGTGGCATTGCGGGATGGTCATGCCCGTATCGTCATGCCCCGCGAGACCCGTTCTTCCGCCAGTGTCGGCTGCGGCCAGCACACCAAGAAAACTGCTTGAAAAGGATCGCCACGATGTCGCCCGCCACGCTGAAAACCCTCTCAACGCAACCTTTGCACCGGCCTGAACCAAAGGCGGAAGAGTCACTTGCTCCGATGCCCCGCTTCATCACCCGCCAGCCTTTGCTGGATGGAGAATTTCGTGTCATCGGCTATGAACTCAAAATAAACGCGGCGAGTCCGCTACCGGTTTTGCCAGGCGCAACCAGTCTGCGTCAAATTCAGGACGAAGCGCTTCTGGTCAGCGTCATCGACCAGGAATATCAACATGCGTTGAGTCGCCGGCTGACCTTGCTGAATCTCGACCCGGCCACGTTGGATAACCCGCTGCTGGATAAACTGCCGCGCGAAGGTTCTGTCATCGCCGTCCACCCGACCAATCCCACCCCGGCGTTTTTGGCGCGCTGTCAGGCTTTGTCGAGAGATGGGTTTGCACTGGCGATCGACGAAGCCGCGTTGCTGCCAGGCATGATCCCGCTGGCCAGGCAGAGCCGATACTTGCGCTTCGATGTCGGTGGCAACGATTTGATGGGGCTGTGCGACAGAATGGTGCGTATCCACGGTATTCAGGGGCCGCGCCTGATCGCCAGAAATGTGGAAAGCGAGGAGACCTTTGCGGCTTGTCGCAAGTTGTCGTTCGACTTGTTCCAGGGCTATTTCTTCACCCAACTCAGACCTGCAAACGGGCGGGCTATCGACACCAGTCGTCTGCGCATCATCAAACTGATGAATCAGGTGATGAGCCACGCCGAATTTCCCCTCATCGAGGCGGAATTCAAACCCGATCCCGGTCTTTCTTACAAGATGCTGCGCTTCATCAACTCTCCGGCGGTTGGGTTGCGTTATTCGATTCGTTCGATCGGCCATGCTTTGCTCATGCTGGGACACGATCAACTTTACCGCTGGTTGACTCTGTTGTTGTTTACCCATCAGGAGTCAGACGGACGTGGCAAGGCGCTACTCAGAAATGCCTTGATTCGCGCCCGCTTTGCGGAAATTCTGGGTGATGATCGGCTGGCGAAGGAATATCGCGGCGGGCTGTTCATCGTTGGCATTCTGTCCATGCTGGACGCCTTGCTCAACCTGCCAATGGCGCAGGTTCTCGATACCCTTAACCTGTCCGAGCCCATTGTTGATGCGTTGTTGCATGGACGCGGCGTCTATGCGCCCTACTTGCATCTCGCCAGCGCGTGTGAAAGCAGTGACCGCGAGTCCATCAGCCAACTCACCGATGCGCTCGGCCTGAGTCCGGAGGCGGTCAATCTCGCTCACATGAGCGCGTTGATCTGGTCTGAAGGCATGGATTTGTAAGCGTATGGGAGGTGGCCGCATCCGCATCCAGGCGGATGCGGGCTTGCGCTACTCGCGAATATAGGGCTCGTGCAATTCGACAGGCTTCACCGCCCGCTTACGCAGGCGGATATTGAGCATTTCGACGCCGACCGAGAAAGCCATCGCAAAATAGATGTAGCCCTTCGGCACGTGGTGGCCGAAGCCGTCGGCGATCAGCACGACGCCAACCACGACCAGGAATGACAGCGCCAGCATCTTGATGGTGGGATGGTCGGAGACGAAGCGGCCGATGGCGGGCGCGAACAGCATCATCAAACCGACCGAAGCGACCACCGCAGCGATCATCACGCCGACCTCGCTGACCATGCCGACTGCGGTAATGATCGAATCAAGCGAAAAGACCAAATCGATGACGATGATCTGGGCAATGATGCCGGCGAAACTTGACGCCACCTTGTGTGATGCTTCTCCTTCCTCGCCTTCAAGCAACTGGTGAACTTCGCCGGTACTCTTCCAGATCAGAAACAATCCGCCGGAAATCAGGATCAGGTCGCGCCCTGAAATAGCTTGGTCGAGCAGCGTGAACACCGGTTCGGTCAAGCCGACGATCCATGACAACACCAATAGCAGGCCGATGCGCATGAACATTGCGAGAAACAGGCCGAGTCGGCGTGCCAGTTCCTGCTGCTCGCGGGGCAATTTGTCGACCAGAATCGAGATGAAAATAATGTTGTCGATGCCGAGAACGAGTTCCAGGGCGGTCAGCGTGAAGAAGGCAATCCAGATTTCGGGGTTGAGCAGGAATTCGAGCATGGTCGGAAATGGGCAATAAAAACTGCGGTTGAGGTTCGACGGGCGGCATTATGCCTGCCTGTTCTTGCGCTCAGAAGGCAGACTTTCAATCGACAGCGGTTTGCATTGCCAAGTTATCCCGGCGATGCGCAACAGGCGGTCGGTTATTCGATTAGGGGCTTGCCGCCGCCAATCGAAAAAAACTCAGAACTGCCGGATTGCAAGCTTCCCTTTCGTCATGTGTGACTTGAGCAGCTTGTAAGTATCCATGTCGAACTGTGCGTCCACCGGCCGGCTGAGCAGTTCATGAATATCGGCCTCGCATTTGGCGGTGCCGAGAAAACGCCAGCCGTCGACGACGTGGACGTCCTCCTCATCGAGAAAGTCATTTCTTTCGACTACACCAATTGCGCCGGGGTAGGGCCAGGCTTGCAGCTTGAGTTTCGCCAGAGCGGCCATCATGCGGGCGCTATGCACGCCGATTGGCTCCTTGCCGATGCAGGCGCCTTTGCATTTGCCAACCTGGTGGGCGAAGCAGGCGCGGCCGACCTGGACAGGTTTTTCCAGACCCAGCACGGTGGGGCAGAGTGCATAGGCTTCGGCGATTTTGCGCAAGGTGTTGGTGGCCTCCCGTTTACTGGAGAACAGCCCGAACAATTCATTCGAGCGTCCGAAGTCGGCATCTCGGCCGCTCACCAATTGCGGGCGAAAGTCGCCTGGGGCCGCTTCCCGCAGTTGCCAGGCGCATAGATCGGAGGCTCGACGCAAGCGACGGTTATGGATCGGCAGGCTTTCCTTAATCAGCCTGGATTCCAGCAGCAGCGCGCCGAGCTCGCCAACGGTTTCGTGCCAGTCGATGCGGCGCACTTCCTGGGCGAGTCGCATTTCTTTGTATTCACGGGTGTCGGCGGCGAAGTGGGACAGCACGCGTTTGCGCAGATTGATGCTCTTGCCGACATACAGCAAAGCGTCGTTCTCGCCATACAGCAGATAAACGCCGGGACTGTCGGGTAGATCGTCGATCAGCACCGGGTCGAGGTGTGGCGGCAGGGTAGGGCGGGTCAATTGAAGCTGGATAGCGCCGGCCAGCGCATCATCGCCACGATCTCGTTTCAACATGCGCCAGAACTGCCAGATCAGGTCGGCATCGGCCAGGGCGCGGTGGCGGTCGCCAGTGTGCAGGTGATGACGAACGATCAGACTGTCGAGGTTGTGTTTGGGGTATTCGGGGAACAGCTTGCGCGAGAGTCGCACCGTGCACAGCACATCGGCGTGGAAGCGTTGGCCCAGGCGTTGATATTCGTTCTTGATGAAACCGTAGTCGAAGCGCGCGTTGTGGGCGATGAACAACCGTCCTTGCAGGCGCTCGGCCAGCGCTTCGGCGACCTCGGCGAAAGTTGGTGCGTCGGCCACCATGGCGTTGTTGATCCCGGTCAGTTGCTGGATGAAGGCGGGTATTGGACGTTCCGGATTGACCAGGCTGTTCCAGGTGGTGACCTGATCGCCATCAACCTCGACGATCCCAATCTCTGTAATACGGTCGCGCACCGGGTTGGCGCCGGTGGTTTCCAGGTCGATAAAGGCGAGGCGGTCGGGAATCATGGGACGAATCAGGTGGGTTGTTGGTTTTGTTTCGCATCAGGGTGATGCTTCGCGCTCGCGAATGACAAGGCGAGACGGTGACAAAACAGATTTTCTCACTTCCCGGCACGCCGCATGGCAACAAGATTCAGACCAGCTGGCGCGGCAGACGAAGCCCGAATATTTCGCGTGGATGTGATCCGATTTTTGATAGGACTCTATGATTGGGACTCCATTGCCTGGGATGAGGCCCTTTCTCCTCGCCAGATCAGGCAGTTACTGAGGCTGGCGAACAGCAGCTTGCCTGCCAACCACTGAAGAATGTGCCGAAGGCAACCCTCGCCGATACAGCGGCGTGCCATGGAGCTAGTCCAAACCATCTCTCCGTAGACAGAACCGTGCATTGCTCAATTTGCCTGTAGCCCGCGTGGTTACTGGGTTCTGACGGGGTTGATGAGGAGGAACTTCAGCTTGGCCGTATGACGGAGGCCTGATGAGGGCTATTTGGCGGCCTGTCTGGTTGCCGCTTCCTGGTCGGAAGTATTGACGCTCAGCGCCTCGCCAATTCATGCTGGCCAATGACTGCTCCCGCTGCGTATGCCGCCTTCACACTTTGCTATCCAGCCGCGCATTGCACACAACGGACAGATGGGTTTCCTTACCGGGCAACCAAGTTTTGCAAAAACGTTTCAGTCCCACGAGGCCGTTGAAACCGGGTTCACAACATCAGAATGCAACAAGCCATAAGGTTTAGTTCGTCAAATTCCGAGTATCTTCAAGATCGTATCCATAATCCCCTGAAGACCTCGCCCAAAAAGACCAGAGCGATCCTCGGGGTGTGGTGTTTCGGCATGGACGCAACAACCATTACCCTGCCAACTGTCGTTGAACAGTGCCCGCTCCCCGAAGAAATACGACCAGAATGTCTCGTTGCGTGCTACCGAATAGTCCAGATTGGCGCTGAAGCCGAGCGTAGCGGCCTGATTGACTGTCCGTCCGCTCATCGCAGGCTCCACGCGGACTCCACGACAGCCTTTGACAATCAGCTTGGCCGGGCCATGGAAAACAATGTAGCGAAACTGCAGGGTCAGCCAGGCGCCGAGACGGTTGAATCGCCAGTGGCGTGTGATCTTCAATGACTCGCCTCGGGTTTGGATGACGCCGACCAAGCAGCTTGGCTGGAGGACCAGTGCAGAGCCCTCCGATACATCGAGCAGCGAGAATTCGGCCAGGGGATCTTGCGATGACGATATCGTGATGCGCTCTTGATTATTCGGGCGGATACGGGTCAGACGATACATTCCGGCAACCAGGCTGGTTAAAGGCATCGACCAATCGAGCAACCATCGCGTATCGCTTTTGGCATTGCGCGGCATCCCTTGCAGGTAACTGGGCAGAATCAGCAACTCGGAATGTCCCTCTAATACGAGGGGAAGCGATACCCGCGAAAGTGTCGTTTGTCCCGATTCACCGCCTACAGAAGCGATCGAAGTTGAAATCTTTCCCGACGAATCGGGCAATAATCGGATCGGTGGCCGGCGCACGGCAACAGGTGCGATCACATAGTAGGCAATGGCCTTGACCATCAAAGGCGATAACAGAGCAAGCACCAGAATCCAGAGTGCGGTGGGCAGCACTTCCCTGACCGGTCGGATGAACTTGTGGAGGCTGGAACCTTCGAGTTGCTGGTCATTTTCATGAAGGCGTTCGCTTACCGGCTGAATAGTGCGATCGGCTGATCCGTGATCGAGAACCAGCGGACCTGGATGCGGCAATTTCTGGAAGGCCGCCAGAATCTCTTGTTGGCGCACGACTTCAGCGTCGTGCTTGTCTTTATCGATTTGCAGCAAGCGCTCTTCATCTTCCCATCGCTTCATCTGGCGATAAGCTTTGGTATAAGGCACTTGCCACATCAGCGGCGCCTGCTTGGACAACGCCCATTGGGCCTGCTTGTTCTGGTAAATCTGCAGAGCAAGCGTGCTGCTGCTTGCCTGTAGATCCTTGATCTGGCGTTCGGCTTCAATAGGCCCGGCGGTGATGGTGTGGAGGTTGCGCAAATAAGCGAGACCTTGTTGCAAGAACGTGATTTCGATATCCAGGATGGCAATTTGCCGGAAGGCTTCGCTGGTTGGCACAAAGCGCTCGATTGGGTGGTCGTCCCATCGTTTTTGGCGGGCAACCTGCTTGTTGCTGATCTCCGACTCCAGCGCTTTGATTCGCTCCGCAAGGATGTTTGCCGGCGTGCCGGGTTGCGGGATACGGGATGGTAAATCCTTGGACAGCTTGTCGCGAACAGACTCAAGTTCGCCTTTGACCTTATGGAGAGAGGATTGCTCTCGTTCCAACGTTTCGTACTTTGCATACTCCGCGCTCAGGAACCTGTAACCCAGAAGGAGCGTGATGATGGCCAGGAGGCTCAGGACGGCGCTGATGGTAAAACTAGTGAAACTGCGAAATGGACTGCGCATGCTCATTGCCTTGTCGTTGTGCCGAGCATCAGGACGCAAGCAATGAATTGCTGCTGCCACATTGGCAAGCCGACATTTTTCTTGATAGATGAATCATCACCCCGAATGACAGGCAATGCATGATCGGCTACCTCATATTTGGATGACATTTTGCGCCAGATTACTGTGTGCCTGTGCCATGGATAGCCTCAATTTCTGCTTTCTACTCAGGATGCAACCTTTGCATAATGACTGTGTTCTTTGGAAGTCGATCAACTGGCCGGGCGGATAGTTAGCGATTGACTTGGCCTCTTGCTCCTCAAACCGAGCCAAGGCACACCCCAGAAGTGGCGATCTTGAAGTTGAACCCACTTCAGACAACTGTGAAATTGGACTAAACCGCTGCGAGTTATTACATGGTTCGCCAGCTAGGAAGTCGGTAGCCTATGCAAAATTCTTCCATCGCACACGGGTGGTTCCCTCCTTTACAGTGAGAACAACTTACCCAAGCGACCTCGTGTCGCACTTGAGTCTCCTGACCTTCGACGGCGATCATGAAGTGGACTGCAAGAGGGAGGCCGGCAACTTCATGTTGAAGGCCTGCTTCTTGCGCAAGGTGTGATAAATGGAAGCGGTTGTTGATCCGGCTTGAATGGAGTATCGAAGCCCCTCTCCCCAGCCCGTCCCTCGTAAGCAGGGGACGGGCTGGGGAGAGGGGGGTTAATGTTTATTCGTGGACACAGATTTTGATGAATGCAATGTCGATACGCGTGGGCAAACTC
>JAIFKV010000080.1 GCA_020049415.1 Betaproteobacteria bacterium
GAGTCCGGCCTATTCAGGCCGCGGCGGCGATGCCAAGAGTTGGGATTCGGCGGTGAATAATGCCTGGCGCTTGTTCCCCAGCCTGTCACCGACGGATTTGCCGGCCAGTTCCGATGGTTATGTCCGCTCGACAGAGGAGAAGCGAGGCTTTTTCAAGGATGGCGCCACCTGGATTACCGGTTGGCGCGCAGTCAATTTCATGCCCTATGGCATCTTCACGCCGATGACCGGCTCCGTTTCAGGCATCTATATTCGTTTGCCGCAAATTTTCATGCAGAAGGAAGATGGCAGTTTTGACCTGACCACTTATTCCGACAACCTGGACCGCCTGACTCGCGCCATTCAAGGACGTTTGACGGCGACCGACGGCACCCACTTCATCGGCAAGGCGAAGGGCGTTTTCCTGGAAAAAGGCGTTTACCCGGTCGGTACCGAGTTTGCTCACCCCCTGCATTACGTCGACGTGGCAGCGGATGGCAGTGACAAGACGATCAGTCGTTTCCCCGGGACGCGTTCGCAGCGCGTCAAGGAAATCCGCTACATGTACAAATGGGAAGAGTTTCATCATTCCAACTTCCGCCCGGGCGACAAGGAAGAAGGTCGGGCGGTGTACGGCAATGATAGTCAGGGCTGGATCGATAACGGTGCCGGTTGGTATCTGGCGGGCTGGATCGAAGATGGTAGCGGCAACTTGCGCGCGCAAAAGCGGGAAGAGCTTTTTCAATGCCTGGGTTGTCACAGCGCTGTACGTCGATCCGAATTCACCACCTTTACTTCCGGCACGGGTAACACGATAGACAGCACCTGGGCATTGCCACGCAAGTTCGCCGGCAGCGCTGGCTGGCAGGAAATGAATTATTTGGGCTACCAGGCCGACAGGCTGGCTTCAGCGTCCGTTACGCCAGGTCGCGCGGTGCTGGGCGACCCGATCAACCGGGGTATGAACAAGGGTGAACTGCGCCATTTCCTGGAAACGGTGGTGGGCGCCAGTCTGTATGGCGATATGCCATCCGCGATGGATAACTACTTCAGTGCCACCATCAAGAAGACGAGCGGTTTCAGCGCCGACTGGCCCACCCTCGACACTGTCAGTGCCAATGCCTTCCAGGCAGCGCAAGCGTTGCGGCAGACTTTGATGCGCGAGTACACCGGCAAACGCGGCCACCTGCGTGCCGATGGCAGTATCGAGGCCAGCTTGTTGTATCCGCCCAAGACCGATGCACTGGCCGGCGCAGGCCGCTACCGCCAAGTTGTAGCGACGCAGAGTTACACCCAGGGCAAAGATGTCTTCCCGCAGACGCCGGTGACCTTCCGTTATTTCCGCCGCGCAGGTGATCAACCCTATACCCGACTTGACGGCAGCGCCTACCTGACCGGCGACATCATTACCGAGCGCCCCGTGCATCTGGATAACCCGGCCAGTGTTGATTTCCGGCTTGGCAGTGTCAAAACCCTGATCGACCCGGACAAATCGTTCGCAGCTGGCGGTACCTACAACCCGAGTTATCTGCCCGTCCTGGAGGCGCCGGTTCGTTTTGAATAAAAGATAGCTTCGGGGTTAAGTGTTGCTTTGTGGTGTTGCTTTGTCATGTCGGTGTCATATTGGATCAATACAGTGCGGGCTCATTTTCATTCAAAGGTTTAATCAATGTCTCGCCATCCCGTCCGTCTGTTCGCCCTCAGCTTGCTGCTGACTTCGTTGCTTGTCGCCTGCAACAACGACGATCCCGCTCCGGTCGTTGAGGCTACCCCGGTGGGTTTGAGGCTGGAGAAAATTGGTGGGTACAGCGCGGGTTTATTTGGTGTCAGCGCGGCCGAAATTCCGGCCTTCGATGCCGCCAGCAAGCGCCTGTTCGTGGTCAACGCGCAGGCAGGGGCGGTTGATGTGCTCGATATGAGTGATCCGACCAATCCGAAGAAGGTTGGCGTACTTGATGCCACGACCTTGTTGGCGGGAGCGGAAATCAACAGCGTGGCGGTATTCGATGGTTTGGTGGCGGTGGCGATTCAGGCGCCGGTAAAAACCAATCCGGGCCGCATGGCGCTCTACCGCGCCAGCAACCTCAGCCTGGTCAGTTCGGTGACGATAGGCGCGCTGCCTGACATGATCACCTTCACGCCGGACGGTAAAACCGTGCTGGTGGCGAATGAGGGGGAGCCGAGTGACGATTACCAGGTCGATCCGGAAGGCAGCATCAGCATCATCGACGTCAGCAATTTAGCTGCGCCGGTGGTGAGGACCGCTGGCTTTGGCGCATACACCGGCCAGGAAGCTGCCTTGCGCAGCCAGGGTATCCGCCTGTATGGCCCCGGCGCTTCGGCTTCGCAGGACTTTGAGCCGGAGTACATCGCCGTTTCCGCCGACGGAAAAACCGCCTGGGTGACCTTGCAGGAGAACAATGCGCTGGCCAAGGTGGATATCGCTACCGCCACGGTGAAGGCCATTTTGCCGCTGGGCTACAAAGACTTCGGCGCCGTTGGCAACGAACTTGATAGCTCTGATAGCGACAAGATCATCAAGATTCAAAACTGGGCCGGCGTTCGCGGCATGTATCTGCCGGACAGCATGGCGTCTTACAGCGTTGGCGGCAAAACCTATCTGGTTACCGCCAACGAGGGCGATGCACGCGCCTGGGGCGAAGACAACGCCGCTTATTGGGCTGGCGACGCCAGCAAGGGTTTTGTCGAGGAATTCCGCGTCAAACATCTGATCAACAAGAGTGGCTGGGCGGGTCGCGATGGCGATGATCTGCCGCCGCAACTGAAAGCATTGGCCGCCGGCGGCTTGCTTAACCCGAGTATCTTTGCTTACTGCGGCGCGGTGGCGGGTGATCCGGCGGGGTGTCGCGCCGACGCCGCTTTGGGGCGGCTCAATATTTCCTGGACCATGGGCTATCGCGTTGACGCCAATGGCCTCCCGGTCAAGTTCAACGCCAGCGGAGTCGAGGACGCAGCCGGCGACCGCCTGATGTATGACAACCTTTATGCCTATGGCGGCCGTTCATTCACTATCTGGGACGAAGACGGTGCGCTGGTTTGGGATTCGGGTGCGGCGATCGAAAAATTCCTCGCCAGCGATGATTGCAAGCTGGGCAGGGCGCGCAATCTGGCCTGCAAGGATTATTTCAACTCGGGGCACGATGAGGGCGATGCCTTGGATAGCCGCAGTGACGCCAAAGGTCCGGAACCGGAAGGTTTGGCTGTTGGCACGATCGGCAACAAGACCTTTGCCTTCATTGGTCTGGAAAGGATGGGCGGCGTGCTGGTGTATGACATTACCAATCCCACCGCGCCGATTCGTGTGGATTACCTGAACACGCGGGAAGACTGGGCGACTGAAGACCCCTCTACCGTTCTCGCTACGGTGGGCGATCTTGGCCCCGAAGGCCTGGTGTTTATCCCGGCCAAAAACTCGCCGAATGGCAAGCCGCTTTTGGTGGTGGGCAATGAAGTCAGCGGCACCACCGCTGTGCTACAAATCAACTTGACCTATTGATTTAGGGAGCGGAGCGGCTTCTGCGAGTCTCTCCCCTCATTCAGCCGGGCCGTGTGCCCGGCTTTTTTTCATTAAGCGTTCGCGGGATGGAGGTTGCCACCCCGGGAATGGATTGGACTTTGGCTGTTTCCGCATCCCTAATGTCTGCCAACAATAATTCGGCAACCCGCACTGTGTGGTGACTCTCTTGTTCAACCCGATGCAACTCCATCTCCCCGAACTCATTGAACTGAATCGTCTGCTC
The DNA here is from genome assembly GCA_020049415.1 of Betaproteobacteria bacterium. GTDB lineage: Bacteria > Pseudomonadota > Gammaproteobacteria > Burkholderiales > Thiobacillaceae > PFJX01. The sequence goes on from JAIFKV010000080.1 coordinate 3,741, forward strand.
GAAGAAGCGCCGTCAGCTCTGTCGGCGCGTGTCGCGCACACCGTTCAGGTGGACGGCAATGCGCTGCCCATCCATGTTCTGACGCTGGGTAATCCCGACCCCGCGCTACCCGCGATCGGCTACTTTGGCGGCGTGCATGGTCTGGAGCGGATCGGTACGCGGGTGCTGCTGGTGTTTTTGCGCGGGCTGATGAATCGTCTGAAATGGGATCCATTGTTGCATCGGCAACTTGAGATGTTGCGCATGGTTTTTGTGCCGCTGGTTAATCCGGGGGGGATGTGGCGCAACACGCGGTGCAACCCGCAGGGCGTCGACCTGATGCGTAATGCGCCGCTGGATTCGCTGGAGAAAGTGCCGTTTTTCCTCGGTGGTCAGCGCTTCAGCCCGAAACTGGCCTGGTATCGCGGCGCTGCGGATGCGCCGATGCAACCGGAAAGCCAAGTTTTGGCGCAGGTCGTGGCGGATGAGCTTGCGCATCGTCGATTCAGTTTGTCGCTGGATTGCCACTCGGGTTTTGGCGCGCGTGATCGCATCTGGTTTCCGTATGCGCACACCACCAAGCCGTTTCCGAACATGCCGGAAGTGCATGCGCTGAAAGAAATGTTTGAACAGACCTACCCAACGCACAATTATTTGATCGAGCCGCAAAGCCGACAGTATTTGACGCATGGCGATCTTTGGGATCACTTCTACCTGCTTGCGCACGCCGAGGGCGGCGCTGAGCGGGTTTTTCTGCCGCTAACCCTGGAAATGGGGTCCTGGCTTTGGGTGAAGAAGAATCCCAGCCAGTTTTTTTCACGACAGGGGCTGTTCAACCCGCGCCCGGGGCATCGTCTGCATCGCATTTTGCGTCGGCATCTGCTGTGGCTGGATTTCCTGGCGCGCGCGGCGTGCGGCTGGAATAACTGGATGCCCGATGGACGGGAACGCTTACGTCACAAAAAACTGGCGATGGTTGAGTGGTACGGCTGGAAACAACATTCATGACGACTTGGATATTTTTGCGCGGGCTGACCCGCGAGGCACGGCACTGGGGCGATTTCCCGTTACGGTTTGGCGCTGCTTTTCATGGCGATTTGGCCGCGACGGATATCGTTTGCCCTGATCTGCCCGGCAATGGCGAACACTGGATGGACTCCAGTCCGATGCGGGTGGAGGAGATCATGGAAGCGTGCCGTCACGATTTGCGCGAGCACGGCCATCAGCCGCCGTATCGGCTGCTGGCCCTGTCGCTGGGGGCCATGGTGGCGGTGGCATGGGCGACGCGCTATCCGGAGGAGTGCCAGGGGATGGTGTTGCTGAGCACCAGTCTGCGACCATTCAGCCCGTTTTTTGATCGCTTGCGCCCGCATGCCTGGCCGATACTGCTCAAGTTGCTGTTTGTTGGTGGTTTGGCGCGAGAGCGCGCCATTCTGCAACTGACCAGCGCCCACGCCAGCGAGTTAAGCCATCTAATCCCGGATTGGGCCGCTTGGGCGAAACAGCACCCCGTTTCGCGGCGCAACGCTTTGCGGCAACTGGTCGCCGCCGCGCGATTTTCCGCATCGGAAAAACCCGCTTTGCCGATGCTGATTCTGGCCGGGGCGGGCGATCGAATGGTGCATCCCCGCTGTTCGCAAAGGCTGGCGCAGGCTTGGGGCGCCGAATATGCCTTGCACCCTGACGCCGGCCACGATTTGCCGCTGGATGCCGGGGATTGGGTGGCGCTTCAGGTCACGGCATGGCTCAACCATTCCGGCAATGGCCGTTTGGCTATTTGCAGCTGACGACCGTGAATTCGACGCGACGATCTATCGCGTCCTGAGCGTCATCCGATCCGGAGCCAATGATGTTGTCACGAAAACCGCGCCCATCGGCTTTGACCTTGTTTGCCAGTTCAGCATGATTGCGCAGCATGGCGGATTGAACGGCTTCCGCGCGCTGCCGGGAAAGTGAGTCGTTATAGCGTTCCGCGCCAGTTCGACTGCTGTGACCAACGATGTGCAGACAGCTATTGCTGCTGGCGACTTTGCGACCGATCTGTCGCAGCCAGAGGCTGTATTGTTCGCGCAGATCGCTATCGCTGACGAAGTCGGTTGAATTGACGGAGAACAACAAGCGGGTGCTGATGTTCTTGTTTTCCAGGCCGACATCGACCAGCCGGGCAAACATCTTTTCCGCCTCGGCGGGTTGATTCAATTTTCGATAAATCAGATACAGCGCGGCATAGGTCTTCATGACTTTGCCATCGGGTCTGGTTTCGGCCATTTTGAGAAGACTCTCGGCATCCTTGAGTCGCTTGTCTTCATAGGCCTTGTCGGCTTCCACCAGTAGCGCGGCGGTAGGTAAGGAGGCGAAGTATTCCTGGTCCGCCTTGTTTCCGGCGGCGGTGACCGCGGTAGTAATGTAGCCTTCTGTGCGCCGATCTTTCAAATACATCGGGCTTTCCTGATAGGTTCCTACGGCGGCATGCTTCAACGCCTTGTTGGCTACCCAGACATCGGTATTGGCGATAACCACCCCTGTTTTCAGGTCGGTCACGGAGGCTGAAACACGGTAGAAACGCCCCCCTGTTTTCGCGCCGGACTGGTAATCATCAAGACGAATAATGCCGCCGATGACGTAATTGGCTTTGCCGATATTGTTGGCGTTCATTCGCTCAACCGCGAAGTTTGGAAATGCCCGCTTGGCTTCGGCATAGACCTCTTGCTCGATCTCACGACTGGTTTCTGTCACCTCAGCCGTGTTTGCATCGATAAAAGGGTCGACTACGAGGGTGGTGTTTCCAATGCGCGTGAGTACATTCTGATTATTTCTGACCTGGGTGAACAACTGTTCCGCCAACGCCTTCATGGCGACATTGAATTCAAGCGGGTAACGTGTATTCATGGTGGGTTCAACTGTTGTTGCACAACCACCGAGAGTGAGCAACATCAACAAAACTGCGCTGGCGCCCTTCGAGAACACTTTATGCATAATTTCTCCTGATAATTAGCGGCAATTCTGACGAAGAAATGCCTTCTGGGTCGAGGTGATCGGCTCGGTCCCCATGGAAAGTTTGGTCAATAACTCGGTGCAGTTGCATTCTGGACAATCTATAGGGGCAACAGATGAATTCTTTGTCACGTTTTCTTTGGTAGATGTTGAGGCTGCCGGTTGTTCGACTTTCCCGGCAGGCTTTGTTTGCAATTCACGCTCGGTCTTGGCGCGAGGCGATTTTTCAACAGCTTTGCTGGGCGCGGCCTGTTTGCTCGCCGCCGGATTATCCGGTGGCGTCTCGTTAGTAACGGGCGGCTTGTCTTGCGGGGGCGGCGCTGGTTGAGTGGTTTCGCTTGTTCTGTGCGATTCAATTACGCGCGCATTGACTTTGCGATCATTCGGGATAGGTGTTGGGCTTTCTACAGGGGGTTCTGGGGTAACGTCAATCGGGTCTTTCTTTGCATTTAGCTGCCATGTAATGCCGAGTGCGGCAACGATTCCCGCCGCCAGCGCAAGCAACAGGATTTTGTTGGTTTTTTTGCCCTGCGGTGATGGCGTTGATTTTGAAGATGGCTTGTCAGATTGCTTCTTGGGTGTTTGCAAGCTGGACGGATTTCCGCGCAATCCATGGCAGAGGTGGGTACGTCCATGCTTGTCGGAGAATTTCCGGGCTGCCGTAAACAGACCTTCGTATTCTTGATCCAGACGTATCGCGGTGTCATGGTAAGCCTGCGAGACAAGGACTTGCCCTGGTTCGGAAAAACTCATCACCCGCTGCGCCGAGTTGATGCCATCGCCAACCATATTCTTCTGCCCGTTCAGGTCTTCCAGAACGGTGATGGGCCCCATGTGCAGGCCTATCCTGACTTGCATCGCTTCATCCGCGGCGGCAAGCAATCCATCCCGAAAGCGCTTGGCAAATCGAAGCCCGGACTCCGGATTAGAAACAAAGCCCAGCGCAGCGCCGTCTCCCGTATCCAGAACGATCAGGTCATCCCGCTTGATGCCTTCAAGCGCCTCGCTAATGGCTCGATTTAGTTCCGACTTGAGTCGAACCTGTTCTTTGTTGGATGTCTTCGAATAACTGACAATATCCAGAAAAACGATGGTCGCTATGTAAGCTTGTTCTGCCGTTATGGCCATATTTTTTGAGTCACGGTGATTCCGCATGCTTAGGAACGAGTACGAAACAACTCGGATATTTCTGCTTGCACTGACAGGCGTATTGCAGCGTTGACTAGCCTTGCAGCGAATGGCCATGCGTCGTGTTCGTCGACTTGCATCGCATCCCGCCAGCACATCCATAATTACCCAAGCTATTCCGTACTCGTTCCTTACTGTTGAATTGCCATTGTGATGTCAGGGGTAGCGCGATGACAACAGGCGGTGGGTCCGCGAGATTAATTTGCCCGCAACGCATCGGCTGAATGACAACCGATTGACCTCGTCGCCATTCCAAATTACTATCCGCAGCCTTTTTATAGGGGGGAAACCCAATGCGTCGCAAACTGGTCGCCGGCAATTGGAAAATGCATGGCAGTCTGGCTGAAAACGAGGCCCTGCTTTCTGGCTTGCTGGCTGGGATGGCCGATGTCAAAGCTGGTGTAGCCGTTTGTGTGCCGTTTCCCTACCTTGCGCAAGTGCAGGGCAAGTTGACTGGTAGCGCCATTGCCTGGGGCGCGCAGAACATGAGCCAGCAGGCCAAAGGCGCTTTCACTGGCGAAGTCTCTGCCAGCATGCTGAAAGACTTTGGCTGCGCCTATGTGATCGTTGGCCATTCAGAGCGTCGCGCGATCTATGGCGAATCCGATGAATTGGTTGCGGAAAAGTTTGCCGCCGCACAAGCTGCCGGCCTGACGCCGATTCTGTGTGTTGGTGAAACGCTGGACGAGCGGGAAGGTGGTATCACCGAAAGCGTGGTGGCGCGCCAGATGGACGCCGTCATCGCCAAATGCGGCGTGGCTTCCCTGGCAAAAGCAGTGGTGGCCTATGAGCCGGTCTGGGCGATTGGCACCGGCAAGACGGCCAGTCCGGAGCAGGCACAGGCGGTGCATGCCTTCATTCGCGGCAAAGTGCGGTCGCTTGATGCTGAAGTCGCCGAAGGATTGATTATTCAGTATGGTGGCAGCATGAAAGCGGCCAACGCGGTTGAACTGCTCGGTCAGCCGGATATTGATGGCGGCCTGATTGGTGGCGCAGCACTGGTCGCCGAAGAGTTTCTGGCAATTTGCCGAGCAGGTTGAGGGTTAAGGTTAAAGATGGAATTTCTGGTCTGGATTGTTCACATACTGGTTGCGGCCGGTTTGGTTGGCTTGGTATTGTTGCAACATGGCAAAGGCGCAGACATGGGGGCGGCATTTGGTAGCGGTTCCTCCGGCAGCCTGTTTGGCGCCAGTGGTTCAGCAAACTTCATGTCACGCGCCACAGCGGTTTTGGCAACACTTTTTTTTGTGACCAGTCTGGGCTTGACTTATTTTTCCAGCCAGAAGCACGCGACAACGCTTAAGCCGGTGGTGCAGCAACCTGCTGCGCCCCAGTCTTTGCCTGCCGTGCCTTTGGGTGGCGCAGACAAATCGGGGGCGATACCCAAGTAGTGAGCACATGTTCTTTGCGGTCCGATGAGGTGTCGGAACGCTTCTGTAATGCCGACGTGGTGAAATTGGTAGACACGCTGTCTTGAGGGGGCAGTGACGAAAGTCGTGCGAGTTCGAGTCTCGCCGTCGGCACCATTTTGTTTTTTTCGGCTTGACGTAAATTTGCTGAAAGCCTAGACTTCGCGCCTTCTTGGCATGGCAAGTCATGCGTTTCGGGGATCACATGCTCGAAAATTATTTTCCGGTTTTGATGTTTATTCTGGTCGGGTTGGCTGTTGGCGTTGGGCCCATGGTGGCGGGCTTTGTACTTGCGCCGCACAAACCTGATGCAGAAAAGCTTTCTCCTTACGAATGCGGCTTCGAGGCTTTCGAGGATGCGCGCATGAAGTTTGATGTGCGTTACTACCTGGTGGCCATTTTGTTCATTTTGTTCGATCTGGAAATCGCCTTCCTGTTTCCCTGGGCTATCGTGCTTGAGGAAATTGGGTTGTTTGGCTTCCTATCCATGGTTGTTTTCCTCGGAATTCTGGTTGTCGGCTTCGTCTACGAGTGGATGAAGGGCGCGCTGGATTGGGAATGAACCATGAACTGCCTATCAAGGAAACGCTGAGATGAGCATCGAAGGCGTACTCGAAAAAGGGTTTGTGACCACCACCGTCGATGCGGTAGTGAATTACACCCGCACCGGTTCGCTCTGGCCGATGACCTTCGGTCTGGCCTGTTGTGCGATCGAAATGATGCAGGCAGGCGCGTCGCGTTATGACCTCGATCGATTCGGCATCGTTTTCCGCCCGAGTCCACGTCAGTCCGATCTGATGATTGTCGCCGGCACGTTATGCAACAAGATGGCGCCCGCCTTGCGCAAGGTTTACGACCAGATGGCGGAGCCGCGCTGGGTGCTTTCGATGGGGTCTTGCGCCAATGGTGGCGGCTACTACCACTATTCGTATAGTGTCGTGCGCGGTTGTGATCGCATTGTGCCAGTGGATATTTATGTGCCGGGTTGTCCGCCCACCGCGGAGGCGCTGCTGTACGGCCTGATCCAGTTGCAGAAGAAAATACGCCGTACCAACACTATCGCCCGTTGATGGAATCATTTAGCCAGCCACGCTTATGCCAATAACCCCGGAAACCCTGCTGAAACGTGTCCAAGAAACCTTGGGCGACAAGGTCATCAAGGGCGCTGTCGCATTGGGCGAGGCTACCATCGAGATCGCGCCCGAGGATTGGCATGAGGTGTCGCTGATCTTGCGCGACGACTCCGCTCTGGCGTTCGATCTGATGATGGATCTTTGCGGCGTCGACTATTCCGCATACAAAGACGGTGCATGGGAAGGCAAGCGTTTCGCGGTGGTGATGCACCTGCTTTCTGTAAAAAGAAATCACCGTTTGCGGGTGCGCACTTTCTGCGCCGATGACGAGTTGCCGATTCTTGCAACGTTGGTGGAAGTCTGGCCGGCGGTGAACTGGTTCGAACGAGAGGCGTTCGATCTTTACGGCATCATTTTCGATGGGCACCCCGATCTGCGCCGCATCCTGACTGACTACGGCTTTATTGGTCACCCGTTCCGCAAGGATTTCCCGATTTCCGGTCACGTCGAGATGCGCTATGACCCCGAACTCAAGCGGGTGGTTTATCAGCCGGTCAGCATCGAGCCGCGTGAGGTTACCCCGCGTATCGTGCGAGAAGATATTTACGGCGATGTCGGCCAGCGAGGGGGCGTTGTGTAATGGCTGATATTCGCAACTACACGATCAACTTCGGTCCGCAACATCCGGCCGCGCACGGCGTCCTCCGGTTGGTGCTCGAACTCGACGGCGAAGTCATCGAACGTGCCGATCCGCACGTCGGTTTGTTGCATCGTGGCACGGAGAAACTCGCCGAGACCAAGACTTTCCTGCAATCCGTGCCTTATATGGATCGTCTCGATTACATGTCGATGATGGTCAACGAGCATGCCTATTGCATGGCGATCGAGAAACTGGTCGGCATTCAGGTGCCGGAACGCGCTCAGTACATCCGGGTGATGTTCGATGAAATCACCCGCATCCTGAATCACCTGCTCTGGCTCGGCACGCACGCGCTGGATATCGGTGCGATGACGGTGTTCCTCTATGCTTTCCGCGAACGGGAAGACTTGATGGATGTGTACGAGGCGGTCTCCGGTGCGCGGATGCATGCGGCCTACTATCGTCCGGGCGGCGTTTATCGGGATCTGCCGGATCGGATGCCGCACTACCAGGCAAACAAACGGCAAAACGAAGCGGATATTCGTCGCTTGAACGAAAACCGCCAAGGCAGCGTGCTCGATTTCCTGGAAGATTTCTCGAATCGTTTCTTCGGCTACATGGACGAATACGAAACACTGCTTACCGATAACCGTATCTGGAAGCAGCGTACTGTCGGTATCGCGGTAGTCGACCCTGATCGCGCCAAGGCGCTCGGCTTCACCGGGCCGATGCTGCGTGGTTCCGGCATCGCCTGGGATTTACGCAAAATGCAGCCGTATGAAGTTTACGATCGTCTGGACTTCGAAATTCCGGTTGGCCGCACCGGTGATTGCTACGATCGTTATTTGGTGCGGATGGAAGAAATGCGCCAGAGCAACCGCATCATTCAGCAATGTGTCGCTTGGCTGAAAGCCAATCCCGGCCCGGTTATTGTCGGTGACCACAAAGTCGCGCCGCCGTCACGCGTTTCCATGAAGACGAACATGGAAGAGCTGATTCATCATTTCAAACTCTTCACTGAGGGCATGCATGTGCCGGAAGGCGAGGCCTATGCGGCGGTCGAGCATCCTAAAGGGGAGTTTGGCGTTTACATGATTTCTGATGGCGCCAACAAGCCGTATCGGTTGAAACTACGCGCCCCCGGTTTCTCACATCTCGCCGGTCTTGATGAGCTCTCACGTGGTCATATGATTGCCGACGTGGTGGCGATCATCGGCACGCTGGACATCGTGTTCGGCGATATAGACAGGTAAGACACTCAATGCTTTCCGCCCATTCCCTGGCCTTGATCGACAAAGAAGTCATCAAGTACCCCGCCGAGCAAAAACAGTCCGCTGTGATGAGCGCATTGCGTATCGCACAGATTGAGCGGGGTTGGCTTTCAAAAGAATGCATCGAATACGTCGCCACTTATCTGGAAATGCCGGCCATTGCGGTATACGAGGTGGCTACTTTCTACAACATGTACGAACTGGCGCCCGTTGGCCGCAATAAAGTCACGTTATGCACCAATCTGCCCTGTCAGTTGCAGGGTGCTGATGCCATAGCTGCGCACATGCAGGCCAAGTTGGGTATCGGTTTTGGTGAAACCACCGCCGATGGTCGCTATACGTTGAAAGAAGGCGAATGCATGGGCGCTTGCGGCCACGGTCCGTTATGTCTGCATAACAATCACAAGATGCACGACCACCTGACAGCGGAATCGGTCGACAAACTCCTGGATGACATGAAATGAGTTTGAACACGCCCGATACCCAAGTTTGTCTGTGGACGCTGCAGCATCCAGAGCCCGCCTCTTTGGCCACCTATATGGCAAATGGTGGTTACGAAGCGCTGAAGAAAATCCTCGCCGAGAGAACGCCGGCCGAGACCATCATCGCGGAAGTCAAAACCAGCGCCTTGCGCGGTCGTGGCGGCGCGGGCTTCCCGACCGGCCTGAAGTGGAGCTTCATGCCGCGCAGCTTTCCGGGCGACAAGTATGTGGTGTGCAACACCGATGAGGGCGAGCCGGGTACCTTCAAGGATCGCGACATCCTGCGCTTCAATCCGCACCAATTGATCGAAGGCATGATCATCGCCGGCTACACGCTGGGCGCGGTGGCCGGCTATAACTACATCCATGGCGAAATTTTCGCTGAATACGAATCCTGGGAGGGGGCGCTGGAGGAAGCGCGCGCCGCCGGTTTCCTGGGCAAGAATATTCTGGGGTCTGGCTGGAACTTCGAGTTGCATGCGCATCATGGTTATGGTGCCTACATCTGCGGCGAGGAAACGGCCTTGTTGGAGTCGATCGAAGGCAAAAAAGGCCAGCCACGCTTCAAGCCGCCATTTCCGGCCAGCTATGGTCTGTATGGCAAGCCGACAACAATCAACAACACCGAAACACTGGCCTCGATTCCCTGGATCATGCGTCATGGCGGTCAGGCTTTCCTGGAACTGGGCAAGCCGAACAATGGCGGCAGCAAAATATTTTCGATCTCCGGTCATGTCAACAAGCCGGGTAATTACGAGATTCCGCTTGGCACGCCGTTCGCCGATCTGCTCGAAATGGCCGGCGGCGTGCGTACCGGACATCAGTTGAAAGCGGTGATTCCAGGCGGTTCTTCCGCACCGGTACTGCCCGCCGAGGTGATGATGGCGTGTACGCTGGATTTTGATTCCATCGCCAAGGCCGGTTCCATGTTGGGCTCCGGTGCGGTAATCGTGATGGATGACAGCGTCTGCATGGTCAAGGCGCTGGAGCGTCTGGCCTACTTCTATTTCGAGGAATCTTGCGGTCAGTGCACCCCCTGTCGCGAGGGAACAGGCTGGATGTATCGCATCGTGCGACGTATCGAACATGGCAAGGGACGTCCGGAAGATCTGGACGAATTGCTGCGCATTGGCAAGAACATCGGCGGCAACACCATTTGCGCGCTCGGTGAAGCGGCGGTGGGGCCAGTAGTCAGCTTCGTGAAACATTTCCGCAAAGAGTTCGAGTACCACATCGAACACCAGAAATGCATGGTGGGAAACTGAGATGCCATACATTGAAATCGACGGCAAACAGATCGAAGTTGCTCCCGGCGCAACCGTAATGGATGCGGCGCACCAGGCTGGCATCGTCATTCCGCACTTCTGTTATCACAAGAAGCTGTCTATTGCCGCCAATTGCCGGATGTGTCTGGTGGAAGTGGAAAAGGCACCGAAACCATTGCCCGCCTGCGCCACGCCGGTGACCGATGGCATGAAGGTGCAAACGCATTCGCCAAAGGCGGTCGCTGCCCAAGCCGGGGTAATGGAATTCCTGCTCATCAACCATCCTCTGGATTGCCCGATTTGCGACCAAGGTGGCGAATGCCAGTTGCAGGATGTCGCGGTGGGTTATGGGGGTTCGACTTCGCGTTACAGCGAAGCCAAGCGCGTGGTCAAGGACAAGGAACTGGGACCGCTGATTTCCACGGATATGACGCGTTGCATTCATTGCAGTCGCTGTATCCGTTTCGGTCAGGAAATCGCCGGGCTGATGGAACTCGGCATGTCGGGCAGAGGCGAGCACGTCGAAGTGATGCCCTTCCTGGAAACCCAGGTCAGTCATGAACTTTCCGGCAACGTCATCGAACTTTGCCCGGTCGGTGCGCTCACCTCCAAGCCATTCCGCTACAAGGCGCGTTCCTGGGAGTTGTCCCGGCGCAAGTCGGTAAGCCCGCACGATGGTCTGGGCGCGAATGTGCAAGTGCATGTGAAGGGCGACCGCGTCCTTCGCGTGGTGCCGCAAGACAACGAAGCGATCAATGAATGCTGGATCGCCGACCGTGACCGTTTCAGCTATGAAGCGCTTTCAGCCGAGCAGCGTCTGACTCAGCCGATGCTGAAAAAAGACGGTCAATGGCAGGCAGCGAGTTGGCAGGACGCGCTTGAGCAAGTTGCGGCACGCCTGGGTGAAATCCGCGCCAAACGGGGGGCTGCGGAGATTGGTGCGCTGGCGTCGCCGCATCAGACGGTTGAGGAGTTGTATCTCTTCACCAAGCTGATGCGCGGAATCGGTACCGAAAATATCGATCACCGACTGGCTCAAGCGGATGCCGCTGTTGGCGCCGGCGCTCGCTGGTTGGGCATGGCTGTCGCCGATATCGACAAACTCGATCGTATTCTGCTGGTTGGCTCCAGCATCCGTCACGAACAACCCCTTATCGCACAGCGTTTGCGACAGGCAGTCAAACGCGGCGCTCAACTCGACGTGCTGCATGCGGTTGGCGATGACCTGCTGTGCAAAGTGAATGCGCGGCTGATCGCGAAACCCGGCGCCTGGTTGAATAATCTGGCGCAGATCGCCCGCGCCATGCAGGACGCCGGCGCTGATTTAGGCGTAGTTGCAGCGGAAATTGCCAATGTCAGCGTGAGTGATGCCGCCAGATCTATCGGCGCCAGTCTGATGAGCGGCGAAAGAAAAGCGGTACTGCTGGGGGCGTTGGCGCAGAACCATCCCGCCGCCTCGGCGTTGCATGTATTGGCGCAGGCCATTGCCACCGCCAGTGGCGCAAGCTTCGGCTTCCTTTCCCCCGCCGCCAACAGCGTTGGCGCGCAACTGGTGGGCGCTTTGCCCGGCCCGAACGGAGTCGGTGCGCGCGGAATGTTGTCGGCGCCGAAAGCCGCTTATTTCCTGCTTGGCGTCGAACCTTCGCTGGATGCTTACAGCAGCGCGGAAGCCGCCGCAGCAATGCGCGATGCCGATTTCGTTGTTGCGTTGAGTGCATTCAAGACGGCCGCGCTTGATACCGCCGATGTGCTTCTGCCGATTGCGCCGTTCACTGAGACCGCCGGCAGTTTCGTCAACATGGAAGGTCGGCTGCAGCGTTTTCACGCAGCCGTCAAACCGCTGGGTGAAGCAAGGCCAGCCTGGAAAGTGTTGCGTGTGCTGGGCAATTTGCTGAGCCTCGGGGGCTTCGATTACGACAGCGTCGAAGCGGTACGCGCCGATGCTTTGGGTGGTGAGGCGACAGGTGATTTTGCCTCCGCACTTGACAACGCAGCGCCCGAAGCAAGTCTCGGCGCGCTGAATATTGCGGACGGACTGGAGCGGCTCGGCGAAACGCCGATCTATCAACTTGATCCTCTGACCCGCTATTCACGCACTTTGCAAGCAACGCCGGACGCGGCTGAACCCGTCGCCTGGCTTGGCAGCGAATTGCTGACCCGCCTGGGGTTGGCCGAAGGTGATCAGATTCGCCTGCGGCAAGACGCACAAGCAGCGGTGATGACGGTGCGGCGAGATGATCGATTGGCGGTCGATGCTGTGCGTGTGGCCGCCGCCCATCCCTTGACCGCTGTTCTGGGCGCACGCTTAGGCCCGATCAGCGTGGAGAAGGTCTGACATGGACGCATTACTCGCCCCCTTCGCCGAACTTCTCGGCCCCGCCTGGTTGCCGATCTGGACACTGGTGAAGATCATTGCCATCGTTGCGCCGATGATGATTGCGGTGGCCTATCTGACCTACGTCGAGCGCAAGGTGATTGGCTATATGCAGGTTCGCATCGGTCCCAACCGAGTTGGCCCGCTTGGATTGCTGCAACCGATAGCCGATGGTCTGAAATTGATGATGAAGGAAATCATCATCCCCAGTGGCGCCAACAAGGGCTTGTTTTTGCTTGGTCCGGTTTTGGTTATCGCACCGGCGCTGGCGGCATGGGCGGTATTCCCCTTCACCGACCAGTTGGTGTTGGCCAATCTGAATGCCGGTCTGCTATACATCATGGCGATTACCTCAATGGGGGTTTACGGCGTTGTCATCGCCGGTTGGGCTTCAAATTCCAAGTATGCTTTTCTCGGCGCAATGCGCTCTTCAGCGCAGATCGTGTCATACGAGATTGCCATGGGTTTTGCACTGGTCGGCGTGTTGATGGCCTCGCAAAGCCTGAATCTGATCGATATCGTCAACGCGCAGGCTGGCGGATTCTGGCAATGGTACTGGCTGCCGCTGTTCCCGCTGTTCATCGTTTATCTGATTGCCGGTGTGGCGGAAACCAACCGTGCGCCGTTTGACGTGGCAGAGGGTGAATCTGAAATCGTCGCCGGATTCCATGTCGAGTACTCAGGCATGGCGTTCGCGGTGTTTTTCCTTGCCGAATACGCCAACATGATTCTGATTGCCGGTTTGACCAGCATCATGTTCCTCGGTGGTTGGTTATCTCCCTTCCCGTTCCTGCCGGATGGTTTCATCTGGATTGCGGCGAAGATGAGCTTCGTGTTGTTCCTGTTTCTCTGGTTTCGTGCCACCTTCCCGCGTTATCGCTATGACCAGATCATGCGTCTAGGCTGGAAAGTGTTCATTCCGGTGACACTGGTCTGGATTCTGGTTGTCGGCGCGGCAATGCAAACCCCGATCGGCCATTGGTTCCATTAAGGAGGGGCATTCATGTTCAACGGCATCAAGTCCTTCTTCAACACCTTCCTGCTCATCGAGTTGGTGCGCGGCATGGCATTGACCGGCCGCCACTTCTTCGCGCGCAAGATTACGGTGCAGTTTCCAGAAGAGAAGACACCACAATCACCGCGTTTTCGCGGCTTGCATGCGCAACGTCGTTACCCGAATGGCGAGGAACGCTGTATTGCTTGTAAATTGTGCGAGGCTGTCTGTCCGGCGATGGCGATCAAGATCGAATCTGAACAACGTGACGACGGCACTCGGCGTACCACGGTGTATGACATCGACCTGACCAAGTGCATTTTCTGCGGTTTTTGCGAAGAAGCCTGTCCGGTGGATGCCATTGTCGAGACGCGTATTCTTGAATATCACGGTGAACAGCGCGGTGATCTTTACTACACCAAAGAGATGCTGCTGGCGGTGGGTGATAAATACGAAGAGCAGATTGCCAAAGATCGGGCTGAAGATGCCCGCTATCGCTAAACAAGCCGGTCAAGATACAGGACATATTGAATATGCTGCATAGAGAGGGCTGGATGCGGGTGGCGACAAAAGGCAGTCTTCGCCAGTTGAATCAAGCGGAAAAAATCGGGCACGCCACTGTTGCCAGCAAGCCGAGCGATGTTGTTGCGCCCGGGACTTGCAGCAGCATGCTGAAACAAGCTGGAACGAAGAGGTAAGCAGATGCGATACGCAGTTGTTATCGAACAAGCAGGGGCAGGTTTTTCCGCCTATGCGCCCGACCTGCCTGGCTGCATTGCGAGCGGATCGAGTGTGGATGCAGTGGAAGGCTTGATGATTCCTCGCCCGGTCAGCAAGGTCGAATACATGGAGATGGCCGCCTAAGGTCAAGCCCAAATGGAATTCACCAGTTTCGTTTTCTACTTTCTTTCCGCCATCTTGTTGCTGGCGAGTCTGCGTGTCATTACCGCGCGCAACCCGGTGCATTCGGCATTGGCGCTGGTGCTGGCGTTTTTCTCCGCCGCCGGATTGTGGTTGTTGCTGGAAGCTGAATTCCTCGCCATCACGCTGGTGTTGGTCTACATCGGTGCGGTGATGGTGTTGTTCCTGTTTGTGGTGATGATGCTGGATATCAACCTGGAAGAATTGCGCCGTGGATTCTGGAGCTATTTGCCAGCGGGGATTCTGGTCGGCGGATTGATGGTGGTGGAAATGATCATGGTGCTTGGCGGCAAGGACTTCGGACTGGCCGAGCCCATTGCGCATGTGGCTGAATACAGCAACACCAAAGAACTTGGACGTGTCTTATATACAGAATATGTTTACCCATTCGAACTGGCTGCTGTGCTGCTGCTGGTGGCGATGATCGCGGCGATTGCGTTGACACACCGCAAGCGCGGCGATACCCGTCAGGTAAATCCCGCCGATCAGGTCAAGGTCAAGCGTGCTGACCGGATTCGCATGGTCAATTTAAAGCCGCAAAAGCCGGATGCCCCCAAAGAGGATGACGAATGATCGGCCTGAACCATTACCTCATTCTGGGTTCTATCCTGTTCGCGATCAGCGTTGTCGGGATATTCCTGAATCGGAAGAACATCATCATTATCCTGATGGCCATCGAGTTGATGCTGCTGGCGGTAAACATGAATTTCATCGCCTTTTCACGCTATCTCGACGATACCGCCGGGCAGGTGTTTGTTTTCTTCATTCTCACTGTGGCGGCTGCGGAGTCCGCCATCGGTCTGGCGATTCTTGTTGTCTTGTTCCGAAATCTGCGCACCATCAATGTCGATGGTCTGGATCGGTTGAAGGGCTGAAATCATGGACATGCATAGCCTTTATCTGACCGTTCCTCTGGCACCGCTCGCCGGCGCGTTGCTCGCCGGGTTGTTCGGCAAAACCATCGGTCGAACGGGTGCGCATAGCGTCACCATCCTGGGTGTCGCGATTGCTTTTATTGCCTCCCTGCTGATCTTCCAGGATGTTCAGGCTGGCAATACCTATAACGGCGCGGTTTACACCTGGCTCACTTCCGGCGACTTGCACCTGGAAATCGGCTTCCTGATCGATCGACTCACCGTGTTGATGATGCTGGTGGTTACTTTCGTTTCTTTGATGGTGCATATCTACACCATTGGCTACATGGCGGAAGACCCGGGCTACCAGCGTTTCTTCAGTTATATCTCGCTGTTCACCTTCTCGATGTTGATGTTGGTGATGTCGAACAACTTCCTGCAGTTGTTCTTTGGCTGGGAAGCGGTTGGTCTGGTGTCTTATCTGCTGATCGGTTTCTGGTACACGCGTGAAACCGCGATCTACGCCAACCTGAAAGCATTCCTGGTCAACCGCGTCGGCGATTTTGGCTTTCTCCTCGGTATCGGTCTGGTCTGGGCCTACTTCGGCACACTCGATTACGCGCAGGTGTTCCAAATGGCGCCGCAACTGGCCAACCATACAATCAGCCTGTTCGATGGCCATGCCTGGAGCCTGATGGCGGTGATTTGCATCCTGCTGTTCATTGGCGCGATGGGCAAGTCGGCGCAATTTCCGCTGCATGTCTGGTTGCCGGATTCAATGGAAGGCCCGACCCCGATTTCCGCCTTGATCCATGCCGCGACAATGGTGACCGCCGGCATCTTCATGGTGACGCGGATGTCGCCGTTGTTCGAGTTGTCCGACACTGCTTTGTCTTTTGTCATGGTTATCGGTGCGATTACCGCGTTGTTCATGGGCTTCCTTGGCATCATCCAGAACGATATCAAACGCGTGGTGGCTTATTCCACGCTGTCACAGCTGGGCTATATGACGGTGGCGTTGGGTGCTTCCGCTTATTCCGTCGCGATCTTCCATCTGATGACGCATGCATTCTTCAAGGCGCTGCTGTTCCTGGCGGCAGGTTCGGTGATCATGGCAATGCATCACGAACAGGACATCCGCAAGATGGGCGGTCTGCGCAAGTATTTGCCGATCACCTGGATCACTTCGCTGATTGGGTCGCTAGCCTTGATCGGCACGCCTTTCCTGTCCGGTTTCTACTCCAAGGACAGCATCATCGAGGCGGTCAAGTTCTCCAACCTGGCGGGTTCCGGTTTTGCCTACTTTGCTGTCACGATGGGCGTATTCGTTACCGCGTTCTATTCCTTCCGCATGTATTTCCTCGTCTTCCACGGCAAGGAGCGTTTCCATAATGCGCATCACACGCATGGCCATGAAACCGAGCATGAGGTTGAATATGATCAAGCGCACGGTCATGGTCATCACGACCATACACCGCACGAAACCCCCTGGGTGGTGACGTTGCCGCTGATCCTGCTGGCTATTCCTTCGGTGATCATCGGCTATATCGCAATCCAGCCATTGATGTTCGGTAACTGGTTCGGCCATGCGGTGGTTGTCGCCGAGTCACACGGATCGATGGCTGAATTGGCGCACCATTTCCATGGCGCTTTTGCAATGGCGTTGCACGGCATGACTTTGCTGCCTTTCTGGCTGGCGGTTTCGGGGGTTGCCTTGTCCTGGTTCTTCTACATGAAGCGACCGGATATCCCCGCCGCGATTCAACGTCGCTTCCAGCTGATTTACCGTGTTCTTGACAACAAATATGGTTTCGACACGTTTAATGAATGGTTCTTTGCCAGAGGCGCGCGCATGATTGGCGGACGTTTCTGGCGCTGGGGTGACGTTGCGGCTATCGATGGCTTGATGGTCAACGGCACGGCGCGTCTGGTCGGCCGTATCGCCGGCGTGGTTCGCCACCTGCAATCCGGTTACATCTACCACTATGCTTTCGCGATGATCATTGGCGTGCTGTTGCTCGCCACCTGGTTTGTGCGGGGCTGAAAATGAAAGCGACTGTTACTCATGATTGAAGGGATCGGCCTGTTAAGCCTCGCCATCTGGGTGCCTATCGCGGCGGGCGTGCTCATCCTCATCACCGGCGGCGATAAAAACGCTGATGGTCAACGCACGTTGGCGTTGCTCGGTTCGGTGTTGGGTTTTCTGGTGACGTTGCCACTATGGACCGGATTTGATAACGCCTCGGCCGCGATGCAGTTCGTCGAAGTCGCGGAGTGGGTTCCGGCCTACAACATCCACTATCGTCTGGGTGTCGATGGCATTTCGATGCTCTTCGTTTTGCTCAACAGTTTCACCACGATTCTGGTCGTGCTGGCTGGCTGGGCGGTGATCAAGGTGCGAACCGGCCAGTACATGGCGGCCTTCCTGATCCAGTCTGGTTTGCTTAATGGCGTCTTTGTGGCATTGGACGGCATGCTGTTCTATGTTTTCTTTGAGGCCATGCTGATCCCGCTGTATCTGATCATCGGCATGTGGGGCGGACCGAATCGGGTTTATGCGGCGATCAAGTTCTTCCTCTACACCTTGCTGGGCTCGCTGCTGATGTTGGTGTCGCTGGTTTATCTGTATTTCCAGAGCGGCGGCAGTTTTGAAATCCTGGCCTGGCATCGGGTGCCCTTGACGATGGTCGCGCAAACATTGTTGTTCATCGCATTCTTCTTCGCTTTTGCGGTGAAAGTGCCGATGTGGCCAGTGCATACCTGGTTGCCTGATGCTCACGTCGAGGCGCCAACCGGCGGTTCTGTCGTGCTGGCGGCGATTACACTTAAAGTTGGCGCCTACGGCTTCTTGCGTTTCATCCTGCCCATTCTGCCGGATGCATCGCGTGAATATGCCTATGTGATCATTGCCTTGTCGCTCATCGCGGTGGTTTATATCGGCTTGGTTGCGCTGGTGCAGTCGGACATGAAGAAGCTGATCGCTTATTCCTCCATTGCCCACATGGGTTTCGTCACGCTGGGATTCTTCCTGTTCAATCCGCTTGGCATTGAAGGCGGTCTGGTGCAGATGATTTCTCACGGTTTCATCTCTGCGGCGATGTTTCTTTGCGTCGGCGTCATGTATGACCGCGTGCATTCCCGTCAGATTGCCGATTATGGTGGCGTAGCGAATACCATGCCGCGCTTTGCCGCGTTCTTTATGCTGTTTGCCATGGCTAATGCCGGCTTGCCAGGAACCTCCGGTTTTGTCGGTGAATTCATGGTCATCCTGGGGGCGGTGCAGGTGAACTTCTGGTGGGCCTTCCTGGCCGCCACTACGCTGATCTTTGGCGCTGCCTATACCCTGTGGATGTACAAGCGCGTTGTCTTCGGCGCCATCGGCAATGAGCATGTGGCCGAAATGAAGGATATCGATTCACGCGAATTCGTGGTGCTGGGGCTGCTGGCTGTCTGCGTTTTGGGTATGGGACTTTATCCCCTGCCGTTTACCGAAGTGATGCATACCTCGGTGGAAAATCTGTTGGCGCATGTCGCTCACAGCAAATTGGCCTATTAAATAGAAGCCCGCGAACAAGAGCATGCCATGAACTTTACTGTCCCCGACTTCACTCCCGCACTGCCGGAAATTTTTGTTCTCGGCATGACCTGCTTGATCTTGTTGAGCGATTCGCTTTTCAAAGACCGTGGCTGGAATTACCCGCTGACAATATTCACGCTGGTTGTTGCCGCCGCTATTACTGTTTTAACCAGCGTGCCTCAAATTCAGTTCACCTTCAGCGGCCAGTTTGTCGATGACGCGATGGCCGATGTGCTCAAGCTTGTCGCTTACTTCTCCACCCTCGCGGTGGTCATCTACTCACGCCCCTATTTGCTGGAGCGTGGTTTGTTGAAGGGCGAGTTCTTCGTCCTGGTTCTGTTTGCGCTGCTTGGCATGATGGTGATGATTTCGGCGAATCACTTCATCTCTTTGTACATCGGCCTGGAATTGCTGTCGCTGTCACTCTACGCTTTGGTCGCGCTGCAACGCGACTCGGCGCAAGCGACTGAAGCCGCGATGAAATACTTCGTCCTCGGCGCGCTTGCTTCGGGTTTTCTGCTCTACGGGATGTCGTTGCTTTATGGGCTCACCGGCACCCTGGAATTGCCGGCCATGGCACAGATTCTGCAAGCTGGCGTGCAGAACGAGATGGTGTTGGTTTTCGGTCTCGTGTTCTTGATCGCCGGGCTTGGTTTCAAACTGGGAGTTGCGCCATTTCATATGTGGGTGCCGGATATTTACCAAGGCGCGCCTTCCGCCGTGACCTTGTTTGTCGGGTCTGCGCCGAAGCTCGCGGCGTTTGCCATCACCATGCGCCTGCTGGTGGATGGTTTGCATCCGCAAGTTGAGAATTGGCAAGGCATGCTGGCGGTGATGGCAGTGCTCTCGCTGGCCATCGGTAACCTGGCTGCCATCATGCAGACCAATATCAAGCGCATGCTGGCATATTCCACCATCTCGCATATGGGCTTCCTGCTGCTGGGCATCATGTCGGGCACTTTCGCGGGATATACCGCCGGCATGTTCTATGTCATTGCTTACGTGCTGATGAGCCTGGGTAGCTTCGGTCTGGTGGTGTATCTATCCCGCAATGGCCTGGAGGCGGAAAATCTGGATGATTTTCGTGGCCTCAACAGTCGCAATCCCTGGCTTGCGGCGCTGATGGCCATCCTGATGTTTTCCATGGCCGGACTGCCGCCCTTCGTCGGTTTTTATGCCAAGTTGGCTATCCTGCAGTCCTTGGTCGGCGCGGGCTTCGTCTGGCTTGCTGTGGTGGCGGTGATGTTCTCGCTGATCGGCGCGTTCTATTACCTGCGGGTGGTTAAAGTACTGTATTTCGATACACCCAAGGCGGATGCGCCCATTTATACGGCGATCCCTGATGTGCAAGCGTTGCTCAGCATCAATGGCTTGGCAGTGCTGATGCTTGGCATCATGCCGCAGCCGCTGATCACGCTTTGCACTTATGCAATGCAGATGACGCTGCAATAATTGCGCTGCCTTTCTGAAACTGGCGTCGGTCAGGGTTGATGGCAACACGTATTATTTGAATGTTGAAGTAAGTTTTCTTGCCGAGTGGTCGATACCTTGGTCTGAATAATTCGGAGTGGGGCGACCTCTTTAAACGGCAGCTTTAGTCAGAGTCAATGTTGTTTTCATCCACGTGATAACCGGCATCGGCGGCAATTTGACAGTGCGACTTATCACGAAAGTCGTGATAGTTCAGCAACCCACTGGCTGAGGCGGTTGCCCATTGAAGGTAACCAGACTTTACCTGCAAACAACCTGATCTCAAGGATTTTGCCGAGTCCCCAACTTCGCTGATAGAGGCCAATTGGGCGGGGATTTTTGCAGACCCCAATTCAAAAAACATGCGCAAATCGGTTTTCGGAAACACAGTCCGGGTTTCATTGAGTTCAGCGCACAACAGCAAAACGGCATCATCTGATCTCTGTTGTGCGAGGTGATACAGTCGCACGAGGTGGGGGAGGAACTACAGGTTATTCCGCCGCAGCGAATGCCGCGCGCAACCAGTCCAGATCCTGCGCCAGTAGTTCTGTGTCGGCGTCGCGCAGGCCTCTGAA
>JAIFKV010000046.1 GCA_020049415.1 Betaproteobacteria bacterium
TTTATGCTTTGAAATATTTAATTAATTATTGATAGGCTACAACGAATTACATAAGGTTTTTTCGTCCTTCTTGGTTATAGACAAACTCATTGGGAACGCCAAGTATTTCTGGCTCGATTCATCTTGCCGCTGTTTTGAATGCAAACCCAAAGCTCACTTGGGGGTGAGTGCTAGGATCCAGGTTCCGTTTGCATTGGGTCGGCCGAGCAGATTGAGCACCGGGGTATACAGTTGGCGACTGTCGTCTTGCGGCGGGGTGAGGCTGAGCTTTCCTTCGACCCCTTTGCCGGGAATGAAGTCGCCGTCGCCATTGATTGCCAGCGCGCCTTGCCGGGTGTGGATGTTGATGCGCGCACGGCGGCCGTCGGGGTTGGCGGTCAGTTCGGCGCGATAGTTGCCCAGCGGCGCGCCGATCAGGCCGCTACGTGCATTCAGCCAATCGAGCCGCGCCGCGCCATGCACTCGATTGCGTTTCAAATTCAGGCTGGCGATGTCCAATTCCAGGCTGCCCTTGGGTTGCAAAAGGCTGAGCGGGCGCGAGACGAAGCCAAGAATGGTCGCTTCCAGGCTGCCTTGAAATCCTTTCAGTTGCAGCCCGTCTTCGGCGATGAGCAGCGTGCCGGACAACTTGTGGTTGTTACTGGCCAGTCCGATGCGCAAGCCGATGCGCCCATCCAGCAACTCGGATGGAATCCAGCGCCAGGTCAGGTGACCGAGTTCGAGTTGTTCGTTATCCACTTTCCAGGTCACCTGGCGAACCGAGCCGTTCCAGGGCGTGCCGCTGGCCTGACGCAGCTGCGCCGGGCTGTCGCTGGGGAGTTGCGCGATCAGCCAGGAAACCGGCATTTGCATCAGCAGAAACAGCAGGTAAAACAGCACGCCAGCCAGGATAAGCTTGCCGCGCAGGCGGGGTGGCTGGACGCTCTGGATGTTATCGGCCGTTTTCACAATGGGCGCATCGAAAGAGGGGCCGCAGATTTCGGTTCAAGGTTGATCGGGTTCACGGGGCGGCTCGCGTCAACGTCGCTTTGACGCGCACCAGGCCGGGCGTCGGCAGGGCTTCGACTTTGCAGGCGGTGAGGCTGATTCCCTGCACGCCGAGTTCACCCACCCAGCGCAACCAGGCATCGAACGCGGCGGCGTCCATTTCGACAGCGAGACGGTCGCTTCCCTGCGGCGTCAGCGTGCCGATGCTGTCACTCAGGCCAAAGCGGGCGGCTGCCACGCGCACGCTGGCATCTAGCGTTTGCCCACTGCCGATGGGCTGCTGTCCGCGCAGACGTTTGACTTCTTCGCTGTCGGCGCGCAATTGCGCCAGTTCGCCGCGCAGTTGCTCGACGCGCTGGGCAAGGCGGGTGCGTTCGCTGTGCATGGGTTGCCAGACGTAGAGGTAGAACCCAATGGGGAGCAGGACAAACAGCCCGATGGCGATCAGGTTGCGTTCTCGCGGGGCGATCTCACCCCAGAAATCGCGTAGTCGGGATGGCAGCGTCAGGGTCATTGCTGGCTCCTTTGCAAGGTGAGCACAAGATTTCCCGGTTCGCCGCTGGAGGCCATTTGATAGCCTTGCGCGGCGAGCGAATTGCGCAGCGCTTCAAGATCGGTCGTCAGCGGCTGATTCAGCAGCAAGCGGCCGTTTTCGTATTTGAACCCGCTCACCCCGCCGACTTGGCCGCCGATTGCGTTGAGCGCATGCAGCAAATCGCCGCTTTCGGCATAACCGCGTGCGCGTCGCAGATCGGCAAGTTGACGTTGCATTTGCAGAACCGGGTCGACGATGGCCTTGGTGTCGGGAAATGTGTCCTGGAATACTTGCCGCATTTCGCCGCGTATCTGCTTGTTTTCCCAGCTCAGTCGCGCCCAGTCGGCGCCGGCTCCCAGTACATGCAGCGTCAGCGCCGCAGCGACCAGACCGGCGGCAATACGGTATGTTTTGGCATGCTCGCCGCCGAATAAACGGGTGATGTTGGCCAACTGGCCCTGGCCGAAGCCGCCGCCTCGCCGATTCGAGGCGAATGCGCCTTGCAGCAGGTTGATTGCGGGCGGATGCGGGTCGGCGCGCAGGGCTTGCGGCTGAACCGGGCAATCCAGGCTGCGGCTCCAGGTATCGATATCGAGGTTGGCATCGGTTTCGATGATGATGGCGACGGGCGATTCCTCTTTCCGCCGCGCTTCAGCCACCGCCAATTGCAGCGCCAACGGCGGCGTTTCGGCGTTGCCATCATCCAGCGCGAAACCGGCGCAGGGGCCGCTTCGCACAAAGCCGATGTCACCGCTCCAGCGCATGCACCATTGCGCCGAGGCGTCGTCGCCGGACCATAACAAGGTTTCGGGAATTGCGCCGAAGGGCTCGATCTGATGCCGCCGGCACAACGCCAGCGCCTGTTCCAGCCAGGCAATTTCAATTATTGCGAGCGGATGCACATCGTCCGACTGTGCTTTGCCCAAGGCGATATGCACGCTGGCGGGGTCGAGCATGAGCTGGTCTTCCAGCGCGTTGCCGAGTGCGCCATTCAGCTTTCGCAGGGCGCGGGAAGAAATCTTGATACTGCTGAGTACGACGCGGGCGGCGGGGAGTGCGAGCCAGGTTTCATCAGCCGCCGGCAATTCACTGGCATTGGCGGCCTGACCGCTGGTGGGCGGATTGCCGGTCAAACGCCAGGCGAGGGTGTCCAGGTTTTCTGGCAAAAAATCGGGGAGCGAGAGAAATAGACGTTTCATGGACAGTCACTTAGTGCGGATTCATCGTTGTTGCAGCCACAGTTGCAGCGGCCAATTCTGCCCTTGCCGCTGGTAAAGCGCCAAATAACGTTGCCGCACGCGGCCGAATTCAACATGCAGATCAACCTCGAAATAGTCGCTGGCGACGCTCAGCATATTTTCTTGCAGACCGAGCGCTTGCGCGGCATCGAGCTTGCCACGAAATTCGGCCAGCGTCTGGCTGCCATCGCCGCGTTGTTCCACCAGTTGGCGGGCGTCATTCAGATTCAGGCCGGGGATGACAGCGGCCAGCACTTCAGCACTGGCAGTATTGACATTGACCGGGGTGGGATTCGGCAAGACGCAGACGAATGGCGCGAGTTTGTCGACCACGCTTGGATCAAAGCCGCGCAACAGAGTCAACTCGGCCAGCGCAACCAAACTTCGATTGGCGGCGAAATAAGGTTCCGGCAGCCCCAGGTAATAAGCCTCTTCGGCGCCATCCGCGCCATAGGGTTGGCTGTCGGCGTCGAGCCAGTCGACCAACGCATCAGCTAATGCGGCGGGCAGTTCAAGGCTGGCGAGCAGACGCTGGAAGGCGGCGATGTCGGCGCCGCTGGCCTGCGCCGGGTTGCCGCGCACCAGATTGTTGAGGTTGAAACGCGCTTGCAGATCAAGCATGCCGCCGGCAACCTGACCGCGTTCAACCGGCAGAACAACGCGCTGGCTCCAGGCTTCGTTGAGATGATCGAACTGATTTTTACGGCGATCTTCGAGCAGGATTGCGCCAGCCCAATCGATGCCGGCGCGCGCCACCGACTCACCCTGCGAAGCATCGCGCAGATTCTCCACTTGCCGGGTCCAGACCTGCTGCCGCCAGGCGACAAAACTCGCCACGGTGGTGGCCAGCGCGACGATGAGAATAACGGTGATCAAAGCGATGCCGCGCTGACCTCGGGGCAAGCGCCGAGGCCCTTGCACGCGGCTACCCGGTGGCGGACCGCTGGCTCGATCAGTATGCATACCAACGCGAGAGCACTTCGCCCGTCTCCAGTTGAAGGATGACCTTTACCGCTGTCGGGTGGCCTTGATTGGCGCTGACGGGCCAGCGCGCATTCCACAGGCCGGCGCTGTCGCGATAAGAAAATTCCAATGCCGCCACCCGTTCCAGCAGCACCGCGACATCCGGCGTGGCGCGTGGCGCGCTGTCCAGCGCTGGCCAGCGCAACCATTCCACCTTGCCCTCGCGCAGCCGGTAGGCGACCCGTTCGGGCGGTGTTTCGCCGGCGTCGGCTGCACCCAAGCGAGTCAATTCAAGTTGCGCCGCATACTCGCCAACGGCCATCGGTTCGCCGAGAAATGCAGCTTGCGGGGCGCTGCCACGCAAGCGGGCGGGGCGTTCGACATAAGCTGACAGGTCGCGCCCCAGCCGCGTCCAGAACAGGGCGACGGCGCGCCATTGATGATTCTCGTCGTCCAACCGGGCGCGCGCCTTGAGCACCGCATCGAGACCGGAATAAGCGGCCATGCCGAGCAAGGCGAAGATGGTCACCGCGACGAGCACTTCGAGCAGAGTGAAGCCACCGCAAGGGGGACGCCGGATTCGCCTCATCGATTCACCAGATAACCGACCAGGGTGGCCAGCGCGTGTTTGCGGTCAGCGGCATTGGTAACGGTAATTTCCACCCGTTCGACATAAGAATTCGGTGTCGTGTTGACCTGGCTCTTCCAGTAAAAAGTAATGCCGGCCTGAATTTCCTCGCCCTGCGTTTCGCCGATAGGCGGCAGCAGGCGCGTCGCGCGCAACTCGGCCAGGCGATTGTCGGCGACCCAACTGGCCAGCAGGCGTTGTTTGAGCTCGAAAGCGTTGTCGAGCGAGCCGGATACCGAGCGCTGCACGGCGGCAAGGGCGATAGCAAGTATCGCCAGCGCGACCAACATTTCGATCAAGGTGAAACCCCGGCAAGGACGATGCAATTGCATCAAACGCCGCCCTCGTCATCGTCGTCCTCAACGCGCAGATTACCGATGGCGTCCGACACTACCCGCACGCGCAAGTCACCCAAGGCGAGCAAAACCGAAAACGGCGGCTGCATGCCGGAAGGGGAGAACACCACCCGTTCCGGGGTTTTGCCGGTGAGTGACAGGGGGCGCTGGCGAATGCGGACTTCAGCCACTCGAATCTCGCCTTGCATCTGACGATTGGAAAACAATTCATCCCCCGGACGCGTGCGCCAGCGATCCGCCGCTTGCTCCGCTGTGGCATCCAGGTTGCGTTCCCAGAAGGCATAACCTTCTTCGCTGAAAGACACCGCCAACGGTTGGCCGCTGGTGACGCTTTCATCGGCCAGCGCGGTCAGCAGCGCGGCGAGCCGCTCGCCCTCATGGCGCAGGCGGCGGGCATCGTCGGAAAACAGATTGAGTTGCAACGTGGCGACCACGATGCCGATCACTACCAGCACGACGAGGATTTCGATCAGCGTAAAGCCGCCGCAACAGGCTCCTGGGCGCAAATCCAGCCCGACGCCACGCCTTTTCGCCAAACAACCAGGCGACAACTAGAGACTCCAGGAACCGATATCGGCGCCATCGCCCTCGCCACCCGACTCGCGGTCGGCGCCAAAGGAGAAGATATCGATTTCGCCACGCACGCCGGGGTTGAGATATTGATACGGAGAACCCCAGGGATCATTCGGCAGCCGGTCCAGATAGCCGCCGCCTTTCCAGTTCGGTGGCACCGGTTCGGCGGTCGGTTGATTGACCAGCGCGGTCAAGCCTTGCTCGGTGGAGGGATAGCGAAAGTTGTCGAGACGATAGAGCTTCAGCGCCTGCAACAGCGAGGCGATGTCCTGCTTGGCGGCGACCTGGCGGGCTTCGTCCGGTCGGCTCATGACTTTCGGCACGACCAGAGCGGCGAGAACGCCAAGGATGACGACGACGATCATGATTTCCAGCAGCGTGAAGCCGCTGGAGCGGGAAATATTGAGTCGCATCTTGCTGTATTCCTGGAGGGTTGCGTGAAGTGAAAAATACCGCGAAGCCGATTCTATCGCGGCTGCATTGCGTTATTTGTTGATGCCTGACAGGTGTTCCGCGCAATCGGGCAAATTTGTTCAGTCGAATCGGTTGCGCCGGCGGGTCAAGCTCTGAACGTCCTGCCGCTGATCGGGTCGATGATGCGCGAGGGTCGCTTACGCTGGCCGATGTGGCCGCCCAGCGTCACAACCTGTTTGCCGAAGATCCGGGCGCAGGTTCTGGCATCTTTGATGGCGCGTTTTCCCGCCTCGTTGGCGCTGGTGGAGACCAACGCCATCTTCAGGGCGCGACACAGACGGGCTGTTTCAGGGTGGGCGCTGACACGCACCGCCAGGGTGCTGTGCTTTCCCCGCAGCCAGCGCGGACAGCGCTTCGACGCCGGCAGCAACAAGGTATTCGGCCCCGGCCACCATGCGCTCAAGCGGGCCGCCAGCGCATCGGGGAGATTGGCAAGATAGGGTTTGAACTGGCGTCGATCGGAGCCGACCAGAATCAGCCCTTTGCCGCGCGGCCGCCCCTTCAGTTGCAGAATGCGTTCAACCGCGCGCCGATTGGCCGGGTCGCAGCCGAGACCAAAACAGGATTCGGTCGGGTAGGCGATCACCCCGCCGCGGTGCAAGAACGCACGCAAACGCAACACATCGGGCAGCGGCGTCATGCCAGCCAAAGCGATCGAAAAACTATTTTTTCTTGCGTCCGATGGCGCGCCAGCCAATATCCCGGCGCATCTGCCGGCCGGCGAAATCGATGTCTTCGGCGGCCTTGTAGGCGCGCGTCTGCGCCATCTTCACGGTGTCACCCAACGCGGTGACGCAAAGCACGCGGCCGCCAGCGGTAACGATCTGGTCATCCTGAATGACGGTGCCGGCATGAAAAACATGGAACAGTTTGCCATCGTCAGCGCGCTTGCAAAACTCGCCGAGTCCGCTGATCGCATCTCCCTTGCGCGGATTTTCCGGGTAGCCGGCGGCGGCCATCACCACCCCCAGCGCGAAACGCCGATCCCATTCCGCTTCAATCTGATCGAGCCGGCCATCGACGCCCGCTTCCAGCAACACACTGAGATCGGATTTCAACCGCATCATGATCGGCTGGGTTTCCGGGTCGCCCATCCGGCAATTGAATTCCAGCACCTTGAGCTGACCATCCGGGCTGATCATCAGGCCGGCATAGAGAAAACCGGTGAACGGAATACCTTCCGCCTTCATCCCCGCCACCACCGGGCGGATTACTTCCCGCAGCGCTTTGGCGTGCATCTCCGGCGTCACAACCGGAGCGGGCGAATAAGCGCCCATGCCACCGGTATTCGGCCCCTGGTCGCCATCAAGCAGACGTTTGTGGTCCTGGCTGGTGGCCAGCGGCAAGACATGTTCGCCATCGACCATGACGATGAAACTGGCTTCTTCGCCAAACAGGCATTCTTCGATGACAACTCGTGCGCCGGCATCGCCAAAGGCATTCTCGGCCAGCATCATCTCGACCGCGACATGGGCTTCTTCCAGCGTCGTGGCGACCACCACGCCCTTGCCAGCGGCCAGACCATCCGCCTTGATCACAATGGGCGCACCCTGTTCATCCAGATAAGCGTGCGCGGCGGCGGCATCGGAGAAAGTCGCAAACGCGGCGGTGGGGATGTTGTGCCGGAGCATGAATTGCTTGGCGAAATCCTTCGAGCTTTCCAGTTGCGCGGCGGCTTGCGTCGGCCCGAAAATTTTCAGCCCCGCAGCACGGAACGCATCGACGATGCCCGCCGCAAGCGGCGCTTCCGGCCCGACCACGGTGAGTTGCATGCTTTCTTGCAGCGCATAGGCGACCAGATCGGGTATCGCGGTAATGGCGACGTTCTCCAGCCCCTCTTCGCGCGCCGTGCCACCGTTGCCGGGGGCAACATAAACCTTCTGGATGCGGGGCGATTGTTTTAGCCGCCAAGCCAGCGCGTGTTCGCGTCCGCCGGAGCCGATGACGAGGATTTTCATGAAGTGTCCCTCTGTCCGTTCTTGATAAAACCACTAGAACGGCTTGGTTGCTGTGTTGGGATCATTCGGATCATGGGAGCCGTTGGGATCGTTGGGATCATCGTGATCATTATTTGACGCAATGCATCAAAAACCGCGCCGAGAAAAATCAATGCCGGAAATGTCGCACACCGGTGAACACCATGGCGATGCCATGTTCGTCCGCCGCAGCGATGACTTCTTCGTCGCGCATCGAGCCGCCTGGTTGAATCACCGCCGTAATGCCAGCCGCCGCCGCGTTGTCGAGGCCGTCGCGGAACGGGAAGAAGGCGTCGCTGGCCATCACCGAACCAGGCACCACCAAGCCGGCTTGGTCGGCCTTGATGGCGGCGATGCGGGCGGAGTTGACACGTGACATCTGGCCGGCGCCGACGCCGATGGTCATGCGGTCGCGGGCGTAAACGATGGCGTTGGATTTGACGAACTTGGCGATGCGCCAGGCGAACAGCAGGTCTTCCATTTCCTTCGGCGTCGGCGCGCGCTTGGTCACCACCTTCAGTTCGCCATGCAGCAGGATGTCGGCGTCTTGCACCAGCAGGCCGCCAGCGACGCGCTTCATGTCCATTTGTGCGATAGCGCCGGTCCATGCGCCGCATTCGAGCAGACGCACGTTCTTCTTCGCGGCGACCGCTTCCGAGGCTTCCGGGCTGACTTCCGGCGCGATGATGACTTCGACGAATTGACGCTCGACGATGGTTTTCGCGGTTTCGCCGTCGAGGCGACCGTTGAACGCGATGATGCCGCCGAAAGCGGATTCGGGGTCGGTCTGGTAAGCGCGGTTGTAGGCGTCGAGCAGGTTTTCGCCATAGGCCACGCCGCAGGGGTTGGCATGCTTGACGATGACGCAGGCGGCCGGTTTGTCAGCACTCGCGTCGAACGTCTTCACGCACTCCAGCGCCGCATCGGTATCGGCGATGTTGTTGTAGGACAGCTCCTTGCCCTGAATCTGACGGCTGGTCGCAACCGTGCCGGCGGGGGCATTGGCTTCGACGTAGAAAGCGCCGTTCTGATGCGGGTTCTCACCGTAGCGGCAGGTCTGTGCGCGGCTGAATTGCAGCGTCAACTTCTCGCCGAACTGGTCCTTGCCACCTTCCGCATTCAGCGCGGTCAGGTAGTTGCTGATATGGCCGTCGTACTGCGCGGTATGGGTGAACGCCTTCTTCGCCAGATCGAAGCGAGTGGCGTCACTTAGCGCGCCATTATTCGCGCCCATTTCCGCGATCAGCGCCGGGTAATCGGCGGGGTCGGTGACGATGGCGACGTGTTTGTAGTTTTTCGCCGAGGAACGCACCATCGCCGGGCCGCCGATGTCGATATTCTCGATGGCGTCGTCCAGCGTGTGCGGCTTGGAGACGGTCTGCACGAAGGGGTAGAGGTTGACGCAGACCAGGTCGATATAGCCAAGGCCATGTTCATTCATCGTTGCCACATGCGCGTCGTTGTCGCGCACCGCCAGGATGCCGGCATGCACTTTCGGGTGTAGTGTTTTCACCCGTCCGTCCAACATTTCCGGAAAGCCGGTGAACTCTGACACATCCATCACCGGCAGACCGGCATCGCGGATCGCCTTGGCGGTGCCGCCGGTGGAAAGCAGATCGACACCGGCGCTGGAGAGTGCGCGAGCGAAGTCGATGAGGCCGGTTTTATCGGAGACGGAGAGGAGCGCGCGTTTGATCATGATTCAGTCGGTTAATGGAGGATGAGGGATGGGATGGGTAATGTGTTGGGACAGAGTTGGGCTTGCATTCCCCATTCCCCATCGCCCATTTCCGCTTACTTGATGCCATGCTGCTGCATTTTTTTGCGCAGCGTGTTGCGGTTGATGCTGAGCCAATCGGCGGCGCGACTCTGATTGCCGCCGGCGTGTTCGAGGGTGAGTTCCAACATCGGTTTTTCGATGCAGTTCAGTACCATTTCATAAATTCCGGCGGGTGGTTCGCCGTCGAGATCTTTGAAGAACTGAATCAGTTCGCTGCGCACACAGGCAGCAAGTACGTTTTCGTCAATCGTGTGATCCATTTTTCCGGTCACTGCATGTGTCCTCAAGCCGCCGCGCGCTGTTCGAGCGCGGCATCGAGAAAGTCGGACTCCGCGCGGTAAATCAATCGGCTGGAGCGTTCACGCGTGCGCCAGAAAAAATCGTTGACCGCGTCCAGCTGGGCATGCGTGCCCTCGAGCTGATTCATGGCGTGGCGGAAACTGGCGGAATCGGCCAGGCCGCGGGTATACCAGGCAATATGTTTGCGCGCCATGCGGCTACCGGCGAGTTCGCCGTAAAAGCAGTAAAGATCGTCCAGATGCGCCAGCAATACGGCATGTATTTCGGCTACTTCCGGCGCCGGCAGATGTTCGCCGTGAGCAAGAAAGTGGCTGATTTCGCGGAACAGCCAAGGCCGCCCCTGTGCCGCACGGCCAATCATGATGGCGTCCGCAGCGGTGGTCTGCAGCACATGAAGCGCCTTTTCCGGTGTCGTGATATCGCCATTGGCGATGATCGGAATGCGCGCTTCCGCTTTCACTACCGCAATGGTTTCGTATTCGGCTTCGCCGCTGTATCCACAGGCGCGGGTGCGGCCGTGTATCGCCAGCGCCTGAATGCCGGACTCCTGCGCGATGTGCAAAATCTGCAAGGCGTTGCGGTGAGACTTGTCCCAGCCGGTGCGGATTTTCAGCGTAACCGGCGTCTCCGGCACCGCTTTGACCACGGCTTGCAGAATGCGCGCCACCAACGGTTCGTCCTGCAACAGCGCGGAACCCGCCATCACGTTGCAGACCTTCTTCGCCGGGCAACCCATGTTGATATCGATGATCGCAGCGCCCCGTTCGGCGTTGTAACGCGCCGCTTCCGCCATCATTGCCGGATCTGCACCGGCGATCTGTACCGAGACCGGCTCCACCTCGCCGGCGTGATTGGCCCGCCGCTGCGTCTTCTTCGAGCCATACAACAACGAGTTCGAGGTCACCATTTCGCTCACCGCCATACCGGCGCCCATCTGCTTGCATAGCTGACGAAACGGCCTGTCGGTGACGCCAGCCATGGGCGCGACAATCAGGTTGTTCTTGAGTTTGTAAGGACCGATTTGCATTCGGGAGGTCGGTTTGACACGTTGAACGGCTGCGCATTTTATACGCAACGGGAGGCCGGCAAAAGCGCTCAAACAGCCCTGTTTTGGGGCATGGTTTTAATTTCATCGAAAAACTCACTGCTGTATTTTTTTGTGGCGTACATCGGCTTGCCGCGCTACCTTTGGCGCCGCACGGAATAGTCGTTGACACAACCGTTGTCACATACGGTTTTTACTTTGGTGCGGATAAATAATTCGAATAGATCGAGGATATTTATATGTCAGAGGCGTTCGACCGCGAGGTTTCCACCGCGCGGGTACTGGTGGTCGAAGACACCGCGACATTGCGACTGATGATGCAGAAGATCATCGCCACGCAAGTCGGCGAGGTACGCCTTGCCGCCGATGGCGCTGAAGGACTGGCCACCTGGCGGAGCTGGCGACCCGATCTGGTGGTCACCGACATCATGATGCCGGTGATGGATGGCCTGGACATGAGCCGGGCCATCCGCGACATCGACCCGGACGCACAGATCATTGTGGTCACCACCTCTTCCGAATCCAGCCATTTGCGCCAGGCGCTGGATATCGGCGTGGATCGATATGTACTCAAACCGCTCGATAGCCATTTATTGCAGGACGCAGTGACCAAATGCCTGCGGGATGCGTGGCGCTTGCGCGATCTGCGTTTGTCACGCATCGCATTTGACTCGGCCAGCGAGGGCATGGTGGTAACCGATGTGGCGGGGAGAATCCTCGCGGTCAATCCGGCATTCAGCGAGATCAGTGGTTATCGTGCTGACGAAGCGTTGGGCCAGACACCGGCCAAATTCGCCTCCGGCGAACATAACGATGAGTTCTACCGCAAGATGTGGCACAGCCTGGCAAGCAACGGACGCTGGTCTGGCGAAGTGATCAATCGGCGCAAGTCAGGCGAGTTGTATGCGGAATGGCTCTCCATTGTCGCGGTCGGAGAGCCCGACGACAGAGCGACGCGTTATGTCGGGTTGTTTTCCGACATCACCGAACGCAAGCGCGAAGAAGACCATATTCGTCGTCTGGCGCATTTCGACTCCCTCACCGGCTTGCCCAACCGCATACTGTTTGGCGATCGGCTGCGCAGCATGATCTCGATGCTCGAACGTCGCAGCGGAAAATTGGCCATGCTGTATCTCGATCTCGATCGCTTCAAACCCATCAACGACCAATATGGGCACGCCTTCGGTGACAAGGTATTGATCGAGGTCGCCCGCCGCATGACCACCTGTCTGCGCGACAGCGACTCGCTCAGCCGTCGCGGCGGCGATGAGTTCGTCGCCTTGCTGGAAAGCGACACACCGAGAACCGCCGCCACCCTGGTCTGCCGTAAATTGATCGATGTGGTCGAGCAACCCATCAGCATCGATGGCAATACCGTCGATCTGGGCGTCAGCATCGGGGTGGCCATCTACCCAAGAGACAGCGATGACCCGGAAGGTTTGCTGGATGCCGCCGACAAGGCGCTTTACACCGCCAAACAGTCTGGACGCGGCGATTTTTGCTTCTACCGCAACGAAGACCAGTCCGCCGCGCAAGCTCAGCTTTCGCTCGACAACGCCTTGCTGCGCGGACGCGAGGAACAGCGTTTTCATCTGCGTTTTTTGCCGGAAATCGATTTGCACAGCGGCCGCGTCGCGCGCCTGGAAATGTTGCTGCGCTTCGAGCACCCGGAACTTGGCATGCTCGATGCCGGCCGTTTTGTCAGCCATGCCGAAAAACTCGGTCTGATGCCGGAGTTGGGCATCGATTCCCTGCGCCTGGCCGCCGACCTGCTGGCGCGCTCTGAATGGTCGGATATCGGCCTGAGCATGGATCTCTCCAGCCGCCAACTCTCGGCGTTGGCCGATCCCGAATCGGTTTTGACCGCCTTGAGCAGCGCCGGCCTGAATCCGGCAAAGGTGAGTTTTGAATGTCCAGAAAGCGCGCTGACCAGCAATAGCGAAGCATTAAACGGCTTGAGCGCGCTATCGCGGGCGGGTTTCCAATTCACGCTGGACGATTTCGGCGTCGGCTATTGCTCGTTCGCCCTGTTGCAGCAATTACCGCTCAACGCGCTGAAGATCGACCTGACTTTTATAAAAGAAATTGACTTCAACCCGCAAAGCCGCGAGTTGGTCGCCGCCTTGCTCGCCTTCGGCAAGCGGCTGGGCCTGCGCACGATTGCCGAAGGTGTCGACAGCGCGACGCAGATTCAATTCCTGCGTCAGAACGGCTGTGACGCGGTGCAGGGTTTTCTGTTCGGCCCGCCGCTCGCGGCGGAAGAACTCGATGCTTACATCAAGGCGGAGAGCTGGCTTCAGCAGCTTTGAGTTGCGCCAACAAGATTCTGCACAAACCGCCGACTACTGGATCACCCGTCATCTGGGCACGCACGATGGCGCCCTCAATGATCAGCATCGCCATCGCCGCGACGCTTGCCGGCTCCAGCATACCCAGCCGCTCGGCGACTTCCGCCACGTAAGTCTCCAGTTCGGCCTTGTGCGCCCGCGCGATCGCCACTTCCTCACCGTCGCCCGGTCCGCTTTCCACCAGCGTGTTTATGAATGCGCAGCCGCGAAAGTCGGGTTCGCGAAACCAGGCTTCCAACACATCGGCCATCACTTCCAGACCGGCGCCGGGTATCGCCAGCCCTGCCTCGACGCCGGTGCGGAAGCGTTGCATCCAGGCGGCATGCCTCTGGCGCAGAAACTCTGCAATCAGGTCATTTTTTGAGGCAAAGCTCCGATAGAACGACATCTTGGCGACGCCGGATTCCGCGATGATGCGGTCGATGCCGGTCGCCCGCAGACCTTCGCGGTAGAACAGCCGGCTGGCGGTTTGCAGGATGCGGTCGCGGGCAGATAAAGGGCTGCTCTGAGTCATGGCGGAGTGTAAAAGTCAGCGAACAGCCATCTTGACAGACAGGTCTGTCTACACAAAGATAGAGACAGGTCTGTATCATTTCAAGGAACCCCTTCATGTCAACCGTATCGATCGAACGTCCGCCACTGCCTCCGTACACTGCGGAATCCGCCGCCCAGAAGGTCCGTCTGGCCGAGGACGCCTGGAATAGCCGCGATCCGGAAAGGGTGGCGCTGGCCTATACCCCGGACAGCCAGTGGCGCAATCGTGCAGAGTTCGTCAACGGGCGCGCCGAAATCGTCGAATTCCTGACCCGCAAATGGCAACGCGAACTGGATTACCGCTTGATCAAGGAACTTTGGGCCTGCGATGGCGCGCGCATCGCCGTACGCTTCGCCTACGAATGGCGCGACGATGCAGGCAACTGGTTCCGCGCCTACGGCAACGAGAACTGGGAATTCGATGAGCAAGGTTTGATGACGCGCCGCCATGCCTCGATCAACGATCTGACCATCGAGGAGTCCGAGCGGAAATTCCACTGGCCGCAGGGCCGCCGGCCGGACAATCATCCGTCGTTGAGTGAAATGGGGTTATAGCTGGCCTCCAACTCAGTGCCTCAAGCCGCTTTTTTCAAATGTTTCTGATACAAAAACTCCAGCACCTGGCCGCGCAGATGGTGATAAGCCGGGTTTTCCGCCAGCTTCAGACGGTCACGCGGACGCGGCAGGTCGACATCGAGAATCTCACCGATGGTTGCCGCCGGGCCGTTGGTCATCATCACGATGCGATCCGACAGCAATACGGCTTCGTCAACGTCGTGCGTCACCATCAGCGTGGTGGCGTGGGTTTCCTTGACGATGCGCATCAATTCATCTTGCAGGCCGGCGCGCGTCAGTGCGTCGAGTGCACCGAACGGCTCGTCGAGTAGCAACACTTTCGGCTCCATCGCCAGCGCGCGGGCGATGCCGACGCGCTGCTTCATGCCGCCGGAAATCTCGTTCGGGTGCTTGTGCGTGGCATGGCTCAAGCCGACCAGATCGAGCGCCGCCTGGGTGCGTTCCTTCAGCTTTGCCTTGTTCTCTTTGGCGCCGAAGACCCGTTCCACCGCCAGGTGGACGTTGCCGAAGCAGGTCAGCCAGGGCAGCAGGCTGTGGTTCTGGAATACCACGCCGCGCTCCGGCCCGGGGCCTTTGATTTCCCTTTCCGACAGCAACAGGATGCCTTCGGTCGCCTCGGTCAGGCCGGCGACCAGATTCAACAAGGTGGATTTTCCACAGCCGGAGTGGCCGAT
>JAIFKV010000084.1 GCA_020049415.1 Betaproteobacteria bacterium
ACAGATAAACTCCATTTGAAGCATGTGCAGTCGATACAAATTATCTTCGTCCAGTTGATGATCTTCTGGCAGGGTCAGACGCAACAAGCCATTTCGGATGACGTCGAGTCGCGCACCGAGCACCATGCCGATTTCTGCTTCTTCGAGCGGGATATAGCGGGGACGCGTTCTCATGCTTACTCCTGTTGACATTCGTGCGCGAGCACGCTTCTTGGTGCAGCCGTAAAAGCCTTGCTGACTGAATTCATCGAGACGCTTTGCTTGATGAAAGCAACTAATTCAAGCGGGCTGAAGGGCTTGGTAAAATACGCTTCCGCGCCCTGCCGCAGACAGATTTCGCGATGCTCGGGGCCGCGCGCCGAGACCATGATCACCCGGGTATGCGCGAGGCTTGGCTCCGCCTTGATGGCTTCGAGCACCTGCAATCCATCGACCCCGCCAGGCATCATCATATCCAGCACGGCAAGATCGGGCTCCATGCTGCGGGCCAACTCAAAGCCTGTAACACCATTTTCGGCTTCGTAAACGTCATACGCCTTCCCGAGTGTGATGCGAAGCAGGCGACGGATATCCGGATGATCATCGATCAGTAATATTTTCGTCATTGTTTCCTCCAGTGGCATTACCTGCACCGCCCCCAGTCTGAGCTGCAAGATTGGATACACCACATATCCTTGCAGCTTTTGCCCAGCACAGCAGCCTCTTAAGGGCGAGATGAATCTGAACAGGCAGTCGGTGAAACCCTATCGACAATACCACACGTAAACGACAAATTTGTTAATTTATACATATATAAACGTCAAAACCACCTTGATGTAGCGTCTTTTTCGTGTAAAAACTATACTTCTCTTCATTATAATATACATGTAATCATGTACTTATGTATTTACAGAACGCTTTATGAAGCCGCATAAAGAATATTTTTAATCATAAAAATGATAATTTTATTGTATTTGATATTTTATGCGCTACGATAGGTATAAACCTCGTTCTCCGGCCAACCGCAAACGGACATGTACCTCCAAACAACCTCCCCCGTCTCACCAATAAATCCTCAGCACAGCGCCCCCATGAACAAACATGAGCTAAATCAGGCTGAGGTGAAACAGTTGCTGGGTAATATCAAAATTCCGCCCCAACCGGAGATCGTGCGCGCTATCAGTCTTGAACGAATCAAGGACCAACCCGACATTCAGCGACTCGTCGGCCTGATCTCTAAAGACGTGGGTCTTTCCGCAGCGGTGTTGAAAGCAGTCAACTCGCCTTATTACGGCTTGCGCACCAAGATCAGTTCGATCAAGCACGCCATCTCGATGCTCGGCATGGGCAACGTAAGCAGTCTGGTCATCAACTTGGCGCTACGCGCCAGCGTGCCGATCCCGGGAATCGAACGCTACTGGGAAAGTGCCAGCCGCAGCGCCCAATTGGCCAGCATGCTCGCCCGCAAGCTCAACCTGAGACATCTGATGGAGGACGCACACCTCTATACCCTGTTCCACGACAGCGCGATGCCGCTGTTGCTGCAGCGCTTTCCTGCTTATCGTGAAATCATGGAACGCATCAACCAGGGAAAAATCGACTGGATTGAAATAACTGCCATGGAAGATGCGCGATTCAACACTAACCATTCTGTCGTGGGTGGGTTGCTTGCCAGCAACTGGGGCTTGCCTTCACACATCCGCGAAGCCATCGACCGGCACCATGACATCACAGTGTTCCATAGCGAGAAGTTGTCACCGGACTCCCTCACGCTGATTGCTCTGGGGCATGTGGCGGAACACATCGAAAGCGCCATTTCGCAGCAGATGAACGACTGCGACTGGTGTGACTTTGGCCAGTCTTGCCGCGCCCATCTGCTGATAGGTGATGACGAGATGATTGAAGTGAGCGATTCCGCCAGAGATCTGTTCGGGATAGGGGAGTATTGAACAACACGCGGACAGCCAGGCACAGGCGTGGCAATCCGCCTTGCAAAGGGCTGAACCTAGCTTTTATCTGAGCGCCTGATCCTCGCTCATCGGCAGCAAGGCAGGAATATTCGATACCGCAAAAAAACAGAACGGATGGGCCAAGCGCAGCGGGCCCATCCTTTGCGTATCGAGTCGGCTCAAACCGATGCCCAAATCAATGTATTAAGGCAGAGCCGTTATGGTTTTTTCTGACTCAACAGGGTAACTTTCTCCTTCGCCGCCCCGCCTCTATGAACGAATCGGATAGGTAGCGGACAGACATCAGCGGCTGTAAGGGGATAATCAAGATAATCTGTTCATGCTTCGAATCGACACCCCGGACGGGAGACATTCCGCTTGTTGTCGCCAATTGCTTCTGTCGCTTGCATTCGATGCTTTTCTGGCGGCTGCTATCCGAAATTCCCTTTCCCGTTCCCTTTCCCATCCACAAGGACACGTCATGAAAATTCGAATTCTGTTCGTGCCCTGCGGCTTGCATTCTCATCCACGCTCGTTTTCGCCGGCGTTCCGGCCTGCGGCTCGGCCTCGATGGGCTGCAAGTACAAGAACACCCAGTCCGGGAAGGTCGAGGAAAAGATCGGCTTCTGCACGAAAGCGGCGAACTTGGCGGTATGCGCCGGGTATTACAAGTAACCACGGCCCCTATTCCTGTCTTCCCAACCCATGCATTTTAATGAACCCGCCCGGGTAACCGGGCAGTTGCCATCATGATCAACTTAGGCGTCAAAAAGGGGTTGGTAGCACTGGCTGCCATCGCCGTCGTGGGGCTGGTCCTGTCCACCGCCGGCGGACTTTGGCTGGCCCACAAGGCTGCCGATGTGGCGAAAGAGATCTACGCGACACGGACAGCGCCCTCCGGTCTGCTCATGCAGGCGGTGGATACACTGCACCGGGCCAGGCAGACCATTCTTCTGGCTGTTTCCGAAGAGAACGAGGAAGTCGCTCAGGCCCACCTGAACAGCATGGCGACCCTTGACAAGACCCTGGCCAGTTCCTTGCAAGCCTATGTAGGGGCCGTGCCGGACCAGAAACAGGCCATCGATGCGCTGCTCGTATTGGTCGCTGAATACAACAAGGCCCGCGATCAGTCGGTGATGATGATTTCCGTGGGCGACCAGCCCAGCGCCCTGGAGAATATCAAGTCGAATGCCGGTCCCAAGTTCAACAAGGTGCTGGATGAACTGACCAAGGTCATCGCAGCCCAGTCCAGGCTGGCCCAGGACGACTACGAGACCGCCAAGCGCCAGCTCGACAGCCAGAGCACGATTCAATGGGCGCTGGCCATCCTTACCCTGACCGGCCTCAGCTGGGCCTTCTTCGTCATCGGTCGCGCCATCACCGGTCCGCTTGACCAGTTGAAGCAGGTTATGGTTGCCAGCCAACAGGATTTGAACCTGACGCTGAGGGCACGAGTTGTACACGCAGATGAGATCGGCCTGACTGCGGAGGCCTTCAACACCCTTATGGACAGCTTCCAGGAAATGCTCAGCACAGTCCATGACTCCACCCTGTCACTGGCCGGCATGGCCCGGAACCTGTCCGATGCTGCGCAGCAGGTGGCGCGGGCTTCCAAGACGCAGAGTGAATCGTCCTCTTCCATCGCCGCCTCGGTGGAAGAGATGTCGGTCAGCGTGAGTTCCGTATCCGACAATGCACAGGCGGCCACGCATCAGTCTGATCAGACCAGAACACTTGCCAGCGAGGGCAGCGCGTTGGTGTCGAGGCTGCTCGACAAGATCGAACATGTTTCCGACGCGGTGCGCCTTTCCACTGAAGGCATCGATAGCCTTGGCCAGCGTTCTCAAGAGATCGAAAACATCACCCATGTCATTCGCGACATTGCCGATCAGACCAATCTGCTGGCGCTGAATGCCGCCATCGAAGCGGCGCGGGCCGGCGAATCCGGGCGTGGCTTTGCCGTGGTGGCTGACGAAGTGCGTCGATTGGCGGATCGCTCCGCCCAGGCCGCCAACGAGATTTCGACCATGATCAGCAGCATGCTGGCTTCCACCACCGCAGTCGTGCAGCAGATGAAGCAGGAAGTGCGCGACGTCGATGAGGAAGCTTCACTGTCGCATGGCGCCGGACAGGCGATCTCGGGCATCAGCCAGGCAGCCATCAACACCGCCAAAGCCATTGCCGAAGTTTCCGCCGCGATCCGCAAACAGGGCACGGCTAGCCAGGAGGTGTCGCAACACATCGAGTCCATCGCCCAGATGACTGAACAGAACAGCGTTGCCGTCCAGCAAACGGCGCTGGCGGCATCCAGTCTGGGCGCGGAAGCGGCACGACTGCAGCAAATGGTGAACCGTTTCCGGATTGTTTAGGGTCGCAATTTCAAGGGACCAGGCTCGCCCCGGATCCCTTTGGCTCTGCTCGGCTTCAACCTGTGCGCCACGCACCCCATCGCCTGCTGTCCTGCAAAAGAGTGAACGTGAATAGATTCCGTCAGCCCAGCCGCTGCTATTGCCGAGGGATGGACGAACCTCTTTCTAGTGATCCATTTGATCTTGGGTGTCGCGATGTATGCGCTATTCAAGAATGCTTTTTCATGTGTGGCGTTGCCGATGGCGACGATGAACTACGCGTGCTGAACCTGAAGACCCGCCGAGCTTGTGCCAAGCGCGTTCTGAACGAGGCGAGATCGCGCACCGGCACATCCGGCGTGCGCAACAGAACGCCCCCGCGGAAATGTGCTCTGGCCTGGTGAATTCGCCTTGCCGGGCTAAAGTGGAATCAAGCTGTCTTTGTGTGAAGGAGCGTGCGATGAAACGGGTAAATCTGCTGTTTATTCCAAGCGCCTTGCTGGCGATTTGCTTCGGGTTGATGTCTACCCTCTCGACGGGCATGGCCGCACCTCCTGCGATGCAGAAGAAGGTGACCGAGCAAGCTGGGTTTGTCCTTTATCTGCCGGCCGGTTGGCGGGCTGAGGAAGATCGGGAGGCGAGTCTGCAACGGTTGCGCATTGGCGACGCCAGCGCCAAATTCAAAGCGGCATTGACGCTTGGCGCTGCGCCGGGGGCAGACATTCTTGAACTGGCACGGCGTCAGACCAGCCAGATCGCCGTGAGCTTTCCTGATCTAGCAGTAAGCAATGTGCAAATTTCCCCGCCGCGAGATCGACTCGCCTTCGATGGCGCGTTCAGCGATGGCAAAGGCGGTCGCCGGGAAATGCGGGGCTGGCTGACAATGCGTGATGGCCGCTACCAATACACCACCCTCTCGGCACCGCAAGGCCAGCTTGAAGGCATCAAACCGACCTTGCTCACGGTGCTGGCAAATGTGCGGGTGATCAAGCCCGCCGATGGTGACGGCAGCGTCACCCCGCTTCCGGCGCTGCGGCCGCATCGGCTTTCCGACGGTTCCGCCAGCCTGCAAGTGCCCGAGGGTTGGCGCGTGCAGGAACTGGGCAAGGGCCAGTTCATTGCCAGCGACCGCTCGGGAACGCCCAGTTTCATGGTGGCCAGCGCCGATGTGCTCACCCCGGCGATGGGGGTGCGCGTGCCCGGCGTGCCGATCTCGCCTTATCTGCCGCCCGATCAGGCCTGGCGTTTCCTCACTGGCGCGCAGGGACTGGCCCGCAACATGCGCTTCATCGAGGTGAATCCGCGCCCGGAGATTGCCACCCAGATCGCGCAGGTTTATACGGCGGGGCCGGTGGAGGTGGCCGATTTTCTGTACACCTGCGATACCCGCGAAGGTGCATCGAAAGGCTATACGCTAGGTGTCAGCTTCGGTTCCCGTATCGGCAGCAACTGGATTTTCCGTCACATCACCGTGGTGGCGCCGCGCGACCGATTCGATCACTATGCGCCGCTGTTTGCCTCGCTACTCAAGTCCTACGCGATGGATGAGGGCTGGGTGAAAAACTATGTACGGCAAGGCATGGAACGGCTGCGGCAAATGGAACGCGATACCGCGCGCAAGGTGGCAAGCAATGCCCGCGACATTCATCAGATGATGCAAGCCGCCTATGACGAACGCCAGAAGAGCCAGGATTATCTGGACTACCAGCGGACGCAGACGATACGCGGCGAACAAGACTGGATTTCAAGCATGGAAGGTGGCACGGTCTATCACACCGACAACTGGGGCACGCGCAACACCGCCACCGGCGAAACCTGGGAAGGCCAACCCTACGATTACGTGCGCTTCAGCGGCCGCAATCCAAAGCACAACGAGGACATGATCCCGATTGATAGCCGCCAACTATGGGAGCGCCATCGCAGGTGAAGCGGCGCATACCGCACGCGGCGGGGAAGGTGTCCGCGCCGACGCGAAAATAGTGCAACCTTTTTGGTGTTGGCCAGGATGCCGAAAAGTCTATTGGCGACAATCATTTAGCATAGGTTGTCGACTTCAACTGAGGAAAATAGGTTCATGGACAGTCGCTTAACTTACCGGGTCAGTTTCTTGAGCATTGGGCGGCCAGTTTGGGTGAGCGCTGAGGCCTTTCTCGTTGCGTTCCAGAACCGAGCGCCTTGATGCATTCTCGTTGCCGCAAACAAAAAAGCGGGCAAACCCATCTGGATTTACCCGCCCTTCAAAACCAGCACCGCGCGAATAATCGGCCGGCTGGCCTTGCAACCCTATGATTTAGCGAACCGCCTGCGGCATGGCGGGCATCATCTGCAGCAGTTTCATCAACACAGCGGGATCGAGAGGAATGCCACCCGCTTGACCGGTAGGCATATTCATCATCTGGCCCCAGGAACCGTAGGTATTGGGATTCATGCCAGCGCCCATCCAGTTTGTATACATGTTGGGGTTCATCGGCGCCATCATGGTATTGACTGCGGCCGGACTCATCGGCGCGGCCATCCAGTTGCCGTACATCGCGGGATTCAACATCTGCGTGCCCATGTTCATCATTTGCGGGCTGACAGGCGCTGCCATCATGTTCATGTAAGCGTTCGGATTCAGACCTTGGTTCAGCATGGCGGTGGCATAACGCGGGTCCATGCCGGCGCCCAACCATTTCATGGCGATAGAGGGGTCGGTGAACTGCATGTAATTCTGCATGGATGCCGGATTCATCATGCCGGACAGCAAACGCAGGGTGGCGTTGGGATCCATGCCTTGCTGCATCATAGCCATCGAAGTGGCCGGGTTCATCATGGCGTTGCTCCACTTCTGGAAGGCAGCGGGATCTTTGAAGGCGGCGGCATTCTGAGTCGGGTCGAGCATTTTTCCCGCCCATTCCTGCGGGGTCGTCGGAGCGGGGGCTGCGGGAGCGGCAGGAGCATCGGTAGCTTGGGCGATACCGGATACGACAAGGGCGGCAAACAGGACGGTAAGTCGATTCATTGAATACTCCAGAAATGGGTTGGGTTGCCCCGGCAAAAGGGGGCTCCACATGCTACCCCTGCTGGCATGCCCAGGAAGAAATAATTTCCTGTCAAATCAATCGACTTACAGGTCGATTTATAGCCCAACTCAAAAGTTCGGATGCCTCGGTTAGCGATATAAAAGCGTGGCTGCACCCCCCTCCGCGGTTTCCCGGATAA
Source organism: Betaproteobacteria bacterium (assembly GCA_020049415.1). GTDB lineage: Bacteria > Pseudomonadota > Gammaproteobacteria > Burkholderiales > Thiobacillaceae > PFJX01. The sequence continues at coordinate 7,478 of JAIFKV010000084.1, forward strand.
ATCGCGGTCGTCACCAGGCTCAGCGGGTTACCAGTTGGTTTCCCGCTCAGCGGTTGAAGAAATCCGGTGGATCGACAGATCGGCGCCTTGAAATTCTTCCTCGCCACCAAGACGAATACCGATAGCGTATTTCAGTCCGCCGTAAACGATGGCGCCACCGACCAGCGCAATGCCGACCCCGGCCAACGTACCAACCAGTTGGGCGGCGAAACTGACGCCTCCCAGCCCCCCGAACGCCTGCAGGCCGAAGATTCCAGCGGCGATGCCCCCCCATGCGCCGCACAGACCGTGCAATGGCCAGACTCCGAGCACATCGTCGATCTTCCATCTGTTCTGCGTGATGGTGAACATGAAGACAAACAAACCACCAGCGATTGCACCGGTGGCCAGCGCCCCGAGCGGATGCATCAAATCAGACCCGGCACAGACGGCAACCAGTCCGGCCAGAGGGCCGTTATGGATAAAGCCGGGATCGTTCTTGCCGACAAACAGCGCGGCCAGTGTTCCGCCCACCATCGCCATAAGGGAGTTCACCGCGACCAACCCGGAAACCGCCGCCAACGTTTGCGCCGACATCACGTTGAAACCAAACCAGCCCACCGTCAGGATCCAGGCGCCCAACGCGAGGAAGGGGATGCTTGATGGCGGATGCGCGGCAATCATTCCATCATGCCGATAGCGGCCACGCCGCGCGCCCAGTAACAACACCGCCGGCAAGGCGATCCAGCCGCCAACCGCATGCACCACCACGGAACCGGCGAAATCGTGGAATTTTTCACCAAAACTGGCGTTGATCCAATCCTGAAAACCATAATTGTTGTTCCAGGCCATGCCTTCGAATAGCGGGTAAACAAAGCCGACCAACAGGAATGTTGCGGCGAGTTGCGGGTTGAATCGGGCGCGTTCGGCAATACCGCCGGAAACGATCGCCGGAATGGCTGCGGCGAAGGTGAGCAAAAAGAAGAACTTGACCAGTTCATAACCGTTCTTTTGCACCAGCAATTCAGCACCGCTGAAAAAATCGACTCCGTAGGCAATCCCGTAGCCGATGAAAAAATAGGCAATGGTGGAGACCGAAAAGTCAGTCAGGATTTTGACCAGCGCGTTGACCTGGTTTTTCTTGCGTACTGTGCCCAACTCCAGAAATGCGAATCCGGCATGCATTGCCAGAACCATGATCCCGCCCAGCAAGATAAACAGAACATCTGCGCCCGATTTGAATGCATCCAGCATGAATAACGCTCCTGAGAGAATCAGTTTTCCGAAAATTTGTCAGGTAATAGCAAGAGGCGTGCCTTATGTTGGCGCAAGTCATGCCCACAGCAGATCAAATCCGGATGCAAGCCATGATTGAATATTTATTACATTGATATCAGCAACTTGCGACCAACGCCAAGCTCAAGGGCAGATCTGCAAGACGGCAAACAAGCGATTAAATGATGCGAACAAGGATGCGCAGAAAGCACAAACGCCCCTTTCAGGGGCGTCTGCTGCTTTTTACGCACCACATCGGTGCTTCAAATCAGTTTTTTATGTTCGTCTTCGATCCGATCGAGTTCGTTATCGAGATCCGCCTCGGAAATCGGGGTGTAGGTGTCTTCTTCTTTTTCTGCAACAGGTTTGTTTTTAATCAGCCATCCGGCCAGCACAATGCCCAGTTCGTAGAGCAGCCAGAGCGGCAAAGCGAGCATGACCTGAGATATCACGTCCGGCGGCGTAAAGATGGCACCAATCACGAATGCACCAACGATGACGTAAGGCCGAGCTTCCTTGAATTTTGAAATTTCGACCAAACCGGTCATGGCTAACCCAATCACCACGATAGGCACTTCAAAAGTGACACCAAAGGCGAGAAACATGGTGATGACGAAATCGAGGTATTTACCGATATCAGTCATAACCGCGACCCCTTCCGGCGCGATACCGACGATAAAGCCGAAAACCACTGGAAAAACCAGGAAGTAGGCAAATGCCATGCCGCAACCAAAAAGTACCGTGCTGGCAAACACCATCGGCAGGATCAGTTTGCGCTCATGCTTGTAAAGACCGGGCGCAATGAACGACCAGATCTGATAGAGGATCACCGGCAATGCCCCCAGGAAGGCGGTCATCATGGCGACCTTGACTGGCACAAAGAACGGCGTCACCACTTCCGTGGCGATCATTTGTCCGCCATGCGGCAGCTTGTCCAGCAACGGCTGCGCCAGCATGGAGTAAAGATCACCGGCAAAGGGAAACAGACAGATGAACAAAACGACCCAGGCGACCACCGCCTTCAAAAGGCGATCACGCAGTTCGATCAAATGTGAAATAAAGGTTTCGGTGCCGTCCATGTCCATGAGTTTCAGCCCGCCGCCTTGTCTGCGTTGAGTGTGTTGGACTTGGGCGCGATCGGGTTCATCGATGCTTCAGCTTGCGCAACCAAGCCCTCGCTTTCGGCTGCCATCGGCTTGTCATTCTGTTCGACGGCCAATGGCTGCGCCGACAGTTTGGCGGCTTCCTCGGCTTTCATCTTGTCCCACTCATTCATCGTCAAACCACCATCGGTTGCGCTCATGGCTTGCATGACGCGACTGATCTGGCTGGTTTCCTGCTCGACCACGGTCTCCAATTCACGCTTGGTGTCGCCGGCCATGATTTCATACCGCTGCGCGGTATCTTTCATTTCCTGCTGCATCTTGCGCAATTCCTCCAGTTTCATGTCCCGATCGATGTCCTGCTTTACCTGCGACACATATCGATTAAGCCGGCCAACCCACTGCCCCGCTGTGCGCGCCACCTTGGGCAACCGCTCTGGACCAATGACGAGCAGCGCGATGACGCCGATGACCATCAACTCGGAGAATGCAATATCGAACATTAGAAGGGGAGTCGCTTCATGGTTGTGTGCATTGGGTACCGACGCTCAACGCGCCCCATTCCGCAATCAGCTTTGTTGTTTATTTTTAACCTCGCCCTCGATGGTTGTGCCAGTGGATTCTGTTTGACGCGGCAATTCGGAGGGTTTGTTCTTCTCCTCCGCCATGGCATCTTTGAAACCTCTCACCGCACCGCCCAAGTCACTGCCGACGTTGCGCAGCTTCTTGGTACCGAATACAACCAGAACAACAGCTAATACGATCAGCCAATGCCAGATGCTGAAGGAACCCATGATTTAACTCCTTTATTGAAAATTCCGCCTTCGAGAAAACGGATTTGAATCTTACATGGCGCGCGGACCGCCGCCACCAATGACGTGGACATGCAAATGCATGACTTCCTGGCCACCGCCTTTGCCAGTATTAATGATGGTGCGGAAGCCATCATTCAAGCCCTGCTCTTTCGCCAATATAGGCGCCAGCAACAAAATCCGCCCAAGCAGTTGTTCATGACGCTGATTTGCCTCCGCCAAAGAAACGATATGTTCCTTCGGCACGATCATGAAATGCACCGGAGCAGCCGGGTGAATATCGTGAAACGCAATCAGTTGGTCATCTTCATACAGCTTGTTGGCGGGAATATCGCCCGCTACGATCTTGCAAAAGATACAGTTTTCGCTCATTTCATGTCCTTGCCGCGACTGGCCTTTTCAGCGATTCCAGAGATACCTTCACGCCGCGCCAACTCATCAAGAATCTCGTCAGGATGAATGCCTTGTTGGGCCAATAAAACCAGTGAATGAAACCACAGGTCGGCGGTTTCATAGATGACTTTTTCACGCACGCCATCTTTTGCCGCCATGATGGTCTCGGCGGCTTCTTCCGCAACCTTCTTCAAAATCGCGTCGAGCCCCTTGTGATACAGCTTTGCCACATAGGAACTTTGCGGGTCGGCTTGCTTGCGGGCTTCCAGCGTCAGCGCCAGGCGGTCGAGAATATCGTTGTTCATTTCTTGTAAATTTCGTGCGGGTCTTTCAAGACCGGATCGACTGTCACCCATTCGCTATTTTCCAGGCGCTGGAAGAAGCAACTGCGGCGACCGGTATGGCAAGCGATACCGCCAACCTGATCGATCTTCAGCAGTACGACATCCTCGTCGCAATCAAGCCGAATTTCCTTGACCTTTTGCGTGTGGCCGGACTCCTCGCCTTTATGCCACAACTTTTTCCGTGAACGCGACCAGTAAACCGCTTCGCCATGCTGGACAGTGAGTTTCAGCGCTTCGCGATTCATCCAGGCGACCATCAGGATATCGCCGCTTTCGGCATCCTGCGCGATAGCCGGGACCAGACCTTCCGCCGACCAATTGACTTTGTTCAACCACGCTTCATTACTCACAATCGCACCTCGATTCCCTGTTCTTGCAGATGTTTTTTGGCTTGTTCAACGGTGTATTCGCCAAAGTGAAAAATACTCGCCGCCAGCACTGCATCGGCCCCGCCCATTTTGACGCCATCGGCGAGATGTTGCAGATTGCCAACACCACCGCTGGCAATCACTGGAATATTGATGGCATCGGCAATGGCGCGTGTCAGATTGAGATCAAAACCAATTTTTGCGCCATCCCGGTCCATGCTGGTCAACAGGATTTCGCCCGCGCCCAGATCCTGCATTTTCTTCGCCCACTCCACTGCATCCAAGCCGGTCGGCTTGCGGCCGCCATGCGTGAATATTTCCCATTTCGGCGCAGCGCCCCAGACCGTCTGTTTGGCATCGATGGCAACCACGATGCACTGCGAACCGAAACGATCGGAACAATCCTTCACCAGTTGCGGATTGAACACCGCAGCAGTGTTGATCGATACCTTGTCGGCTCCGGCATGAAGCAACCGGCGCACGTCTTCAACAGCACGTACACCTCCGCCTACCGTCAGCGGAATGAATACCTGGGCGGCGACGTCTTCGATGATATGCAGGATCAGATCGCGGTTATCGGAAGTAGCGGTAATGTCGAGAAAAGTCAGTTCATCGGCACCTTGTTCGTCGTAGCGCTTGGCAATTTCAACCGGATCACCGGCATCGCGCAGATTGACGAAGTTGACGCCTTTGACGACACGGCCATTGGTTACATCGAGGCAAGGAATGATACGTTTGGCGAGCGGCACGGTTCGGTTACGCCTCGCTCAACTGATCCGCCAGCGCCTGCGCGGCCGTGAAATCGAGGGTGCCTTCGTAAATCGCGCGGCCGGTGATCGCGCCCATGATGCCCTCGCTTTCAACTGCGCAAAGTTTATGCACATCATCAAGATTGGTAACGCCGCCGCTGGCAATCACCGGAATACTCAACGCTTGCGCCAAGCGCACCGTGGCTTCGATGTTGACGCCTGAAAGCATGCCATCACGGCCGATGTCGGTGTAAACAATCGATTCCACGCCGTAATCCTGAAACCGCTTGGCCAGATCGATGACATCGTGGCCGGTTACTTTCGACCAGCCCTCCACGGCCACCTTGCCGTCCTTGGCATCGAGTCCGACGATGATGTGACCCGGAAACGCGGTGCAGGCATCGCGCAGAAAACCCGGATTCTTCACCGCCGCGCTGCCAATGATGACGTAGGTAATGCCGTCATCAAGATAACGCTCGATGGTATCGAGGTCACGAATGCCGCCACCAAGTTGCACCGGAATTTCATCGTCAAGTTCATCAGTGATGGCCTTGATTGCTTTTTCATTGATCGGCTTGCCGGCGAATGCGCCGTTCAGGTCAACCAGATGCAGGCGTCGGGCGCCATTGGCCAGCCACTTGCCGGCCATTTCCGCCGGGTTGGCAGAAAAAACTGTCGCACTGTCCATTTCGCCCTGTTTGAGACGGACACATTGACCATCTTTGAGATCGATCGCCGGAATAATGAGCATGGCTTACCTCGAATTACCTTCCCAAGTTATGAAATTAGCGAGTAAATGCAGGCCTGCGGCCTGGCTCTTCTCTGGGTGAAACTGGACGGCAAACACATTGTCTTGCGCTACCGCACAGGTGAATGCAAACGGGTAATGCGTAAAACCAGCCACCACGGCGGCATCCGCCGGCTCGGCATAGTAACTGTGTACAAAGTAGAAACGTTCACCCTCCTCGATGCCCGCCCACATTGGGTGCCGCATGCCCTGATGCACCTGGTTCCAGCCGATGTGAGGCACTTTCAGTTTCATGCCATCCGCATCTTTCATGGCTTCAGCCGGAAACAGACGAACATTTCCCGGTAACAACCCGAGTCCGGCACAGTCACCCTCTTCACTGTGCGTGAAAAGGGCTTGCATGCCCAGGCAAATCCCCAGAAAAGGCTTGCGCTCGGCAGCTTGCTTGATCACATCGACCAATCCTCGCGCCGCCAGTTCACGCATGCAATCCGGCATCGCGCCGACGCCCGGAAATACGACCCGAGTGGCTGCCGCGATGATCGTCGGATCGGCGGTAACCACGATCTTGGCCAGCGGCGCGACATGCTCGAACGCCTTCGACACGGACAGCAGATTACCCATGCCGTAGTCGATGATTGCGATATCGGCGGGCATTACAACGAACCTTTGGTAGAGGGCATTGCATCGCCCATCCGCGAATCAACTTCCAGCGCCATGCGCAGCGCGCGGCCGAAGGCCTTGAACACCGTTTCGGCCTGATGATGCGCGTTGATGCCACGCAAATTATCGATGTGCAGGGTGACGCTGGCGTGGTTGACGAAGCCCTGGAAAAACTCGCGGAACAAATCGACATCGAAATCGCCAATGCGCGCGCGGGTGAAATCAATGTTGTATTCCAGCCCGGGACGACCGGACAGGTCGATCACTACGCGCGACAGGGCTTCATCCAGCGGCACATAGGCATGGCCGTAACGGCGGATGCCCTTTTTGTCGCCGACTGCTTTGGCGAATGCCTGGCCAAGGGTGATGCCGATATCCTCGGCGGTATGGTGCGCGTCGATGTGCAAATCGCCGTTGGCGTCGATGTCGAGATCGACCAGACCATGCCGCGCCACCTGGTCGAGCATGTGATCGAGAAATGGCAAGCCGGTCTGGAACGCCGCTTTGCCGGTGCCATCGAGATCGATGCGGACAGTAATCTGGGTTTCCAGCGTGTCCCGACTTACCGTGGCTGTGCGCATAAAGTGTCTTGCTCCAAGAAGTTTGATTTTAACCGCACTTGCCGAGGATTTCCCGCAACGCAACCAGCAGTTCATCACATTGCGGATCGGTGCCCACCGTAATGCGCAGGAACGGATCGATGCGCTGCGGCTTCCTGAAATGGCGCACGATGATGCCGCGCTCACGCAACGCGGCAGCCAGTTCGGCGCCGGCATACTCGGGATGCCGCGCAAACACGAAGTTGGCGCCGGAAGGCAGCACGGAGAAACCAAGTTCACTCAACGCTTCCACCAGACGGGTGCGGCTGTCGATGACTTTGTTACGGCAACTGTCGAACCAGGCTCGGTCGGCCATGCTGGCAGTGGCGCCGGCCTGGGCGAAGCGGTCGAGCGGATAGGAATTGAAGCTGTCCTTGACGCGGGTCAGCGCCTGGATCAGTTCGGCCTGACCGATGGCATAACCGACGCGCAG
>JAIFKV010000209.1 GCA_020049415.1 Betaproteobacteria bacterium
GCGCGCAAGTGGTGCTGGCGGCGTTCGCTTCGGTTGAAACGGCCGGCGCGGCAGTGGCCAAGATCATCGGCGCCGGCCTGCTGCCGGCCGGTCTGGAAATGATGGACAACCTGTCGATCCGCGCCGCCGAAGACTTTGTCCATGCCGGCTATCCAATCGACGCGGCGGCCATCCTGCTGTGCGAACTGGACGGCTCCAACGCCGAAGTCTCGGAACAGATTCTGGCGGTGCGCGAAGTCTTGCTGGAAGCCGGCGCGACCGAAGTGCGCACAGCGGAAGACGACGCCCAGCGAATGAAATTCTGGGCCGGCCGCAAAGGCGCTTTCCCCGCCGTCGGCCGCATTTCACCGGATTACTACTGCATGGACGGCACCATTCCACGCCAGCATCTGGCCCGCGTGCTCGGTCGCATCGGCGAGCTGTCGACGCAATACGGCCTGCGCGTCGCCAACGTATTCCATGCCGGCGACGGCAACCTGCACCCGCTGATCCTGTTTGACGCCAACCAGCCGGATGAACTGCATCGTGCCGAAGCCTTTGGTACCGACATCCTCAAGCTGTGCGTCGAAGTTGGCGGCACGGTGACCGGCGAGCACGGCGTCGGCGTTGAAAAGCTGGATGCGGCCTGTAGCCAATTCACGCCGGAAGAACTCAGCCAGTTCCACGCCATCAAGGCCGCGTTCGACCCGGAAGGCCTGCTCAACCCCGGCAAAGCCGTGCCCACTTTGCACCGTTGCGCTGAAATGGGCCGCATGCACGTTCATGGCGGCGCGCTGCCATTCCCTGAATTGCCGAGGTTTTAAGGTGAATAACATCCACATCCTAGGAGGCTCCGCTTGCGGGCCGATCAACACGTCAAAATGGAACGACTCGGCCCGCAAGCGGAGCCTCCTACCGTGATGAGCGTTGATGCCATGCAAAAGGAATTGATAGATCGCGTCCGGCAAGCCAGCGCCAGCCGCACAGCCTTGTGTATTACCAGCGGCGGCAGCAAAGCCTTCTACGGCCGCGCCTGCGCCGGCGAGCCACTGGACATCTCCGGCCATCGCGGCATCGTCGCCTACGAACCGACCGAACTGGTGATCACCGCCCATGCCGGCACGCCGTTGGCGGAAATCGAAGCGGCGCTGGCGGCGAACAACCAGATGCTGCCGTTCGAGCCGCCGCATTTTTCCGAACAGGCCACCCTCGGCGGCATGGTCGCCACCGGCCTGTCCGGCCCGCGCCGGCCCTGGGGCGGTTCGGTGCGCGATGCGGTGCTCGGCGTCAAACTGCTCAACGGGCGCGGCGAAGTCTTGCGCCTGGGCGGCCAGGTAATGAAAAACGTCGCCGGCTACGATGTCTCGCGCCTGATGGTCGGCGCCCTGGGCACACTCGGCGTGCTGCTGGAAGTATCGGTGAAAGTATTACCGCGCCCGGCCTGTGAACGCACGCTGGTGTTTGATTCCTCGGCCAAACCGCAGCGCCTATCCGAGATGCCGATCAGCGCCAGTCTGGAACTCGATGGCCGCTTGTATCTGCGTCTGTCGGCTAGTTCGCGCTGCGTTGAAATGGCCGCCGACTCGCTAGGTGGCGAAGCCGCCGAGTCAGCCATCTGGGCTGCCGCACGCGACCAAACGCTGCCCTTCTTCCAGACCGATCTGCCGCTATGGCGGATTTCGCTGCCGCCCGCCGCGCCAGCACTAAATCTGCCCGGCAACGCCTTGATTGAGTGGGCGGGCGCGCAGCGCTGGCTGGCTTCGGATCTTCCCGCCCAAACGATCCGGCAACGAGTTGGCGCGCTGGGTGGCCACGCCACGCTGTTTCGCAATCACACCGCCACGGACTCGGTGTTTCAGCCGCTGGCGCCCGCCATGCTGGCGCTGCAGCAGCGCATCAAGCAGGCGCTCGACCCGCACGCCGTGTTCAATCCCGGCCGCCTGTACCCGGAGTTGTAATGCAAACCACGCTCGCCGACTTCATCCGCGATACCACGCAAGGCCAGGAAGCTGAAGCGATTCTGCGCAGCTGCGTCCACTGCGGCTTCTGCAACGCCACCTGCCCGACCTATCAACTGCTCGGCGACGAGCTGGACGGCCCGCGCGGACGCATCTACTTGATGAAGCAGATGCTGGAAGGCCAACCGGTCACCGCCGTCACCCGCTTGCATCTGGACCGCTGCCTGACCTGCCGCAATTGCGAAACCACCTGCCCGTCCGGCGTGCAATACGGCCGGCTGATCGACATCGGCCGCGACGTCGTCGAACGCCTCAGCCCGCGCCCGGCCGCAGAACGTCTGCTGCGGACGGGATTGCGCAAAGGACTGCAATCGCCCGCGCTGTTCGGCTCGATGCTGAAACTCGGGCAAAGCGTGCGCGGCTTGTTGCCAAGCGCTTTGCGCGAACATGTGCCGGCAAGCAATAACTCGGGCGTGGGTCCGCTGCATTCCGAGATTCAGGATTCGCCCGATGCGCGCGAAGCCACCGCAACATTGACCCGCCGCATGCTGGTGCTGGAAGGCTGCGTGCAACCGGCGATGGCGCCGGAAACCAACGCCGCCGCCAAACGCGTACTCGCCCGTCTGGGCATCAATCTGGTCGCCGCGCCGAATGCCGGTTGCTGCGGCGCAATCGATCAACATCTGGCTGCGCCGGATGCCGCCAAAGCCGCGATGCGGCGCAACATCGACGCCTGGTGGCCGTTCATCAAGGACGGCGTCGGGGGGAACATCGAAGCCATTGTGATGACCGCCAGCGGCTGCGGCAGCACGGTGAAGGAATATGGCCATCATCTGCGCCACGACCCGATCTACGCCGAGAAAGCCGCGCGGGTTTCAGACCTGACCCGCGACCTTTCAGAAGTGCTGCGCGATGAAGATTTGTCCGCCCTGAAACCCGCCGCGCCGAAACGCATCGCCTTCCACCCGCCGTGCAGTCTGCAACATGGGCAAAAGGTGCGCGGCGTGATCGAAAGCATCCTCACCCGAGCCGGCTTCGAACTGCTGCCGGTCGATGAAGCGCATCTCTGCTGCGGCTCCGCCGGCACCTATTCGGTGCTGCAACCGGAACTCTCCGGCCAGTTGCGGGCGCGTAAATTGTCGAATCTGCAAGCCCGCGGACCGGAGCTGATCGCCAGCGCCAACATCGGCTGCCAAACCCACCTCGCCGCCGCCAGCGACGTGCCGGTGGTGCACTGGATCACCTTGTTGGATAACTGAATAAAGGTGCCACGTTGTGGTGATGCGGTTCGCAAGCTCACCACATCCTACAAATATCCCGCCCGGTGGGGGTGAAGCGGGCGAATCGCATCGGTTCGCTTTCTACAACACAGCCGTCAAGGTCACTGCGGGCTAAAATCCGTTGCATGCCTGACACTTCTTTCCTCGCCGCATTTCTCACGGGTCTTCTTGGCGGCGCGCATTGCGTCGGTATGTGCGGCGGTATCGTCGCGGCGATGTCGTTTCAGAGCGGCGCGCGACAGCCGTTCAACTTTCACTTGGGCTACAGCGCCGGGCGGATCGTCAGTTACACCGCACTTGGCGCAATTGCCGGCTTGATCGGATCGGCCGCGTTCTTGTCGGATAGCCTTTATCCGCTGCAACGTGTGCTGTACGTGCTGGCGCAAGTCATGCTGATTTTGCTCGGGCTATATCTGGCCGGGCTGAATCAATCCATTCGCGTCCTGGAGAAGGCGGGCGGCCTGGTCTGGCGACGTGTGCAGCCGCTACTCGGCAAAGTCATGCCAGTGCGAAATATCGGCCAGGCGGTGGTGGCGGGCGCATTGTGGGGTTGGCTGCCGTGCGGACTGGTTTACAGCGTGATGGTGATGGCATTGGCGGCTGGCGGCGCATTGAATGGCGCTGCCTTGTTACTGGCTTTTGGGCTGGGCACGCTGCCCAATCTATTGCTGATGGGCTGGGCGGCGGAAAATCTGCGCGCCTTCACCCGGCAAACCTGGGTCAAGCGGGTCGCCGGTTTGCTGGTGGCTGCGATGGGAATCTGGGGATTGTTTCAGTTGGTCCGTTAAGAAAAACGGCTCAACTCATGGCTTGCTGAAAGCGCGCGAAAATTCCACTTTCATCGGCTTGCCCAGCACATTGGCGTTGACCAGAAAGCGGATGGTATCGGGCGCGTTGATACGATATTCGCCCAGATAATAAACCCCTTCATCGCGATGAACTTCACGAATCGGAATGGTGAACAACTTGTTTTCCTGCGTCACTGCGCCGGCATAGACCTGCCCACTGACCGATCTGGATCTGCCGTTGGGCGCTTTTTTGATCAAAGTCACCGTCAGCAAACCGCGTCCGCTTTCCGGGCTGATGTTGTAAGCCTTGGCGGCTTCCGCCGTCAGTTCGTTGGTGGGCACGGCGGTACTGTGCATTTCCAGATCCCCCAATCTGGAGACATCATCCGCGCTGGCACTACTTGCAGACGCCAGCGCAAGCGCGATAGAGGACAGCAGCAAGCGGTAATGCATGGTTATCTCCTTGAATTGCGCATTGTGGGCGTCACTATAAACCTTCTTTTCTCGCCCGGAATAGGGCGAACATCGAGTGATAGACTCGTTCGCCATTGCTTCCCACTTTTTGACTTTGTCATGACCCAACCCCTACCCCCAATGAAGTCGCAAATGATGTCGCAAATGACTCCCAAAGAAATCGTGCATGAACTGGATAAACACATCGTCGGCCAGAATGCCGCCAAGCGTGCCTGTGCCATCGCTTTGCGCAACCGCTGGCGGCGGATGCAGGTGGGCGATGCGTTGCGCCAGGAAATCACCCCGAAGAACATTCTGATGATCGGCCCCACCGGCGTCGGCAAGACCGAGATCGCACGTCGTCTGGCGCGCTTGTCCGGCGCGCCGTTCATCAAGGTGGAGGCGACCAAGTTCACCGAAGTCGGCTATGTCGGCAAGGATGTCGACAGCATCATCCGCGACCTGGCGGAAATCGCCATCAAGCAGGCGCGCGAGGAAGCTACCCGCAAAGTACGCTTGCGCGCGGAAGATGCCGCCGAAGACCGCATTCTCGACATTCTGTTGCCCGGCGCGCGCGATGCCTGGCAGGTCGATGCCAACAACAGCGAAGCCAAACCGGAGGAATCCGCCACTCGGCAGAAATTCCGCAAGATGCTGCGCGAGGGCCAGCTTGACGACAAGGAAATCGAACTCGATCTGGCGATGATCAATGCACAGATGGAAATCTTCGCGCCGCCCGGCATGGAAGAGCTCACCACGCAGTTGCAGGGCATGTTCCAGAACCTGGGCCAGAAACGGACGCAGAAGCGCAAATTGAAGATTTCCGAAGCGATGAAGCAACTCACCGACGAAGAAGCCGGCCGCTTCGTCAACGAGGAAGAAATCAAGTTGGAAGCGGTGCGCAATGTCGAATCGAACGGCATTGTCTTCCTCGACGAAATCGACAAGATCTCCGGTCGCGAAGGTTCCGGGCCGGATGTCTCGCGGCAGGGCGTGCAGCGCGACCTGTTGCCTTTGGTTGAAGGCGCAACCGTTTCGACCAAGCTCGGCATGATCAAGACCGACCACATTCTGTTCATCGCCAGTGGCGCGTTTCACCTGTCCAAACCGTCTGATCTGATCCCCGAATTGCAGGGCCGCTTCCCGATTCGGGTCGAACTGCAGAGCCTCAGCGTCGAAGATTTCGAACGCATCCTGACCGGCACCGACGCCTGCCTGACCCGGCAATATCAAGCCTTGATGGAAACCGAAGGCGTCAAACTGGTATTCAGCGATGACGCGATTCGCCGCTTGGCCGAACTGGCCTGGCAGGTCAACGAGCGCACCGAAAATATCGGCGCGCGCCGGCTGTACACGGTGATGGAACGTTTGCTCGATGAACTGTCATTCGATGCCGACAACCGCTCCGGTGAAACGCTGAACATCGATGGCGCCTACGTTGACACGCGTTTGAAAGAATTGGCGGCGAGCGAAGATCTGGCGCGTTATGTGTTGTAAGCCACGGAGGGCGGAAGGCGCTGTGCTTTTCCGCCCTACGTACAGTCGATATCATTCGCCAAATCCATAGCAGTCAGAATCCATTGAACCAATACAACGAATCGTCGATCCGCGTGCTCAAAGGCCTGGAGCCGGTGCGCGCGCGGCCGGGCATGTACACCCGCACCGACACCCCGACGCACATCATCCAGGAAGTCATCGACAACGCCGCCGACGAGGCGTTGGCCGGTTACGCCAAATCGCTGTCGGTGAAGATTCATCTCGACGGTTCGGTCTCGGTGGAAGACGACGGCCGCGGCATTCCGGTCGGGCCGCATCCGACCGAGAAGGAGCCGACGGTCGTCGTCGTCTTCACCCGCCTGCATGCCGGCGGCAAATTCGACAAAACCACCGGCGATGGCGCTTATGCCTTCTCCGGAGGTCTGCATGGCGTTGGCGTTTCGGTCACCAATGCCTTGTCGACCCGGCTGGCGGTGACGGTGAAGCGCGACGGCGAAATTTCTGCGCTGGAATTCGCCAATGGCGGCGTTCTCTCCGTGCCGCTGACGGTGACCGGCAAATGCGCCAAGAAAGACACCGGCACCCTGGTTCGCGCCTGGCCGGACGCAATCTTCTTCGATTCGCCAAAAATTTCCCTGAACGAAATGGAACGCCTGCTGCGCGCCAAGGCGGTGCTGCTGCCCGGCGTTACGGTGAAACTGGCGATCGAACGCGAGGGTCAGCCGGATCAGGAAAAAATCTGGACCTACCCAAACGGCCTGCCGCAATACCTGGCCGAGCTTCTGGGTGATGTCGAAACGCTGATTCCGGCGTTCGGTGGCGAACGCTATTCGGATGGCGATCTGAATAGTGGCGGCTTTGCCAAGGGCGAAGGCGCGGCCTGGGTATTCACCTGGTCCGAGGGCACACTTGCCGCCGAAAGCTTCGTCAACCTGATTCACACCGCGCAGGGCGGCACACACGAAGCCGGCCTGAAAGCCGGCGTCTTTGATGCGGTGAAAAGCTTCGCCGAACACCACGGCCTGCTGCCGCGCGGCGTGCAGTTGCGCCAGGAAGACGTCTGCGGGCGGATGAGTTTCGTGCTCTCGGCGCGCATTCTCGACCCGCAGTTTCAGGGTCAGGTAAAAGAAAAACTCAACTCGCGCGAGGCGGTAAAACTGGTCTCGGCGATGGTGCGCGACCCGTTCGAAGTCTGGCTCAATGGCAATGTCGAGCACGGCAAGGCGCTTGCCGAAATGGCCAGCAAGGCGGCGGCGGCGCGGCTGAAATCGGCGCAGAAAGTCGAAAAGAAAAAGCAATCTTCGGTCGTCGTGCTGCCCGGCAAGTTGTCGGATGCATCCGGCTCCAACCCGGAAGATCTGGAAATTTTCCTGGTCGAAGGCGATTCCGCCGGCGGCTCCGCCAAACAAGCGCGCGACCGCGAAACCCAAGCCATTCTGCCGTTGCGCGGCAAGGTGCTGAATACCTGGGAAGTCGAACCGGAACGGCTTTATGCCAATAATGAAGTGCACGACATCGCGGTCGCGCTGGGCGTCGAGCGGCATGGCTTCAACGACTATCCGGATATGTCCGGCCTGCGCTACGGTAAAGTGGTATTGATGAGCGATGCGGATGTCGATGGCTCGCACATCCAGACCCTGTTGTTGACCTTGTTTTTCAAGCATTTTCCCCAATTAGTGGAACAGGGTCGCATCCACATCGCCCAACCGCCGCTGTATCGGGTTGATGTGCCGGCGCGTGGCAAGAAGCCGATGCGCCGCTTTTACGCACTGGATGAGGACGAACTGAAAGCGATTCAAGATCGTTTGGTGCGCGAAGGCATCAAATTGGAAGTGATCGAAGTCGGCCGTTTCAAAGGCTTGGGCGAGATGAATCCGGAACAACTGCGCGAGACCGCGATGAGCCCGGCGACACGGCGAGTGGTGCCGATTCGGGTGACGCGGGCGGAAATGGAATCCGCCGTATCGATGTTCGATATGCTGATGGGCAAAGGCGAAGCCAGCGCGCGGCGCGAATGGATGGAATTGAAAGGAAATACCGTGGAGGCGGATATATGAGTAGTGAAAGCAAAAAACCGGCCGATGAGCCCATTGTGGAGGTCATCACCAGTCCAACCGCTGCTGCCGAGGAACGACGCTTCTGTTCCAGTTGCAGCCGCACCAAGCCGTTGTTGGGCGGCGTTATGGCGCGCTGCGCCAACGGCACCAAACGCTGGAAATGCGCCGACTGCCATGCTCGCTCGAAAGCCCATCTGGCATCGGTGAAGAAAAGTCAGTGATGCGGTTTGCCCGGGTCAAGCGCGGTGAGTTTGTACTGAACAAATCAACTTTCTGCGCCCTGCATGCACGGGTTGCGCGTAATCAGGCACCGGAATGGGGTTACTTTCGAGGCGAAGGTGCGAAGACTGGCTACACACCCGATGACGGCTTGGGCGAAGCAGGCCGCTATACAGCATCGCCGACGCTGCCCGACGTGCCTGACTTGAATCGTGTTTTTACCGACGGCTTGGCTGCCCTGGATACCCTGCCCTCACCTTTCGAAAAGGGGCTTGCGTTGTTTCTCTTTGGCGCCCTGCAACAGTTCTTTTTCGATGCCAACAAGCGCACCGCCCGCTTCAAGATGAACGGTATCCTGATGACGGCAGGCATCGATGCAATCAGCATCCCCGCCAGCCGAATGCATGAATTCAACGAAAAAATGGCGCGCTTCTATCAGGCCAAAGAAGCCACCGAGATGATGGCTTTTCTGGTCGCTTGCCACCCGGATGCGGATGCGATCCGCGTCATGAATTAACCCCGTTCAAGATGCCCCACGCAGAAGACACGCTAACGCCGGACCTGTTCAACACGCTGCCGCCAGACAACCCGGAACCGCCACCGCCCCCTCCGCCCCCGCCGGCCGGCGATTCCGGCCAGCCAGAAGCGCCCAGGGATTACCTGTCGCTCGCCGACTACGCCGAGCGCTGTTATCTCGCCTACGCAATGAGCGTAGTTAAAGGCCGCGCGCTGCCCAACGTCGAAGACGGCATGAAGCCGGTGCAGCGGCGCATTTTGTTCTCGATGCGCGAGATGGGCCTGTCCGCCAGCACCAAACACGTCAAATCCGCGCGGGTGGTTGGCGACGTCATCGGCAAGTTGCATCCGCACGGCGACCAATCGGTGTACGACGCCATGGTGCGCATGGCGCAGAGCTTCACATTGCGTTATCCGCTGGTCGACGGCCAGGGCAATTTCGGCTCACGCGACGGCGACGGCGCGGCGGCGATGCGCTACACCGAAAGCCGGCTGACCCCGATTGCCGAACTGCTGCTGGCCGAAATCGACGCCGGCACGGTCGATTTCAAAGCCAATTACGACGGCGCATTCAAAGAACCCGCGCTGCTGCCGGCGCGCCTGCCCATGCTGCTGGCCAACGGCGCATCCGGCATCGCGGTCGGCATGGCCACCGAAATTCCGCCGCACAACCTGCGCGAGATCGCCGAAGCCGCAATCCAGATTCTGAAACACCCGGAAACCACCACCCAGGCATTGATGGCCTTCATCCCCGGGCCGGATTTCCCCGGCGGCGGCCAGATCATTTCCGCCCCCGCCGACATCCTCGCCGCCTATGAAAGCGGACGCGGCAGCTTGCGCGTGCGCGCGCGTTGGGAAATCGAACTACTGGCGCGCGGCCAGTGGCGCATCGTCGTCACCCAATTGCCGCCCGGCGTCTCCACCGCCCAGGTGCTGACCCAGATCGACGCCATCACCAACCCGCAGATCAAGACCGGCAAGAAAGAACTCAGCCAGGAACAGAAAACCCTGAAAGCCGCGATGCTTTCGGCGCTGGAAACCGTGCGTGACGAATCCGATGAAAAAGCGCCGGTGCGCATCGTGCTCGAACCGCACTCGCGCAACCAGGACGCCGACGCCTTCATGCGCATGTTGCTGGCGCAGACCAGCCTGGAAACCACTGCGCCGATGAACCTCACCGTGGTTGGCCGCGATGGCCGGCCAGGGCAAAAAGGGCTGCGCGCGCTATTGCTGGAATGGGTCGATTTCCGCCTGGTTTCGGTGCGCCGACGCAGCCAGTTCCGCCTCGACGCGGTGAATCGGCGCATCCACATCCTCGAAGGTCGACAAGCGGTTCTGCTCAACATCGACGAAGTCATCCGCGTCATCCGCGAAGCCGACGAACCGAAGGCCGACCTGATGGCCGCCTTCGGGCTGAGCGAAATTCAAGCCGAAGACATCCTCGAAATCCGCCTGCGCCAATTGGCCCGGCTGGAAGCCATCAAGATCGAAAAAGAACTCGGCGAACTGCAAACCGAACGCGATGGCCTGCTGCGCATCCTCGGCGACGAAGTCGAACTGAAGCGCATCGTGGTCGCCGAAATTCGCGCCGACGCAAAGAAATACGGCGACGACCGCCGCACCCTGATCGAAACCGCCGTCGCCATGACCGCCTCGGTTGCAGATGCCCAAATCGCCGACGAACCGGTCACCGTCATCGTCTCCAAAAACGGCTGGATGCGCGCCCGCAGCGGACATGGCCTGGATTTATCGACGCTGCAATACAAAGCCGGCGACGCCGCGCTGGCGGTGATCGAAACCCGCACCGTCTGGCCGCTGGTCTTGCTCGACTCGGTCGGACGCACTTACAGCATCCGCATTCCCGACCTGCCCACCGGGCGCGGCGACGGCGTGCCCATGTCCAGCCTCCTCGACCTGGCGCGCGGCGCGCGGCTGATGTTCGCCTTCTCCAACGCAGCGGAAGCAAAACTGCTGGTCGCCAGCGACAGCGGCTACGGCTTCCTCTGCCAACTCTCCGACCTGCTCTCCCGCCAGCGCGCCGGCAAAGCCTTCCTGAGCCTGGAAGAAGGCAGCGCACCATTACCGCCGGTGCAACTTTCCGCCAACCTGACCTGGGTCGCCGCCGCCGCCGACAACGGCAAACTGCTCGCCTTCCCGCTGGAAGAAATGAAAACGCTCACCGGCGGCAAAGGCGTGCAGATCATCAAACTGGAAGAGCGCGAACATCTCTGCGCAATAACTTGCTTCAACGGCGAACGCCTGCTGGTCGAAGGCAAGACACGCACCAACAAACCCGCCAACCAAACACTGACCGGCGCCGCCCTGATCCGCTACCAGTTACACCGAGCCAAAAAAGGACACGAACTGGACAAGATCAGCGTAGTAACACGCTTGGCGGCAGAGTAGCCTTAGTCTGGTGAGGTCCCTTGCGCAGCCCTAACCCCAAACAAACGAGCGCGTCTTGAAGCCTGCGGGCTTGCACCATTCATTGAACCCGTTTGTCATCCACATGATGCCGACGCACCGCCCCGGAACGCGGATCGGTCGAAAATCCGGCCGCCGGAAACACATATTGCCAAGCCCACTCCTTTGGCGCATTCGGATACTTCACCGCCAACGCCGCCGGCAACCAGACCTCACCCTTGCCCAAAGCCAGATCGGCAACATGCTGGGCTTTCACCACGCCCAGATGCGACTGTAGACGATCCGCTAGGCTGGCCGGCAACATCGTCACCCGATCCTTTCCCCCTTTCCCATCCCGAACCACAATCTCGCGACGTGAAAATTCCACATCCTTCACCCGCAACCGCAACCCTTCCAGCAAACGCATCCCGGTGCCGTAGAGCAACTGGACGATCAAGCTCGAAAGCGGGTCATCAACCTGTTGGATCAGTCCGCGCACTTCCTCACGCGTCAACACTGTAGGCAACTTTGCGGGCCGCTTCGCCCGCGTCACCTCATTCAGCCAAGGCAGTTCGATATTCAGAACCTCCTTGTACAGAAATAGCAACGTGCCAACGCCTGACCCTGAGTCGAAGCCGCAACATTTCGCTCCACCGCCAGCGCAGTAAGAAAAGCCTCGACCTCTGACTTTCCCATCTCTTTGGGATGGCGCATACCGTGGAAAATGAAGTATCGTTTGGCCCATTGCACATAAGCCTGCTCAGTACGAATACTATAGTGCTTTACACGAATACGATCCCGCAACTGATCAAGCAGCTTGGGGGAACGAGAAGAAGAATCCGAAGAAGATGATGTCATGTTGTCTCCCATGTTATTGGACATTCGTCCTCGTTAAATCAATGGGTTGAGATCGTTTGCCAGATTATCGGACACGTCGAATAACATTTTACGGCCCCGTTTGGGGGCGAATATAACGTTGAACTAAACCGCCTCCCGGCGGTAGAACCCCGCCCCGAAGCGAGCCCGAGCAGCTCACTTTTTTCATGATTGAAGCAGCAAGACTGCGACCTCGACCTACCCTCGAAGTGTCATCCACACGACGAGGAGAACGTCATGACCGCATTACGCCAACAGATGCTGGACGCCATGGAACTACGCGCCTTCGCCCAGCGCACCCGCGAAGCTTATCTACATTGGGTCATCGAACTGGCCCGTCATACCCATACCGCGCCGGATCAGCTTGTTACCGCCGATCTGGAGGCTTTCATCCTCCACCTACTGCGCGAACGGCACCTCGCTCCAGCCACCTGCGCCCAGGCCCTGCAAGCCCTGCGATTCCTCTGGTGCAGTGTGCTCAAGCGACCCGACATCATCGTCGACCTGCCCAGCCCGAGCATCCCGCAACGCCTGCCGTTGATTCTCAGCCGCACGGAAGTCGCCCGCATCCTTGACGCGGCTTGCAACCTGCGCAACCGCGTTGTGCTCATGACCACCTATGCCGCTGGCCTGCGCGTCGCCGAGGTGTGCCATCTGCGCGTCGCCGACATCGACAGCGAACGCATGGCGTTGCGCGTCGAGCAGGGCAAAGGCGCGCGCGACCGCTACAGCCTGTTGCCGCCACAACTACTGGAGGCCCTGCGCCAATACTGGCGCGCCTATCACCCCCGAATCTGGCTTTTTCCGCAGCGCCATGCCGATATTCCAGTCGACTCAGGTCAGGCCCAGAAGTGGTTCTACGCCGCACGCGACAAAGCCGGCATCGGCAAGCGCGTCGGCATCCACAGCCTGCGCCACGCTTTCGCCACCCATCTGCTGGAAGCCGGGGTCGATCTGCGCACCATCCAGGGTCTACTGGGCCACCGCCACATCACCACAACGATGCGCTACCTGCATCTGGCCCAGCCCGGCACGCTTTCTGTCGCGTCGCGCACGAATCTGCTGGAGACCCTGAGCGGCTGACGCCATGCATGCATCGCGTCCTGCGCTGGAAATGGCGGACATCCTGCACGCCCACGCCCCAGCCTACGCCGAACAGCACCCGCTCGCCGGCTTCCAGGCGCGCACGATCCGCGCCATCGTCGCCTGTCGCACGCCCGCGCTGGGCGGTCATCGCTACCACTGCCCGGCCTGCGGCCATGACGAGGTACGTTTCCATTCCTGTGGCAATCGGCATTGTCCGAAATGCCAGGCGCTGGCCAAGGAACGCTGGGTTGCAGCCCAAGTGGCCGAGGTGTTGCCGGTGGAACACTTCCACGTGGTATTCACCTTGCCGCATGCGATCAACGCGGTGACGCCGACAGCGGGGATCGATGCCCTGTTGTTCGCCAGCGCAGCCCAAACCTTGCTGACGTTCGCGCACGATCCGAAGTGGCTGGGTGCGGAACCGGCGATCACGATGATCCTGCATACCTGGGATCAACGCCTGCGGGCGCATCGCCATGTGCATTGCCTGGTCAGCGGCGGCGGGCTGACAAGCGAGGGCGCATGGGTGAACGCCAAGCCGCATTTCCTGTTCCCGGTGCAGGCCCTGTCAGGCGTGTTTCGCGGCAAGTTCATAACCGCGCTGTCGGCCGGGTTGAAAGCGGGCGAGCTGCGCCTGCCACCCGGCCAGGCGACGGACAATTTGCTGGCGGAACTGACCCGGCAGGACTGGGTGGTCTACGCCAAACCACCGTTCGCGGGTCCGGCACAGGTGTTGGCATATCTGGGCCGCTATACCCATCGCACCGCGATCGGCAATCAACGCCTGTTGGCGTTGGAAAACGGCCAGGTCAAATTCCGCTGGCGCGACCGGGCGCACGCCAACCATGTACGGGTCATGACGCTGTCCGCCGAGGACTTCATCCACCGCTTTCTGCTGCATGTATTACCCAAGGGCTTCCAGCGCATCCGCCACTATGGCTTGCTGGCCAACCGGCACAAGGCGACCTGCTTGGCGAAAGCACGCGCGGCACTGAACCTGCCGGCACCGGAACCGGTGGTGAAGGAGTCGGTGGCAGACTTCGCGCAACGGGTGCTGGGATTGGACATCCAGCGTTGCCCGGTCTGCCACGAGGGGCACATGCGTTTGGTGGAAACGCTGCCCCGTTCACGCGGGCCACCGAACCATGTTTGATTCGAATGGGAATCCACGTTGGGCTTGCTGTCCTGGCGGCGGTCTGGGCCGTCGCATGCCAGTTGACCGGAAAGCCGCGCGAGGCGATAGTCACGGCCATTGTTCAGGTGAAAAACAAACACAACCACCGCCTGTTGACCTTGGGAGAGTTCATCGCCGTGACGCTTCAAATCAACACAACGCCCCGCCGCGGACATTCAATTTACATAGACGCTCTGGCTATGTTGTCTGAGTCAAGCGGTTCAGTCCAACAGCTCGTATCCCTCGCCCCCCGACAACCGTCCCGCGTAGGTCAAGCCGGTGCGCGCTTGGGGGGCGAGGGATACGAGTCATCTCGTTATGCGTCCTGAAAGGAGTGCTCATGGCAAACGAGGCAAACCGACTCATCTATGTAATAGCCACAGAAACACTGAAGGGTCAGATTTCTGGGAAGCAATTCCAAATGAAAGCGGTGAGTGGCGGTGGTCGCGGATCGACACAGGCCGGTACAGCAACGTATTCACTGGCAAGTTTCGACCCCCGAAAGCCAACTACCGGGGCTGATTCGAACGATAAAGGTGGTGCCCTACCGCCTGGCTTG
>JAIFKV010000174.1 GCA_020049415.1 Betaproteobacteria bacterium
TTCTTCAATGATATTGCGTGATGGATGGCCGGTTTGATTCCAATAACCTGCCTCGAACAAGGTCTGACCCTTAACCGACATGGATTCCAGCAACGAGCGCCCGAGCAAGTAAGCGGGGAAGGAGACGAAGGCCCAGTTGTCTTTTTCAAGCTCGGCGTTGTCAAGTAGACACAAGGTTTCCAGCAGGCGACGAATGACAGCAAGTGCTGCCTTCCCTGCATCGATTGATTCGGCATTCGCAACAATCGCTTGAAGCTGGGATTCGGCTATGCACTCACGGAATGCGCCTTCTTCGGCGTGGACTGGCAGCGCATGAGCCAATGCTTGCAGGTTGAGGTTGTTCATCGTCTGGCAGCCTCCAGCGGCTAGGCAATTAATCTATATGCGCGATTCGACCACATGACTTGCCTTGTCAGAAGATGCTGCAATTAAGTCCTTGTAGTCTGGCCTTCCGCGAATTCGCCATCCTTATGTTGGTGCCAAAACGCGGTGCCAGCAGTCAGGTATTGAAGTAGTCGCGCGACTGGTGCAGCACACGGACGATCTTGCGGCTGTCTGAATCAATTCGATAGATCACGATATAGGGGAATTTCTTCAGCACGCATTCCCGCGTTCCTCGCTTGCCTTCCCGATGAATCACCGCATCAGTGTCGATCCGGTGGGCGGCTTTCAGGATGGTTTCTCGCGCCATGGCTGCGATGCTTGGGGAGGCTGTTTCGGCATAGAAGCGAATAATGGATGCCAAGTCATTGGCGGCGCGTTTTGACCATTCAAGCGGCTTTTTGGCCATGTTCCTGTTCGAGTTGCTTCAGCAGTTCGGCGGATTTTTTGACGACGTCTTCATGACTGATGGTACGACCGGCCTCGATGTCTTCAAGTCCTGATTTGACCTGTTCGTCATACCAGGCGTCATGGCGTGCTGCCGGGGTTTGTCTGGGCTCGGTTTGCATGGCTATTTCCTCAAGGGGGTACGGCTTGATGATAGTCCAGGTGTCATGGTTTCTTGAATCACTTCAGTCTGTGTAGGTTGTACTTAGGCGCAGCGCATTGCGCGGAATGTTCTGAATGTCGCCCTAAGCTTTTCTGAGCGGAATCTTGCCGATCTTTATCCGCCATTCTTGCGGACCGCTGTCGTGCACCGAGTTGCCCCGACTATCCACGGCGACCGTGACCGGCATGTTCTCTACCTCGAATTCGTAGATCGCTTCCATGCCGAGTTCCGGAAAAGCCAGCACTTTCGCTGCCTTGATCGCCTTGGCGACCAGGTAAGCCGCGCCGCCGACGGCGATGCAATAGACGCCGGAATGCGCTTTGATTGAAGCAATCGCTTCCGGGCCGCGTTCGGATTTGCCGACCATGCCGAGCAGGCCGACTTGATCGCCCAGCATCAGGTCGGTGAATTTATCCATCCGCGTTGCCGTGGTCGGGCCGGCGGGGCCGACGGTTTCGTCGCGCACCGGGTCGACCGGGCCAACGTAGTAGATGAATTTGTTATGGAAATCGACCGGCAACGGCTGTCCGGTCTTGATCAGTTCGGCCAATTTGTTGTGCGCGGCATCACGCCCGGTAAGTAACTTGCCGGACAGCAGAAGTTGCTCGCCGGCTTGCCAGGTAGCGGTCTCGGCAGCGGTCAGCGTGTCGAGGTTGACGCGGCGCGCGGTGGCCGGGCCGTTCCAGGCTATCTCCGGCCATTCCGATAGCGCCGGTGGCGTGAATATGGCCGGGCCGGAACCATCCAGTGTGAAATGGATGTGACGCGTCGCGGCGCAGTTGGGAATCAGCCCGACCGGCAGGCTGGCGGCGTGGGTGGGGAAATCCTTGATCTTGACGTCGAGCACGGTGGTGAGGCCGCCGAGGCCTTGCGCGCCGATGCCCAGCGCGTTGACCTTGTCGAGTAGTTCCAGCCGCAGTTCTTCGATGCGGTTTGATGCGCCGCGCTTGCGCAGTTCGTGAATGTCAATCGGGTCGAGCAGGGCTTCCTTTGCCATCAGCAAGGCTTTCTCCGGCGAGCCGCCAATGCCGATGCCCAGAATACCCGGCGGACACCAGCCGGCGCCCATTTCCGGCAGCACCGAGAGCACCCAGTCGACGATCGAATCAGACGGATTCAGCACGGTGAAATGCGCTTTGTTCTCCGAGCCACCGCCTTTTGCCGCGACTTTGATATCTACCGTGTCACCTGGCACTAGCTCCATGTAGATCACCGCCGGGGTGTTGTCGCGGGTGTTCTTGCGAGTGCCGGCCGGGTCACTCAAAACCGAGGCACGCAGCGGGTTGTCGGGGTTGAGGTAGGCGCGGCGCACGCCTTCGTTGACCAGGTCGGTGATGTTCGGATTGCCTTCCCAGCGCACATCCATGCCGATTTTCAGAAACACGACGGCCATGCCGGTGTCCTGGCAGATCGGCCGATGGCCTTCGGCGCACATCCGTGAGTTGATCAGAATCTGCGCCATGGCATCGCGTGCGGCAGGCGATTGCTCCTGGTCGTAGGCGGCTTTCATCGCGCGGATGAAGTCGAGCGGGTGATAGATCGAAATGAACTGGAAGGCGTCGGCGATGGACTGGATGAAGTCTTCCTGGCGTATGACGGACAAGGCGGTCTCCTTCGGATGTTGTGACGGCGTCAATGTTGGGGCGACGCGGGTTGTCTGCCGGGCAAGTATTTCGCAGTCTGCAGCGAGGGTAAAGCCCGTAATGAGCGGTCAGATTCCAGCGCAATGACGGTCTGCGGTGGCGAATGCGGCCGCTGTTGCGAATCTACTGATTCTTGTCGCTCGCCGGTGTTGGCAGCCACTTTTCCAGCAATGCCCGCAGCTTGATCATTTCAACCGGTTTCGCCATATGGTCGTCCATGCCGCTGGCGAGGCAGCGGTCGCGGTCTTCATGCATGGCATTGGCGGTCATCGCGATGATAGGGATGCGTTTTTTGCCGCTTTCCGCTTCTATGGCGCGGATCTGGCGTGTCGCTTCCGGGCCGTCCATTTCCGGCATTTCCATGTCCATCAGAATCAGGTCGTAGCCGTGTTCTTGCATTTGTTGCAAGGATTCGCCGCCATGATTGGCGATGTCGTAGGTCAAGCCGAGTTTGCTCAGCATGCGGGTGGCGACCATCTGATTGATGCGATTGTCCTCGACCAGCAAAACATGACCATGCAAGCCTGCTTCAACTGATTTGGTCGGGGCCGCCGGGGCGATAACTGGCGCTGCGGCAATATTCTGCGGGGCAATATTTTCTGCCAGGGGCGCTGGGGTTGCCAGCAGGCTGAACCAGAACCGGCTGCCTTTGCCGAGTTCGCTCTCGACATGAATTTCGCCCCCCATGGCGCGTACCAGGTCTTGCGAAATCTTCAATCCCAGGCCGGTACCGCCAAATTTTCGGGTCATGGATTCGTCAGCCTGCGCAAAGGGCTGGAACAGTCGTGTCAGTGTATCCGCGTCCATGCCGATGCCCGAATCTTGCACACTGAAACTGATGCGGTTGCCGTCTTCTATCGGTTCGATGCTGACGTTGAGGCTGCCTTGTCGGGTGAATTTCTCGGCATTGCCGATCAGGTTGATCAAGACCTGCTTCAGCCGGGTCGGGTCGCCCATGATGCCGGCGGGCAATTCTGGGGCGGCATGGAAGTGCAGCTCAAGCCCTTTGGCTTTGGCACGTTCGGAAACGATGGCGGAAACTTCTCCGAGCATGAGGCGCAGATCGAAAGGAATATGCTCGATGGTCATCTGGCCGGCTTCGATCTTGGCCAGATCTAGTACTTTGTTGATCAACTCAAGCAGATGCACGCCAGCCCGATTGATTTCGCCGACGTAATCTCGATGATCCGGCGTCAGCATCTCGCTTTCCAGCAATTGGGCGAAGCCGAGAATGGCGTTCATTGGCGTGCGTAGCTCGTGACTCATGCGCGAGACGAAATCGGTTTTTGCCCGACTGGCCCGTTCCGCTTCCTCCTTGGCTGCGCGCATCTCATCCAGCGCCAGACGCAGGCGACGATTGGCTTCGTTGATTTGGCGCGCAAACAGGAAGCCGGCCAGCGCGGCAAGCACGATGATCAGCGCAATCAAGCTCATTTCCGTAGTTTTGAAGCGCTCTCGCTGCTTCGCGAGTTGCTGCTCGAGTTTTTTCAGGCGGTCGCTGCTGTCGAAAAACAGTCGATTGGCGTTTTCGTTCAGGCGGAAAAAATAGGGCGGAATGTGCTTCAGGTAAACGGCGATTTCATGTTCCAGGGTGAACAACCCCTGGCTGTTTTTCTCTTTTCGCAGTTTTGTGCGTTTGTCGAGCAACTCGCGCAGCACGCTGGTTTTGTCCAGTATCTGATCAAGCAGCGGCGCAATTTCGATCAATTCCATGACATAGCCATGCGCCTCTGGATCGGGGCGGTAATCGACATCGCGCACCATCTGGTCATGGCCCTCGATGTTCAGGTAAACCACCTGTTTGACATTGCCGCCATTTTTCAATACATCAAGATCATGACGCATCTTGTCGACATGCTCGCGGATGTGTGCCTCAAGCCGAGCCTGCGCGACAGGGTGCGTCAGGGTGGTCATTTGATAGACATCTTTTTCGATGCGCAGCAGGGTGCCGACGATCTCCTCGCCGATGAACAGACGCGCACGCTCATTCACGCTGCGCTCGCCAAGTTCGTCGTAGAGGTGGGAGAAGAACATCTTCAACCCTACGACCAGCATCAGGCTGAGTACGAAAATCCCGATCAGCCACAAGAAGCGGGAGGACTGAATGTCCGCGCCAGTCGAGGCTCCCGCAGGGTTTTTAGGCGGATTCATGAGGCTGAACGCAATGCTTAATTACTTTTGCCCTGGTTATCAAGAAATCCAAATTTGCGGAATACAGCCTGGCCTTCTTCGCCGGCCGCAAATTGCATGAAACGCTTGGTTTGCGCCTTGTTCTTCGAGAAAGTCAGCAGGTTCAGCAGCAGCGCCTGCGGCTTGGCCAGCTTTGGACTCAGGTCGATGACATCCACCGCTACGGCGTTATCGGGGAAGAAACCCGTCGCACGCCAATTCAGAATCAAATCCGCCTCGCCCTTTTTCATGGCGTTATTCAGCCCGCGCGAGTCGGGCGCAAGATGGATGCTGGCATCAAGCGCTTCGGCGTAAATGCCAGCGGCTTCGAGTACATCCTGGGTTTCTTTACCGACGCTGCCAGAGGTGGCGTTACCAATGATGATGGTCAGATCTTCGCGCAGAATTTCTTTAATGTCGCCCTTGACGCGTTTGGGATTGCCCTTCTTAACCATGATGGCGAGCTGGTTGTAACCAACGGTGACGACATCGCCTAATAAACCTTCTGCGGCGTATTTGGAGCGAAATGTCGGTTCGCCCGGTAAATAAAGATCACCGACCGCGTTTTTCTTCAGACTTTGATACAGGTCTTCTGAACCACCCTGGGATAGAGTGACTTTGACGTTCTCGCGTTGTTCGAACTTGCGCGCGATTTCGGTCATTGGCCGAATCATGGTGATGCCGCAATAGATCAGCATTTCCGGTTTCTCCGCTGCGGCCTGGCCTACGATGGGCAGGCTGAGCATGAGCAGCAGGGAAAAACCGGTTATCAGTTGTTGGAGGGGGTTGATCAACATGCTTGGCCTCGATGACGTTGAGCGGCTCGGGCGGAATACCCGCGTCAGGATTCCGCTTATCGGCAAATTCATCAGAATATTTAACCGCCGACTGTGCCGTATCCGCAGAATCAATCTCAAGGGCGAGAAATACGCGGCTTGCCGATGGCTCTTTTAAAGGTGGGTCTCGCCGCAGGCGGCGCTGACTTGCCGGTCGCGTCGCTGCTTTCCAGCAAGCTGAAGCTGCCGTTGCCCGTGTTACCCAGCGTCTTCGCCAGATAAGGCAGACACTCCCGTAGGGTTTCCGCCAGCTTCCAGGGTGGGTTGACGATGAACATGCTACTGCCATACATGCCGAAGCCATCGCGAGATGGTGTGCCAATGTTCAGCGTCGCGTCGATCCATTCGACACCTTTGATGCGGGTCAGTCGCTCACTCAGACGTTGCGCCTCCTGACGCTGCAGGCGTGGATACCAGATTGCGTAAACGCCGGTAGAGAAGCGCTCCAGGCTGTCGGTGAGCGCATGGAAAACCTGCTGGTAATCGGCTTTGTCTTCGTAGGAAGGGTCGATCAGCACCAAAGCCCGGCGGGATGGCGGCGGCAACAGAGATTTCAAGCCCGCGAAACCGTCGCCGCGGGTGACGATGATTTTACCGCCGGCATCGGGGAAGGTTTTGCCAAGCAGGTCGACATCGGTGGGATGTAATTCAAACAGCCGCATGCGGTCCTGTTCGCGCAGCATTCTGGCGGCCAGGTAAGGCGAGCCGGGGTAAAGCGTCAGATTGCCGCTCGGATTGATGGCGCGGATCTGGTCGACATAATCGGCCAGCGCCGCCGGCAGGTCGGCTTGCTGCCACAACCGCGCGATGCCGGTTTCATATTCTGCATTCTGGCTGGCGTATCCGGCATCCAGGCCATAAGCGCCTGCGCCGGCATGAGTGTCGATGAACCAGTAAGGCTTGTCTTTCTGCGCCAGATAACGCAATAAATTGAGCAGAATGAAGTGTTTCAGTACATCGGCATGGTTGCCGGCGTGAAAGGCGTGACGGTAGCTGAGCATGGCGTTGGGGCTGGGGCGTGATGGTGCGATTGTCGCTTATGCGGCCGAGCCTGACGTGTCGAAACAAGGCTGAATTTTGTGCGCTATTTCGTCGCGCACCGAGTCCGTTGCGGGGTCAAGCTTGATTGCGCCTTCCCAGCCGCGTAGCCAGGTGAGTTGCCTTTTAGCTAATTGACGCGTCGCCGCAGCACCCTGCTCGAACAGGCTGCTGGCGTCGATTTCATTCTCTAGAAAACGCCAGGCTTGCCGGTAGCCGACGCAACGCATCGACGGCATGGCTGCATCCAGTTGATGCCTTGTACGCAAATCTTGCAACTCGTCGACCAGCCCCATTTCCAGCATCTGCGAGAAACGCACATTGATGCGTTGATGCAACCAGGCGCGCTCGGCCGGAAACAAGGAAAACTGTAGGCTGTTGAGGACCGGTTCGGTCTTTTGCGCGGAAAGCAAAGCGGACATCGGTTCGCCCGTTGTCAGGCAAAGTTCCAGTGCGCGCTGAATGCGTTGGGAATCGTTAGGCTGTAACCGCGCTGCTGTTTCCGGATCGAGTCGGGCCAGTTGTGCGTGCATAGCCGGCCAACCCAGGCTGGCCGCTTTCGCCTCCAGTTCTGCGCGCAATACGGGATCGGCTGGCGGCAGATCATCAAGCCCGCCACGCAGCGCCTTGAAATACAGCATGGTGCCGCCAACCAGCAGCGGCGCGTTGCCGCGCCGACGAATCGCGGTTATCGCCGTCAATGCATCCTGCTTGAAACGACCCGCCGAATAGGCCTCGGTCGGCGGCAGCAGGTCGATCAAATGATGCGGTGCGCGTGCCAGCGTGGCGGCGTCTGGCTTGGCGGTGCCGATATTCATCTCCCGATATACCAGCGCCGAATCGACGCTGATGATCTCCAGCGGAAACCGCTCGCACAGCCATACGGCCAGGTCGGTCTTGCCGCTCGCGGTGGGGCCCATCAAACAAAAAATGGGGGTGGATGTCGAGTTTTGGGTTGATGTTTCCATTCTGATCAAGGCTGATTTCAGAGTGCGATGTGTAATGGTCTAACCCGGATATTCCATGAATTCACGCGATGATCGCGCTGGCCATTGTTAGCACAGGGATTTCCGAGAAGGGGTGGCGTAGTTATTCATAAGCCCGACTGGGCGGGATTTCATGTGTGGACAAGAGGTAAGCGAGGGCGTGTTGATTCTTGAAATATCCGGGACAAGTGGCCGCGAGAGAATAATGTCGCTACCCCGACAACTGAAATCAGCATACGGGAAAACAAGACTAATAAACCTGAGTCGACGACAAAACGCGGTACGCAACTTCCCTGTCATTGACCGGTCTTGCATAATGCTCCGACTAATTCTGGATGTTTTTCATGCCTCTTACTTCATGGGTTAAACCCGGGTGTCTTGCGTTGTTGGCGGTTTCTCTCACCGCGTGCGCCCAATCGCCGATCTTGCCGGCTGCCGTGGTGTCGCCGCCAGCGGTGCAGAAGGAGCTGACGTCGCAGGTGTTGTATCAGTTCCTGCTTGGCGAGATCGCCAGCCAGCGCGGCGAACTCAAGCTCTCCGCTGAAGCCTACGCTGACCTCGCCGTACGTACCCGCGATGCGCGGATTGCCAAACGGGCGACCGAAGTTGCACTGTATGCGCGGTTACCGCCTTTGGCCTTGAAAAATGCCCGTTTGTGGCAGGAACTTGAGCCAACCTCGCCGAAGGCGTTGCAAACGCTGTCGTCCTTGTTGATAGGCAGCGGGAAACTTGCCGAGGCCAAGCCTTATCTGCAGACCTGGATAAAAACGGGTAAGGGGGGCGAGATATTCATGCAATTGCACGGTTTGTTGGCCAGACAGAAAGACAAGCAGGTGGTGTCTGATCTGATTTCTGATCTGGCGGCCGATTACCCCGCCGAGGCGGAAGCGCGTTTTGCAACTGCTCAGGCGGCCTGGCAGGCCGGTAATAGTTCAAAGGCGCTGGCCGAGTTGGATGAAGCCATCCGTTTGAAGCCCGCTTGGTCGTCTGCGCCGCTGTTCAAGGCGCAAGTGCTGCAGCAGTCTCAAGGTAT
The DNA here is from genome assembly GCA_020049415.1 of Betaproteobacteria bacterium. Classification (GTDB taxonomy): domain Bacteria; phylum Pseudomonadota; class Gammaproteobacteria; order Burkholderiales; family Thiobacillaceae; genus PFJX01. Next base: position 8,697 of record JAIFKV010000174.1, read on the forward strand.
TGATGCCACCCTGAATTTCTTCAAGACCTATCTGGCCGCAGCGCCGGATGAGAGCGAGGTGCGGTTGGCCTATGCCAAGCTGCTGGCGCGCAGCCAACGCTTCGACGAGTCGCGTGGTCAGTTTGAATGGATGGCCGCACAAATGCCCGACAACCCGGAGAATTATCTGGCGATCGGCTTGATTGCGATGCAGACCAAGGATCTGGACAGCGCCGAGGCCAATATGACCAAAGCCTTGCAGCTGGGACATCCGGATGAAGGCAGTGTGCGCTTCCATCTTGGGCAACTTGCTGAAGCGCGTGGACGCTTTGAAGAAGCGCTGATCTGGTATCAATCGGTCAACAGCGGTCGGCAGAAGCTGGATGCGCAGCTGCGCGTAGCGATGGTGTTGTCGAAGTTGGGGCGAGTCGAGCCGGCGTTGGCGTGGCTTGCTAAATTGGAACCCGACGATGAAGCGGCGCGCGTACAGGTCGTGCAGACAGAAGCGATGATCATGCGCGACAACAAGAACTACTCGGCAGCCGTTGAGGTGCTGTCAAAAGCGCTAGAGAAAATGCCCGATTCCGCAGATTTGCTTTATGACCGCGCCATGGCGGCAGAGAAAGTGAATCGTCTGGATATGTTGGAATCGGATCTGCGCCGTTTGATCGAGTTGAAACCGGATTATGCGCACGCTTACAACGCCTTGGGCTATACCTTGGCGGATCGGACGCCTCGTCTGCAAGAGGCGATCGAGTTGCTTGAAAAAGCGATCAAGCTGGCGCCGGATGACGCTTTTATCCTCGACAGCATGGGCTGGGCGCTGTTCAAGGCTAAGCGCTATAAGGAGGCGGCCGACTATTTGCGCCGCGCACACGACGCCAAGCCCGATCCGGAAATCGCCGCGCATTTGGGCGAGGCACTTTGGCAACTCGGGGAGATGACTGAGGCCCGGCAAGTCTGGCAAGGTGCGCTGCAAGATCATCCAGAGAATGAAGTTTTGCGCGAGACGACTACTCGCCTGATGCCTTGAGACGAAGGACGCGGCGTGGCTTTGTCGTCGCCTGGCTAGGTTTTTTGGCGATAGGCTTGACGGGATGCTCGAATTTGCCCGGATTCAGCACCATTGCCCCGTCTGCATTGTTGTCTCTGCCGCCACCGCCAGCCGCGTTTCGGCTGGATGGGCGTGTCTCGGTCAAGGCGGGCGAAGAGTCTTTCTCCGGCGGCTTGCTCTGGCATCGCGACGGGCAGATTGATGAATTGCTGTTGCGGACGCCTTTGGGGCAGGGCGTGGCGGAGTTGCGCGGCGGACCCGCTGGCATGGAATTGAAAAATGCTGAAGGTCGCCGCTTTCATGCGGACGATGCGGATGCGCTGGTGCGGCAAGCGCTGGGGTTGGAATTGCCTTTGCGCGGTCTGGCTTGGTGGGTGGTGGGTTTGCCGCGTCCGCAAGCAGAGCATCGGGCGGTTGCTGATGTCGATGGTCATCTCGGTGAACTGGATCAGGACGGTTGGCGGATTTTGTTCAGTCGTTACCAAATGCATCATGGTCACCTGCTTCCGGGGAAATTGGTGGCGCGTCGGAGTGACGATCTGGAAGTTCGTCTGGTGGTCGATGCCTGGGAGTTGCCATGATCTACCCGGCGCCCGCCAAACTGAATCTGTTCCTGCATGTGGTAGGCCGTCGTGCTGACGGGTATCACTTGCTGCAGACGGTTTTTCGCTTTCTTGATTTCGGCGACAGCCTGGAAATTACAACGCGTCAGGATGGCGCAATTCATTTATTGAACCCGCTTCCCGAGGTGCCGGAGAGCCGAGATTTATGTTGGCGCGCGGCGAATTTGCTGAAGTCACATACCGGGTGTCGGCTTGGGGCTGATATCGCGTTGCTCAAGCGTCTGCCTATGGGCGGTGGGCTAGGCGGAGGAAGTTCCGATGCGGCCACTGTATTGCTGGTCTTGAATCGTCTATGGCGCCTGGATTTACCGCGCGCGGAATTGTCCACGTTGGGTCTGAGCTTGGGCGCCGATGTGCCGGTGTTTGTGTTTGGGCAAAGCGCATTTGCCGAAGGCGTTGGCGAGTTGTTGACGCCATGGACCCCCGCGCCCGCCAGTTATGTTGTGTTGATACCGCCCGTTCATGTGGCGACACCCGAGATATTCAGCAATCCGGGATTGACACGAAACACACCGTCAATCAGAATCGCGGCCCTCTTGGATGGCTTTGGGCACAATGATCTTGAACCCGTAGCCACCGCGCTTCATCCCGAGATCGCCAGCTACCTGGTTTGGTTGAACTCGTATGGTGCAGCGCGTATGACCGGATCTGGCGCCTGCGTTTTCGCCGGATTTTCGAGTCGAGTCGAGGCGGAAAAGGTTTTCGCGATGCGGCCCGGTCATATGAAAGGTTTTGTTGCCGATGGTGTTGATCGACATCCCCTTTACGGGTTTGCCGACTAAACATGATCAGCAAATTTTGGGGAGTCGCCAAGTGGTAAGGCACCGGATTTTGATTCCGGCATTCGTAGGTTCGATCCCTACCTCCCCAGCCATATAAAAAGCCGTCAAACAGATGGCCTCGTGAGGCGTGCAACTCAGGTTGCACGCTTTTATTTTTTGTTTTGTTAACTGTTAGCGCGTAGATGTGACACGCAGGGGCTCGAAGTGGCCTGGGGGTCGAAGTGGCATATGACAGCTTGATGGTGTTCACCGGTAATGCCCATCCGAAACTGGCCGAGGATGTGGTTCGTCATCTCAATATGCGTTTGGGGCGAGCCACAGTCGGACGTTTTTCTGACGGTGAGGTGAACGTCGAAATTCTGGAAAACGTTCGCGGCAAAGATGTTTTTGTGTTGCAGTCAACCTGTCAGCCCACCAACGACAGCTTGATGGAAATCATGCTGATCGTAGATGCTTTGCGGCGTGCTTCGGCGGGGCGAATTACCGCTGCTATCCCCTATCTTGGTTATGCGCGTCAAGATCGTCGCGTTCGTTCGGCACGTGTGCCGATCACTGCCCGGGTGGTCGCCGATATGCTCACCGTAGTGGGCGTCAAACGGATGCTCACGATGGATCTGCATTCTGACCAGATACAAGGCTTTTTCGATATTCCCGTCGATAACATCTATTCCACCCCCATCCTGATGGGCGACATCTGGAAGCAGAATTACGACAACCTGATGGTCGTTTCGCCCGATGTGGGCGGCGTTGTACGGGCTCGCGCGGTTGCAAAACGTCTGGAATGTGAACTCGCCATTATCGACAAGCGACGCCCGAAACCCAACGTCGCCAAGGTGATGAACATCATTGGCGATGTAAAAGATCGTACCTGTTTGATCATGGATGACATGGTCGACACAGCCAATACACTGTGCGAAGCGGCTGGCGCGCTGAAGGCGAATGGCGCTAAACGCGTCATCGCATATTGCACCCATCCTGTTCTGTCCGGCAGCGCTGTCGAGCGAGTGAATAACTCCGCGCTCGACGAACTGGTTGTCACCGACACCATCCCTTTACGCGAAGAAGCACGTGCTTCTGCACGTATCCGCCAATTGTCGGTGGCTAATCTCATGGCCGAAACCATCCGTCGCATCAGCGATGAAGATTCTGTGAGTTCACTGTTCAGTGAATAGAGACGTGTGAATTCACAAGTTGGGCCGCCTGGTCGCGGGGGCCCTTTATCAACCGCAAGGAGCAAGACATGCAAATCGAAATCAATGCAAGCAAGCGTGAAACGCAGGGCACCGGAGCGAGCCGCCGCCTGCGTCGCGCCGGCCGGGTTCCCGGTGTCATTTATGGAAATAACCAGGCCGCTCAGTCGGTCGATCTGAACCATAAAGATCTTTACTTCGGCCTCAAGAATGAAGCTTTCCACTCATCCGTGTTGATGCTCAATCTGGATGGCGCCAAAGAATCTGTGTTGTTGCGCGATTTTCAAATGCACCCCTACAAGCCGTTGGTGCTGCATATCGACTTCCAGCGCGTGGATGCCAATCAAAAGATCCATATGAAAGTACCGCTGCACTTCATCAACGCCGAAATTGCACCGGGCGTGAAGCTGGCGGGTGGTGTTGTCAGCCACATCGTGACCGATGCAGAAGTAATGTGTTTGCCCGGTGTCCTGCCCGAGTTCATCGAGGTTGACCTGAGTAATCTGGAATCCGGTCAAACGATCCACCTGTCTGACCTGACCCTGCCGGCGGGTGTTGAGTTCGCTTCACTGGCGCGTGGCGAAGATCAAGGTATTGCCAACATCCTCGCTCTCCGTGGTGGTGCTGCAAGCGGTGAAGGCGAGGGCGAGTCCGCCTGATCGTTTCGCTGATCTAGCCAATGTCTGAACCGCTACAGTCCAGGCTTCGCCTGATCGTCGGTTTAGGCAACCCTGGCGCTGAATACGCTGAAACCCGGCATAACGCCGGGTTTTGGTTTTGTAAGCGTTTATCCGAACGATTGGGCGCAAATTTTGCCAACGAATCGCGTTTTCATGGATACGCAGCGAATGCACGCGAAGCGCGTGTTTGGTTGTTGATGCCGCAAGTATTCATGAATCGATCAGGTATGTCGGTCGGCGCATTGGCTCGTTTTCACCGCATATTGCCGGCAGAAATTCTGATCGTCCATGATGAACTGGACATTCCACCTGGTCAATTACGCCTTAAATTCGGTGGTGGAATGGGCGGTCATAATGGACTCAAGGATATTTCCGCGCATCTTGCGACACAGGATTTTTGGCGTCTTCGCATCGGTATCGGTCATCCCGGTGACCGAAATGAAGTCATCAATTACGTGTTGAAACCGCCGCGTCGCGAAGAGCGTGATGAAATCGATATGGCGCTTGATCGAGCGCTCGATCTATGGCCATTGCTTGAAAAAGCGGAATGGAACGCCGCGATGCAGCGTGCCAATGTTCGACCAGTTCAGCCGAAACTTAGTAAGGACACCCCAGCATGAGCCTTAAATGCGGCATCGTCGGTTTGCCTAATGTTGGCAAATCCACTCTGTTCAATGCACTCACCAAAGCCGGTATAGCGGCAGAAAACTATCCGTTTTGCACCATCGAACCCAATGTTGGAATCGTTGAAGTGCCCGATCCGCGGATGGCGAAGTTGGCGAGTATCGTAAAGCCACAAAGGATAGTGCCGGCGATAGTCGAATTTGTCGATATTGCCGGTCTGGTGGCAGGCGCCAGCAAGGGTGAGGGATTGGGTAATCAATTCCTTGCCAATATTCGGGAGACTGACGCTATCGTCAATGTAGTGCGCTGCTTTGAAGATGACAACGTCATCCATGTGGCTGGTCGCATCGATCCGCTGTCAGATATCGAGGTCATTGTCACCGAGTTGGCGTTGGCTGATCTGACGACGGTAGAAAAAGCGCATCATCGCGACAGCAAAAAGGCGCGCGCGGGTGATAAGGACGCCATAAAACTCATAGCCCTCTACGACAAACTGTTGCCGCACCTGAATGAAGCAAAGCCGGCGAGAAGTCTGGATCTGAGCCTCGACGAAAAAGAGATGCTCGCGCCGCTCTGTCTGATGACCATCAAACCGGCAATGTATGTGGCAAATGTGGCGGAGGATGGCTTTGAAAATAATCCGCACCTGGATCGGCTGAAAAAGTTGGCGGAAGTTGAGGGGGCGCCGGTGGTGGCGGTATGCGCAGCAATCGAGTCCGAGATCGCTGGTCTCGAAGAGGCGGACAGACTCGAGTTTCTCGAATCAATCGGGCTGCATGAACCTGGCCTGGATCGATTGATCCGCGCTGGCTACGATTTGCTCGGCTTGCAGACGTACTTTACCGCCGGTGTCAAAGAAGTGCGTGCCTGGACTATTCACAAAGGTGATACCGCGCCACAGGCTGCGGGCGTGATTCATACTGATTTTGAAAGAGGGTTTATTCGCGCACAAACCATCGCGTTCGATGACTTCATCGCGTGCGGCGGCGAACAAGGTGCAAAAGAAGCTGGGAAAATGCGTTCGGAAGGCAAGGAATACGTAGTCAAGGATGGGGATGTTCTGAATTTCCTTTTCAATGTCTGATTGACAAACGATTTATTCGCATTGATAATGCTGCGCTTTCCCGGTGGGGTTCCCGAGCGGTCAAAGGGATCAGACTGTAAATCTGACGGCACTGCCTTCGAAGGTTCGAATCCTTCCCCCACCACCAGATTAAAACCTCAGCCTTCCAAGCTGATGATGCGGGTTCGATTCCCGCTACCCGCTCCAGTTTGGCGGTGCAAGAAAAAGTTTCGCCCATGTAGCTCAGAGGTAGAGCACTCCCTTGGTAAGGGAGAGGTCGACAGTTCGATTCTGTCCATGGGCACCAGATTATTACGTATTTGTTTTTATTTGTTTTGTTAGGGGATAGACGATGGCCAAGGAAAAATTTTCGCGTACGAAGCCACACGTGAACGTAGGAACGATCGGGCACGTTGACCATGGCAAGACGACGCTGACAGCAGCGATCACCTCGATTCTGTGTAAAAAATATGGTGGAACGGCAAAGGGTTATGCTGACATTGACAGCGCCCCGGAAGAAAAGGCACGCGGCATCACCATCAACACTGCGCACGTCGAATATGAAACCGAGCATCGGCATTACGCCCACGTTGACTGTCCGGGTCACGCCGACTACG
>JAIFKV010000012.1 GCA_020049415.1 Betaproteobacteria bacterium
GGCGTCTGTTCCAACCTGCTCTCCGACGACCTTGCCGCCGACTTCGTCGCCAAGCTGAAGACCGATTACGCCGAGGTGCGCGAACGCCATCTGGCGCAGCGCGGCGAAAGCAAGCGGGTGACACTGGCCGAAGCGCGCGCCAACAAGTTCAAGACCGACTGGACGACGCTGGTTCCGCCGGTTCCCAAACAACTCGGCGTGCAGACCTTCAAAGCCTACGACCTCGCCGATCTCGCCGAAGTCATCGACTGGACACCGTTCTTCCAGTCCTGGGAACTGCATGGCCGCTACCCGAAGATTCTGCAGGACGAAGTGGTCGGTGAAGAGGCGCGCAAATTGTTCGCCGACGCGCAGGCCATGCTGAAACTGATGATCGCGGAGAACTGGATCGAGGCCCGCGCGGTGGTCGGGCTGTTCCCAGCCAACACGGTGAATGACGACGACATCGAGATTTATGACGCAGACGGCAAGGTGCAAATGACCGCACACCAGTTACGCCAGCAGATGGCGAAACCCGCCGGCCAGCCGAACTGGTGTCTGGCCGACTTTATTGCTCCCAAACCCGTCGCGCCAAAAGAAACCGGCGTGCAGGATTACATTGGCGCCTTCGTGGTCACCACCGGCATCAACGAAGCTGCACGTAGCAAAGCCTTTGAAGCCGCGCACGACGATTACAGCGCCATCCTGTTCAAGTCGCTCTGCGACCGACTGGCGGAGGCTTTCGCCGAACGCATGCATCAGCGGGTGCGCAAGGAGTTCTGGGGCTACGCGCCCGATGAATCCTTGAGCACAACCGATCTGATCGACGAAAAATATCGTGGCATCCGCCCCGCGCCGGGCTATCCGGCCTGCCCGGAACACAGCGAGAAAGGCGCGCTGTTCGACCTGCTCGATGCCGGTTTCCGGCTTCTATTTCAGCCATCCGGATGCACGCTATTTCGCGGTCGCCAAGATCGACCGCGATCAGGTCGCCGACTACGCCCGCCGCAAGGGCTGGGGAGAAGACGCCAACAGTATCGCGAAGGCCGAAAAATGGCTGGCGCCTAACCTGGGATATAACGCTTGACTGAAAATTCTTGAACCATCGGGGAAATCGAGCATGAACGCATCTGCTCCACTCGGCGCTCTGCCGGTTGCGACGATACCGTTGGGTGGGAGCATGGGAACGCTCGGCGTGACTTTTTGCCCGGGCAAAAGCGACCCGATGTCTTCCGATGGACTCTGGTCACGCGATCTGCCGGCCGACCTTGGCAGTCTGCGCGCCTGGGGCGCGCAAGCTTTGGTTACGCTGCTGGAAGATGACGAATTTTCGCTGCTGCATGTACCCAAACTGGGTGAAATGGCGGAATCCGCCGGGCTCGATTGGTACCACCTGCCGATCCCGGACATGGCCGCGCCGGGTTGGCAGTTCGAGCGTCGCTGGGTGTACGCCGGCGTTCGTTTACGGCGACTGTTGCGGCGAGGCGGCAAGGTCGTCATTCATTGCCGAGTCGGGCTTGGGCGTTCAGGCACCATCGCGGCGCGTTTGATGGTGGAACTCGGCTTGTTGCCTGCCGAGGCAATCAGACAGGTGCGAAGAGCACGTCCGGGCGCCATACAGACCAGCGAACAAGAGCGCCACGTCGAGTTGGTCCGGCGCATCCCCTCGGCGCAAGACGATGCCGTCGCCATGCGATTGGCCTGCATGTTTGGCGGTGCGTTGGGAGATGGTTTCGGTTATGCGGTCGAGTTCGACAGCCTGGCCCACATCCACAAAATGCATGGCCCCACTGGATTGCGTGAACCCAGTTTTCATCAGGGTGAACTTGTTGTTTCTGACGACACCCAGATGAGCCTGTTTACGCTGGAAGGATTGACTCGAGCTCTTCTGGCTGGCGAAGGAGACGATCAGGCACTGGTCGAGCAGGTGCGGTTGTCATATCTTGATTGGCTGGCAACACAAGATCCGCGCGCGTCCGGCAGCAATGTCTCCTCCCGACTTCTCAAACATGCCTCGATGCATGTTCAGCGCGCCCCGGGCAAGACGTGTATGAGCGCTTGCCAGCAGGGGGCTGGTGGCACACCGGAAAAACCGATCAACAACAGCAAAGGCTGCGGCGGCGCTATGCGCACCAGCGCGGTCGGGCTGATCCCCAATATCACCCCGGCGCGCGCATTTCGTCTTGGCGCACGCATTGCCGCCTTGACACACGGCCATCCGAGCGGGTACTTGTCGGCAGGATTGATGGCTGCCGCTGTGCGCGGCTTGCTTGAAGACCTGCCACTGTATGCCGCCTTGAACCAGGCCGCCGAGCTGGCGCGTGCCTGGAGCGGACACGAAGAAGTGCTCAATCTGTTGCAGACTTCGCTGCAATTGGCGGTGCGTCCCTTCAATGGCACCTTGCCGGAACAGCTTGGGCAAGGCTGGGTTGGCGAGCAGGCCTTGGCTATCGCTGTTTACGCCGCTAGTCGCAGTCAGTCGTTACGAGAAGTATTGGTGATTGCAGCCAATCACAGCGGTGATTCCGACTCCACCGCCAGTCTGGCGGGGCAGTTGTTTGGCGCGCAACATGGGCTGGAATCGTTACCGCATGCATGGATACGTCGGCTGGATATATTTGACGCCAGCCTCGATCTGGCGGACTGGAGTCTGCCGATCTGGATACGTCCGCCGCGCGTTATTGTTGAGCATGGAAAACCCGCATGAGCAAACTCAGTTCCCCCTTTGCCAGCCTGGAACATTTGCGGAATCGGTTCGTTGACGGACTCGACGCCATGCTGGTCCAACATGATGGGCTTGGCGTTTTCATCCTGGTACTGGCGAATGCCGCGCAAGACCCGGTGTTATGGAGGCCTCTGCGAGATAATTTGTTGGCGCGGTATCGCCGTCACGCAACGCAGATCAAAACCGCATTGCGTCATGGCGCCAAGCTGGATGCGCCGGAAGACGACTTGATGGTTTTCCTGAAATTGATGGCGCTGGAACTGGCGCCGGACGAATTTGAACAACTGCAAGTCAGTCCGAGTCGTCAACTCGGCCCGTGGGAGGTGCAATTCAATCCATTGCGCGCATTGCGACCCGCACGCATGAGCCAGGCCCGGGCAGAGGGCAGCATGCGACCGTTCGACGCGACTGGCTTCCACTTCAATAAACCGTTTCTAGCCAAGGAAGTACTCTGGCAAGGGGAACTGGCTGGAAAAACGGCACGGCTTCTGTACAACAAATTTCCCTTCGCGCCTTTGCATGGTTTGTTGGCGCCCGAGCCCGAGCAACAATTACCCCAATTCTTGACGCCGGAAATGCATGCCTGGGCTTGGAATATCGCGCGTCAGTCGGGTGCGCTCATTCCAGGTTTTGGGCTCGCATACAACAGCTTTGGCGCCTATGCGTCAGTCAATCATTTGCACTTTCAGACTTTCGTGCGCGCCCGGCCGTTACCTGTACAAAGCCTCAAGGCATCGCAATACCCGTTGCCGGTACAACATTATGACGACCCGCGGCTTGCCTGGTTTCGGATTGATGAATTGCATCAACTCGGCACGCCTTACAACCTGATTTATGCCACGAGCGGACTGAACCTGATCGCGCGCGCGCGTCAGGGTGAAGTGCCCTTGCAAGAATGGAGTCCAGGCTTCGCCTGGAGCGAGTTGGCGGGTGCGTTCAGCGTCGGCAGTCACGCCGACTACAACCTTCTGACTCAATCGGCGATAGAACAGGCGTTGGCGGAATTACGCGTGAATTGACAAAATCACCGGCTTTCGTCCCGAGCCGACAACCTTCCCTCTGGCTCGGGCTGCCACGTTGAGTTGAATCAGATCAGCCTTTTTCACCAAGCCAGCGCGCGGCGTCCAGCGCAAAGTAGGTCAATACCGCATCTGCGCCGGCGCGTTTGAATCCAAGCAAACTTTCCAGTACGCAGGCTTTTTCATTCAGCCAGCCGTTTTGTGCGGCTGCTTTGAGCATCGCGTACTCGCCACTGACTTGATACACAAAAGTGGGCGCTTGGTAGGTGTCTTTCACCCGCCGCACGATATCCAGATACGGCATGCCCGGTTTGATCATTACCATGTCCGCACCTTCTTGCAGGTCGAGCCCGACTTCCCACAGCGCCTCATCAGAATTGGATGGGTCCATCTGATAAGTGTTTTTGTCGCCTTTCCCCAAGTTGGCGGCCGAGCCAACCGCATCACGGAACGGGCCGTAAAAACTGGAGGCGTATTTGGCGGAATAGGCGAGGATGCGGGTGTGGATGAAGCCGGCAGCGTCGAGCGCCTCGCGTACTGCATGGATGCGGCCATCCATCATGTCGGACGGCGCGACGATATCGGCTCCAGCTGCGGCATGGCACTCGGCCTGACGCGTCAGTACGGCGATGGTTTCGTCGTTGAGGACGTAGCCGCTGTCATCGATCAAACCATCCTGGCCATGGCTGGTGTAGGGGTCAAGCGCGATGTCGGTAATGATGCCTAGTTCGGGGAAACGCGCTTTCAACGCGGAGACTACGCGCGGTACCAAACCGTTTGGATTGAAAGCCTCGGCGGCATCGAGGCTTTTTAGCGACATTTCAATCACTGGAAACAGCGCCAGAGCGGGAATGCCCAGATTCAGACATGCCTCGGCGATCGGGAAAAGTTTATCCAGGCTGACGCGTTGTACGCCGGGCATGGAAGACACTTCTTCGACACGGTTTTCGCCATCGAGCACAAACACAGGCAGGATCAAATCGGCGGCAGTCAGTACGTTTTCACGCATCAGTCGGCGCGAAAAGCTGTCGCGGCGCATACGGCGCATGCGTTTGCGTGGAAAACTGGATAAGTCAAACATGTTGTTTCACTCCTGAGACAAAAATACCCATCTTGCTGGGATTGCCCAGGAGCTTGTCGGACTTTGGTCTTCGATAGCGAAAATTGACCCCGGCGCGGTCGATTTGCAGCCGACGATTCCAAAGTCCGACAGGCTCCTAGGGAACAAATGAACTTGATGCAGTCTCAATGTTGGCAGATGAATCGCTTCATCTCCCGCTTCCCCTCCCTGAGCGGGTGTCTTGGCGCAATACCAAGACAGTTTTACCCGGCTTGAGGTTGACTAACACTCTCCTCTTGGGCCGGGTTCTTTTTGCTGATTCCGAGCCAGTCTCGCACCACGCCTTCGGCTTGATCAACGCCAACTTTTTTCGGGCTGGAGAACAATTGCGCGCTGGCTTTCATGCCCATTTTCTTCAGTTCGGCGTTGACCGCAAGCAAAGTTTGCGCTGCGGCACCGCGTGAAAGCTTGTCGCTCTTGGATAGCAAAACATGCACCGGGCGACCCGATGGACGAAACCACTCCAACAATGAACGATCGAGTTCGGTGAACGGATGGCGAATGTCCATGATGATGACCAAGCCGGCCAACTGGGCGCGATCCGCGAGATATCCGCCGATCAGCGCCTGCCAGACGTGCTTCTGCGCTTTCGGCGCGCGCGCATATCCGTAACCGGGCAAGTCGACCAGGAAGCGACCTTCATCGACGCGAAAAAAATTAAGGTGTTGCGTGCGTCCTGGCATCTTGCTGACGAACGCAAGCCGCTTGTGATTGCAAAGCGTATTGATAGCACTCGACTTGCCGGCATTGGAGCGGCCGGCGAAGGCCACTTCGGCCAGGCTGTCAGCGGGAAGTTCGCGGATTTGCGCGACGGTAATATGGAAGGCGGCGTTGAGCACGGGAGGGCCACCAATTTAAAGGCTGGCACTATAACAAATGGGCCGCTAAAATGCCGCGATTCCATTGCTGTTATTGCTGTTTTTGCGGATTAAGGAGTGTTTAGATGAAATCTTTCGCGCTATTGACGGGCCTGCTGTTTGCGGCCACAACTTGGGCCAACCCCGCCCCGACCCCCGCCGCCAAGGGAGATGCCGCCAAGGCGCAAAGCATTGTTAATGGGGTGTGTGGCGCTTGTCACAGCACTGATGGCAACAGTACATCGCCGGCATACCCCTCTCTGGCCGGGCAACATCCGGAATACATTGCCAAACAATTACGTGAATTCAAGTTGGGTGTGCGCAAAAACGCCATCATGGCGCCTAACGTCACCACCCTATCCGATAGCGACATGTTGAATCTGGCTGCTTATTTCAGTGCTCAACAGCCGAAGCCGCGTTTGGCCAAGGATGCCGCACTGGTTGCTGAAGGTCAGAAGATTTTCAAGGGTGGCAATGCCGGTAGCGGCGTTCCCGCTTGTGCGTCTTGCCATGGCCCGGCTGGCGCCGGTATACCGGTGCAATTCCCGCGCCTGGCTGGTCAACACGCCAAATATGTAGAGTCTCAACTAAAGAACTTCCGAAGCGGAGACCGCGCCAATGACGGCGGCAAGATGATGCAGGTCATTGCCCGCAAGATGACCGATCAGGAAATGAAAGCAGTGGCCGAATACATCAACGGTTTGCGCTAATACTTACGTTCAAATGCAAACGGCCCGCCTGTAGCGGGCCGTTTGCATTTCTAGCTGGTAAAAACTGCTTATGCTTTCCGGCCTCAACCCGCAGCAGCGAGACGCTGTGAAATACCTGGATGGTCCGTTACTCGTCCTGGCGGGCGCCGGTTCAGGAAAGACTCGGGTCATCACCCGGAAAATTGCGTATCTCGCTACCGAGTGCGGCATTGATGCACGCCATATCGCCGCCATCACCTTCACCAACAAAGCTGCGCGCGAAATGCGTGAACGCGTTGCCGAATTACTCCCCGGGAAGCAGGGCAAGGGATTGACGGTTTCCACCTTTCACTCGTTGGGCCTGCAAATTCTGCGTCACGAGGCGAAACGCCTGGGCTACAAACCCCGCTTCTCTGTACTGGATGCGGCCGATGCGCAGCAAATTCTGGCCGATATTCTAAAAACATCGGACAAAGCCACTTTGCGTCAGGCCGCCAGTGTCGTGTCCAATTGGAAAAATGCATTGCTGACGCCGCAGGCCGCGCTATTGGCTGTGGCGGATGAAGCCGAGCATCAGTTTGCACAGGCTTACCAAGCCTATCAAGATACTTTGCGCGCCTATCAGGCGATGGATTTTGACGACCTGATTCGGCTTCCCGTCGAATTGTTTCGCGGCCATCCGGAGGCGCTGCAAACGTGGCAAGGTCGTTTGCGCTACTTGCTGGTCGACGAGTATCAGGACACCAACGGCGCGCAGTACGAACTGATGAAATTACTCGCGGGAGCGTCGGGCCGCTTTACCGCCGTGGGCGACGATGACCAGGCGATTTACGCCTGGCGTGGCGCGGATGTGGAAAATTTGCGTCGGTTAACACTGGATTACCCCAGTTTGAAGATCATCCCACTCACGCAGAATTACCGTTCCAGTCAGCGCATTCTGCGCGCAGCCAACAGCGTCATTCAAAACAACCCGCGTCTGCATGAAAAGAATTTGTGGAGCGACCATGGTTTGGGCGATCTCATTGAACTGCTGCAATGCCGGGATGATCGGCATGAGGCGGAAACAGTCGCGCTGCGTATCTCGGCGCACAAATTCGAGTGCCGCACCGAGTTTGCCGACTACGCCATACTTTATCGTGGCAACCATCAAGCACGCTTGTTCGAGGAGGCCTTGCGCGAGGCGAAAATTCCTTACCAACTCTCCGGCGGCCAGTCTTTTTTCGACAAAGCGGAGATCAAGGACCTCATCTCCTATCTACGTCTGATTTCAAATCAGGATGACGACCCCGCTTTCATCCGCGCGGTGACTACCCCGCGTCGCGGCATTGGCGCCGGCACGCTGGAGAAACTCGGCGATCACGCCGGGCAGCGCCATATCAGCTTGTTCGAAGCGGCTTTTGAAGCCGGCTTCCAGGAGCATCTGCCTGATCGCCAACTGGAACCCCTGATGGCGTTTTGCAGCTTTATCAATCGCATTGCCGATCGCGCCGAAAAGGAAGCCGCCGGCAGTTTGCTGGAAGAGCTTCTGACCGCCATTCAATATGAGGAATGGCTATATGAAGTGGAAGACGACCGTGCCGCCAAGGCAAAATGGTTGAATGTGCGCGATTTCGTCGGTTGGCTGACCAAGAAAGGCGCGGAAGATGGCAAAACGCTGATCGAACTGACGCAGACTGTAACGCTCATGAACCTGCTGGAAGGACGAGATAACGAAGCGGTTGATGCGGTTCGACTGTCCACCCTGCATGCTGCCAAGGGACTTGAATTCCCGCACGTCTATTTAGTCGGCGTGGAAGAGGAAATATTACCCCACCGGGAATGCCTGGAAGGTTCGCGACTGGAAGAGGAACGTCGGTTAATGTATGTTGGTATCACACGGGCCAGGCGCGGTCTGACCATAAGTTGGTGTGCAAAGCGCAAACGCGGCGGGGAAATTTCGCCTTGCGCGCCCTCCAGATTCCTCGATGAAATTGATCAAAACGAGGTCAAGCGTTCAGGCGCTGCCGCAGAAAGCAGCGAAGCAAAAGAAGACGGCAGGCGCCGGCTTTCCGCTTTGAAGGCCATGCTGACCAAATAAAAAACGCGGCTCAAGGCCGCGTTTTTTATTTGTGACTTGCAGCAGATTATTTGGCTTTAGCCTTGCTCGTGGCGTCGATTGCCGATTTCGCCTGAGCCACCATGTAATCGACAGCCAGTTTGGTATCGGCATCGGAAAGCTTCAAGTTGCCACCCTTGGCCGGGCCGCCAAAGCTGCCGTTAATCGCAGCATTGTACAAATAATCCTTGCCTTCCTTGATCAGCGGAATCCATGCCTGAGCATCAGTCAGTTTTTGTGCACCTGTCATGCCGGTGTTATGACAAGAAGCGCAGTTCTCGGCATATACCGATTGACCGTTTGCCAGCTCTGCTGCGGTAGGTTCAACTTCCTTCTTCAGCATCGCCTGGAAATTCGCGCCAGCAGCATTGGTCATATAAACCACGCCGCGTGCAACTTCCATATCGGTCAGATCAGGGTCTCCGCCGCGTGCAGGCATCTTGTTGAAGCCTTTGATTGCGTGGCTCAGCAAGGTTTCATAGCCTTGCCCAATACGCTTGCCCCAATCGGCATTTTCTTTGAATTTGGGCGAACCCAAAGCGCCCGAAGCATGACAGCCCGCGCAGACTTCGTTGTAAACCTGCTCACCAGTGAACTCCACTTTGACAACATTAGGGTCTACAGCAAGCGACACACCAAAAGGCTGAACTCGCTCACGTACCGCCTTGTCGGCAAGTGGGGCAGGGTCGGTCTCACCCATTTTGTACTGGATACCAAGGAACAGCATCACGATCATGAAAATCGTAAGGCCGGGGGCAAACAAACCGCCAAGTGTTGCTGCAATAAAATCCTTGGGTGTCGTTTTTGTCATTTGCTGGTGATCGGACATGGCTCAGACTCTAGTCAGGGTTGGGGAACCCGATGATTATAAGGGTTTTACGCAGCCGACCAAACGGCTCTGTGTTAAGCTTCTCGTCGCCTTGTTCCTGTTGGGTCATTTAGCGACATTTCTTTCAGGCATGGTAAAAGGACTTCCGGTCTAACGTAGTTCAAAACAAATGCGGTCGTAGCTCAGATGGATAGAGTATCGGCCTCCGAAGCCGAGGGTCGTGGGTTCGAGTCCCGCCGACCGCACCAAATCAAGCACTTACAGAAGTTTTCCGGCGATATGCCGGTCATTCTTTTGTTGTTTAACCCGGGGCATCTCGGGTGCAAAGTGCTCTGACAATCACCCTGCCTCAGAAAGCCCCGTCGTCACCCAATACATGGCCGTTTTCTCCGTGATCATGGCGTGACCAAACCGTGACTATTCTGTGACTATTGGAAATCTGGCCGTTGAGGCTGACACCCGGAAATGATTTCTACGCTCCGTGACCAAGACCAGCGCCAGTCTTGCGCAAGACTTTCTTGCTCCACGATATCGCGCCTGCACGCAATCGCGGTATCTTCAGATCTCGCAAGATTTCTTTGACCCCTCCTTGGAGAACCGCATGAACAAAGCCGAACTCATCGACGCCATCGCCGAAAAAGCCAATGCCAGCAAAGCCGCCACCGCCGTCCTGCTGAGCGCCACACTGGAAGCTATCGCCGAAGCTTTGGTCAAAGGCGAGAACGTCCAGCTCATCGGCTTCGGCACCTTCAGCGTCAGCGAACGTGCTGCCCGCACCGGACGCAATCCGCAAACCGGCAAGGAACTCAAGATCGCCGCCAAGAGTGTTGCCCGCTTCAAGGCCGGCGCCGCCCTCTCAACCGCGATGAATCCGGCCAAGGCCAAAACAGCGGCCAAAGCCACGGCCAAAAAGAAATAAGCGTTTGCCTGGCCATGTGTGGTCGCTTTGCCCTCAAGGCCCCGGCGGCAGAACTGATCCAACACTTCGGCCTGGATGAATGTGTCGACCTGACGCCGCGCTACAACATCCCGCCCGGCACCGAGATTGCTGCCATTCGCCAATCACCAGTCGGCCAGCGCGTTCTGCACCGACTCAAATGGGGCCTGGTGCCGAACTGGGCGAAAGACCCGAGCATCGGTAACAAACTCAACAACGCGCGCGGCGAAACGGTAGCCGACAAACCCTCGTTCCGGGAAGCCTTCAAACGCCGCCGTTGCCTGATTCCGGCCGATGGCTTCTATGAATGGTCAGCCCAGGGCAAGCTCAAACAACCCTGGTACATCAGCCTGAAATCCGGCCAGCCGATGGCCATGGCCGGTTTGTGGGAAGCCTGGACCTCGCCGACAGGTGACATCCTGCGCACCTGTTGCGTCATCACCACCGGGCCGAATGACGTGATGCAAGTCATTCACGACCGCATGCCGGTCCTCATAGCCGCAGAAGACTGGGCGCGTTGGTTGGCAGGCCCAGCAGAGGCGGTTGCTGAATTGGTCCGACCTTATGTGCCGAGTACGGCAGCCGATGCAATGCAGGCGTGGCCGGTCGATCGACGCGTCAGCAAAACCAGCGAAGACGATGCGGAATTGATCACCCCGATCTCCGACGAATAGGCATGAATTATCCGAGCCCCCAGATGAATCTCAACATGAACTTCTCCCAACGCTGCGTCGTGGATAGCCTCAGCCTGCCTTGGCAAACGGCAGATTCACCGCTGATAAAACAGCGCCGGATCGAGCGCGTGGGCGAAGCTAATGGCCAAGGGAATGAAACAGGCGTGGGTGCCATACGCTCCACCCGCATCCTCCAATTCGCGCCAGGGGCAACACTGGACGCACCGCTTCACAACGCGGAAGAGGAAATACTGGTGCTGGAAGGCCAGTTTTCAGATGAACAGGGCAACTACGGTCCAGGTCTGTTCCTCAAGAATCCGCCAGGTTTGTCCTCTGCCATAGTGTCCGATGCCGGCTGCACGCTGTTCGTTAAGCAACGTCAGCCTGACAAAACAAGCAATCCGAATGCACGTGACTGCGCACGAGTTGCGGTCGATACCGTGAATGCCGCCTGGCGCCCTGGTTTGATTGCCGGATTGTCCGTGTTGCCACTGCACGAGTATGGGACCGAACACACGGCGATGGTGCGCTGGGCGCCGGAAACCTGGTTCTCGCCGCATCGACACTATGGCGGAGAAGAAATCTTTGTCGTCGAAGGCGTCTTCGAGGATGAACATGGACGTTACCCCGCTGGCACCTGGATCCGAAGTCCACACCTTAGCCAGCATCAGCCGTTCAGTCGCGAGGGCTGCCTGATCTTGGTCAAGGTCGGACATCTGCCGGAAACGGATGGCTGAAGCGATCCAGCCAGTGCCTGATTGAAGAAGAATCGTTGCTTGTCACTTGCCAGGTAAGACTTTGCCGCCCGCTCATGTTCCTCCCGCACCAACTGCCGCAACGATTCCGGTGCCAGCACTTCAACATCCGCACCGTATTTCAGGATGTCCATGAGCAACTCGCGGTGATCGGCATACGGCAGTTCCAGGATGTAGCGCCCGGCGTCATCAAAGTGGCCCTTCTGTTTCGGGTGCTACTGCTCGGAAGCCACCCAGCGCGCGCGAAACACCGCCGACTGCTGATCGGCATCAGGATGCTGGCGGTGCCTTTCTCGATGGCGGATTCAACCACGGCGACCGGGTTGAAGATGGTTTCAAGCATACAGACCAGGTTCAGGTCATCGGTAACAGCCAGACCACCCTTGATGCTCTTCTGCGGCCGTGACGAGCCTAGCGCGAGCAACAGCCGACGCCGACCGACGAACCACTCTTGGCGCTATCAAAGGCGCGCAGTTGCACCGAGAACTCATGCTGGCGCGGCTCGCGGTCGCCGACCAACTCCTTTGCCCGCGCATACAGGTTCTACTCTGCGCAGCGGACGCTCTCCGTAAACGGAGGCGGTGTCCCCCTTTTGCAGCCTCATGCAACCGCCGGCAAGGCGAAGACATCCGCCAGGACGCTATTGTCGGCTTGCTTGCGGATGTCGGCGGCGGAGTCGTAAACCACCAGCGCGGCTTGGGTGATGCCGCCATCAAAGCTGAACAGGGTCATGCCCTCGGCGTGGTCTACGCCGTCGCCATGGGGAATGTCGTGTATTCGTTCCAGCGTTGTGTCCGCCACCATTGCACCGGCTTGATGTCGCTTGGCGCCGCCTGGCCAGCGCAGTAGTCGCACCGGGCCATCCAGCGCCATGCTGGGGCCGGCAAGGATGAGCAGATCTTCTCCGTACTGGCAGAGATCGCGGATACCCAGGCCGCCAAGCTGCAGGAAATGTTTGCGGTAACAGCGCTGCTCCGAAGGCAAGGTTTTCAGATGCAAAAAGCCGGCTGCATCGGCGTCGCTGGCGGGTTCAATTTCCAGGATCACCGCCCAGCCGCGCAGCACCGGGCTGCGTAAACCCAGAAACAGGCGGTCATCAATCACGGCCAGACCTTCGATATCAAAACCGTTATCTTTGCCGGGGATCGCCAGGAACGCCGCCAGATGCGCATCGTGGCGCAAGGCTTCGGTCAATTCATTGCCGCGATGATCACCGGCCAGGCGTGCCGCATGGCGCTCGCCGTCATGTCTGGCCAAGCTGCAGGTCGTTTCGGTGCGCAGCACGGGGATTCGCGCCAGCAAGAAACGGTTGCCATCACGGCCAACCTTCGCCAACTGCTTGCTGGCCTGAGCGACGCCCTCATTCAGCTTTGGTTTTTTTCGCTTCAGGCTGTGAGAACCCGTCAGCCAGAGATAGCCATTGGCATAAGCCAGGCCCTCCAGATCTGCCTCTTCGATTTTCTCCGGATCGGCATTGGCTGGCGCCGGCAGGTCGAGATATTCGCCAAGGGCAAAAGACGCATGCGCGCCGCAACGAGCAGATATGCCGTTGTCATCGGCCGCAGCCAGTGTCAGGCGCTCCAGGTGGACAGTCTCATCATTGGCGAGCCAGAGGGTTTTGCCGATTTGCACCACGGCGGACAAACCATCGCGCAAAGTCATGCCTTTGCCTTGCTGCGGATGGGTTTGCTGGAACGTCAAGGCAACCACTTTTCGTCCTGCATCGCATTCACTCATATCTCGTTACCAGATTCCATTTATTGAAAAAACGTACACATTAATCATTAACACAAGCGGTTGGAATTGCGAAAATTGCGCAACTTTTTTTAACTTGGATGGCCATGACAAAGAACCCTCCACCCAATCGGCAAGTACTGATCTGGTCTTTATTGACTGCCTGGCTGGCCTATAGCGCCACGGCTCTGGGCTGGCATCTGGCGCACGATCCTTTTCTTTCACAATACGTTTGCATGGCGAGATGACATGACTTATTCAAACTCCATGGATAGCGAAACCATACTGCAACCTGGCCGCATCGTCGCCGACCGACTGATGGCGGGCACACTGGTGTTTCTGTTGTTGTTGTCGCTTGCCGTCGCGGCATTCAATGGCACTTGGGCAGTCGCTCTGCTGGTTGGGGTGCCGGCGTTGTTGGCGCCTTATGCCATTTATCGGCTGGGGCCGGGCAGCCTGGCTTCGCGCATCGCCATGGCCAGCGCCTTCATGATTTTCAGTGCACTGTTGATTCAACAAACCCGGGGCATGATCGAAGCTCACTTCGGCATTTTCGTATTGCTCGCATTTCTGCTGTTTTACCGCGATTGGCGTCCTCTCGTTGTCGCCGCCGCCGTCATCGCGGTGCATCACCTCGCCTTCAACTACATGCAGGCGGCGAACATGGGCGTTTATGTCCTGATCAGCGGCCCCAACCTCGGCGTCATCTTGATTCACGCCGCTTATGTGGTTGCGGAAACCGCGATGCTGGCTTACATGGCCAGCAGTTTGCGGCGGGAAGCGATTGAAGGTGCGCAAGTTGCAGCCCTCGCCGAGCGTATTGGTCAGGGCGACCTTGCCGCCACGCTGGATAGCCGCTCGCTGAGCGGGCTGCCATTGCTGAGCAAGGTGAACGATATGCAGACCCACCTGGCCGGAACGCTGGGCATTGTTACCCGTCAGTCTGGCGAAATGACGCGCACGGCCGGTGAAATACTTGCCAGTTCCCGCCAGGTTGATGACGCCATGGCACATCAGAGCGAGGCGACCCAAACCATCGCCGCCACCATCGAGCAGTTGACCCAATCTATCCAACAGCTTTCGGATAACGCCAATGAAGCGCAGCGCCTGGGCGAGCAAAGCGGCACTTCGTCTGCCGCCAGCGCCGGCGTCGTCAGGGCCGCTACCACTGAAATCAACAGCATCGCGCAATCGATTGGCGCGCTGTCGGAAAGCATGCAGCACCTCGGCGACCAGTTCGACAGCGTGGCAAAAGTGGTCGGGCTGATCAAGGACATTGCCGACCAGACCAATTTGCTGGCGCTGAATGCAGCCATCGAGGCGGCACGCGCCGGCGAGCAAGGTCGCGGTTTCGCCGTAGTGGCGGACGAAGTACGCAAACTGGCGGAACGGACCCGTCAGGCCACGGAAGAAATCAGTACTACCATGCAGGAAATGCAGACCAGCAAAGAATCCGCCATTTCCGGCATCTCCGACACCGTCAGCAAGGCGGGCAGCGGCGTGCAGTTGGCGGACAAAGCCAGTACGTCGATCAATTCCATGAGCCAGGACGTATTGCGCCTGAATGAAGTGGTAGTCGGGATTTCCCACAGCCTGCGCGAACAGGCTGCGGCAACCAACGAAATAACCCGTCATATCGAGCAAATTTCGGCTATGTCGCAGAGCAGCAGCCAGGCAGCGAAAGTGGTGATGCGCGAAGCCGATGGACTGAATCGAATCGCCGAGGGCCTGGCGGAGTCGGTTGTGCGCTTCCGACTGCCATAAACACCGCGAGGCCGAACACAGCGCTATTTTTTGGCGCGTGTTTGGCGCGTGTTTGGCGCGCGTTCGCGCCTGATACGACGCCACTTTTTTAATCACAAATCATGCCTGGTGAGCGTGCAGAACCAGCGATTCGAGCCAGGCATGATCAACATTTGCGTCTCGGCGGGGTTTGCCTGGGCGATTTCCCGCATTTGCGTTTTTTCATGAACGCAGCGTCGAACAGCAATAAAGATGCATGCACAGAAGCAAGCATCCCGGATTTCGGGGCAGAAAAGGCATCTTCACCCTACCCACTAACCAGCCCGCAAGCATCGGCAGCAAATCAACCGAGCCAGCGATTCCGCAGCGCAACAGACTGCTATCCTTTCACATCCCTGAGCCCCCCGGAGACAGCCACGCATGAATAAGCGGACGCAAGCGCAGAAAGATCAAGCGCCTGATGCTTCATCCCGTTTGCAGTTGCCGCTCACGGATGAAGCAGAGACCGTGTTTGATTCCACCCGCGCCGTGATGATGATTCTGGATGCGGAGGGTCATATCGTTTCTGTCAGCCAGCGGTTTTCGGACCTGATGGGGTATTCCACCGCCACCCTGGTCGGGCGAGCCCCGCCGTTCTACCAGATCGAACCGGAAAGTCTGTCCTGGCATCAGGACATGCGACGGGCGCTTGACAGCGTCGGCGTATGGCATGGCCAGATTCAGGCACAAAGAAAGAATGGCGAGTCGTTACGCGCACGTTTACATGTCTGCGCATTGCTCGATGCGCACGGCAAATCGGAACACGCTGTTGCCATGCTGGACGAGGTGTCGTCGCTGACCGAAATGCCTTCGGCGTCGATCCCGGACTCCGCCCCTTCCCCTGAACTGTTGCAAGGCCTGCGCCGGGCGCTGGCGCAAAACGAGCTGGTGCTGTTCTACCAGCCCAAAGTCAACATGCGCAGCGGCAAAGTTGTCGGGGCTGAAGCCTTGCTGCGCTGGCAACATCCGGATGCCGGCCTGTTGCCGCCGGGCGCATTTTTACGCCAGGTCGAACACCATGACCTGATTGTCGAGATCGGCGATTGGGTGATCCGCACCGCGCTGGCGCAGATTGCCGCATGGCGGCGGCTGGATCTCAACCTCCATGTCAGCGTCAACGTTGCGGCGCGGCACCTGCAACGCGCTGATTTCGTCCCCAGTCTGAAGCGCAGCCTGGCGGCGCAACCGGATTCCCCGCCCGAGCAACTGGAGATCGAAATCCTCGAATCGGCGGCCCTGGAGAACACCCGTCATGTTCAGCGGGTGATGGATGTCTGCCGCGAATTGGGGGTCACTTTTTCACTCGACGACTTCGGCACCGGTTATGCCTCGCTGGCTTATCTGCGCGAAATTCCGGCGGAGGTACTGAAGATCGACCGCAGTTTCATCAAAGACCTGCTGGAAGACAGCGACGACCTGATTCTGGTTGAAGGCGTCATCGGCCTGGCTCGAGCCTTCCGCCGGGTGGTTGTGGCCGAGGGCGTCGAAACCGCCGAGCAGGGCCTGATGTTGATGCGCCTGGGCTGCGACATCGCCCAGGGTTATGGCATTGCGCGACCGATGCCCGCCGCACAATTGCCGGACTGGGTAGCGAATTATCGACCTGACCCGGAATGGTCGATGTGGGCGGATATTCCCTGGGAAATGGAAGACTTTCCCTTGCTGGTGGCCAAGTATGACCACATCAGCTGGGTCAAACGCGTGCTCGACAGCTTGGCCAACACGATGCCGCTGGTACCCCCGGAGGAACTCAACGACCATCGTAAATGCCGCTTCGCGCAATGGTATTACCACCAGGGCAAAGCACGTTTCGGCAATTTGCCCACCTTTATTGAACTGGAGCAAGCGCATATCGAGGTGCACAAGTTGGGCGCGAAGGTCATGCAATCCCTTTCCGAGCACCGACTCGACGAGGCCAAGGCGCTGGCCAGGGAGTTGCCGGTGATGCGCGATACCGTGTTGCGCAATCTGGATGAATTGCAGCGTTGCGTGGTACTCGACCCGACCGGACAGCACAACCTGCGAGAAAAACCGCTGCGTCCCGGCGATGCCCCCGCAGTGCAACCTTTGCATGCCCCGCATACCTTGTCGTCGCGTAAAAGTCGCCAACCGTTGGTATTCATCATCGACGACACGCCAACCAATATCGAACTGCTGGCGGCCGCGTTGTCGGCAGACTACGCCATCAAGTTCGCTACCAGCGGCGCCAAGGCGCTGACCTTGCTGGAAAAACCCGAGAAACCCGACCTGATCCTGCTCGATGTGATGATGCCGGGCATGGATGGCTACCAGGTTTGCCGCCACCTGAAAGAAAACCCGGCGACGCGCGGCATTCCCGTTATTTTCATCAGCGCTAAAAGCGAAGTTGCCGACCAGGCGCACGGTTTCAGCCTGGGCGCGGTGGATTACATCACCAAGCCGTTTGAATTGCCGGTAGTGCTGGCGCGGGTGCGCACCCACATCAACCTCAAATTACGCACCGATCTGCTCGAAGCGCAAGCCTTGATCGACGCCCTCACCGGCATTGGCAACCGGCGCCGGTTTGACGAGGTGTTGCGGCTGGAGTGGAAGCGCGCCTTGCGCAACATCATGCCGCTATCGATGTTGATGCTCGATGTCGATCATTTCAAAGCCTACAACGATCATTACGGACATGGCGCCGGCGACAACTGCCTGCTGCAGATCGGACTCGCGCTGCGGCAAGCCGAACTGCGCCCGGGCGATTTCGTCGCGCGTTATGGCGGCGAAGAGTTCGCGGTGATTCTGCCCAACTGCCACGCCGCCGGCGCGCGCGCGATCGGCGAACGCATCCGCGAGGAGATCGAATCCCTGCAATTGCCGCACGCGCAATCGACTTCCGCGTCGGTGGTCACCGTCAGCATTGGCTGCGCAACGCAAAGACCGGCGCGGGGTGGTGATATTGCCAGCCTGTTGCTGGCCGCCGATCAGGCGCTCTACAGCGCCAAACAGGCGGGCCGAAATCGCTTGGCCGAAGCGTCTTCATGAAGGCTCCCCTGGCAAGCGAGGCGGAGCAACACCCACGCCTGTTTCTTGGCTGGGTTATGCCCACACGCCGCTTCGGCCGTCTATTGCAGCGCCGGCTGCCTCTTTTCAGCCTGCTCGTGCTGGCGCTTGTTGTCAGCGCATGCGCGCGGCATAACGAAGCCCCGTTGCGCATCGGCGTGGTGCATGCACTGACCGGCACCATGGCGGCCAGCGAAAAGCCGCTGGTGGAAGCCGTTGCCATGGCGGTCGATGAACTCAACGCCGCCGGCGGTCTGCTGGGGCGGCGGATCGAAATGATCGTCGCCGACAGTCATTCCGATCCAGCGATAGCGGCGAACGAGGCGGAGCGTCTGATTGTTCAGGAAAAAATCGATGCGCTGTTTGCCTGCTGGACCTCCTCCTGTCGCAAGGCGGTCAAAACAGTGGTCGAACGGCGGCGGCATCTGCTGTTCTATCCAGTCCAGTACGAAGGTCTTGAACGCTCGCCGAACATCGTTTACACCGGCTCGACCGCCAATCAGCAAATTATTCCCGGCACCCATTGGGCGCTGCGACATTTTGGCAAACGGGTGTTTCTGGCGGGCTCCGACTACCTGTTTCCGCGCATCGCCAACCGCATCATTCATGACGTAGTGCGCGTGCATCATGCCGAAGTGGTTGGCGAAGCCTATCGGCCGCTTGGCGATACCGATTTCAGCGCATTGGTCGAAGCGATTCGCGTGGCGCATCCGGATGTCATTCTCAACACCCTCAATGGCGACAGCAATGTCGCCTTTTTTGCCGCGCTGAAAGCGGCCGGGCTGAGCCGCATGCCGGTGCTGTCTTTCAGCGTCGATGCCAGCGGCCTGCGCTTGTTGACCGCCTTCAAGCATGATCCGCATTACGCTGTATGGGGCTACTTTCAGGATTTGCCGAGCGCCGCCAATCAGCAATTTGTGCGCGCCTGGCAAGCGCGACAGAGCGCATCCATTCCCACCAGCGACCCGATCGAAGCCGCCTATGTCGGCGTCAAACTGTGGGCGGAGGCGGTCACTTCGGTCGGCAGCGCCGATCTGGACGTCGTCAATCTGGCGGTGGCGCGACAAAGTGTGGCCGCACCCTCCGGCGTCCTGGCGGTGGATGCCGCCACGCGACATGTATGGAAGCCGGTACGCATCGGCAAAGCGCGTCAGCAAGGCGGATTCGACATCGTCTTCGATCTCGGCGTGGCGCTGCGACCGGAACCGTATCCACCGTTCCGCACACAAGCGGAATGGGATGAGATGGTTGCAACAATAATGCAGCCCCCGCGCGACGACCCATCATGAGTTCGAATCCACCGCGGCAAAACGCGCCTGCCATCAAGGCCGATGGGCTGCCGCTGCGGCGGTGGATGTGGCTTGGCTTTATCTGCCTGGTGGCGCTGCCGCTGGTGGCTATAAGCAATTATTTCCTCGATGCCTATGAAGCATCGATGCACAACGCCATCAGCGAGCGCATGGAAGATCTGGCGGACAAAAAAGCCGAACAGGTCGACACCTATCTGAATGAACGCATCGGCGAAATCAGGCGCGCGGCGGCTTACCCTGGCCTGATCAAAGTAATGCGGCAACTGACCCTGGCCAGGCAATCCAACGCTTTTGCAAGTCAGGCTTACCAGCACGCCTCCGATTCCATGCGTGGCGTCATCGAGGCGCATGCGAGCGGCGACTATTACTACGACATGCTGCTGATCGACGCCGAAGGCAACGTGCTCAAATCCTTGCTCGGCGAGGCGGACGAGGGCAGCAATCTGGTCCATGGGCCTTGGCGCAATACCAACTTGGGCCAGGGCTTTCGCCTGACTCGGGATTATCTGACGACTTATTTGACAGCGTTCCAGAATTACGCGCCGTCGCAAGGCCGGCCCGCCACTTTCCTGCTGGCGCCGGTGATCGATGCGGGCCAATTCATCGGCGCAATCGCGGTGCAGATCAACCTGAAAAATTTGCAGCGGGTGGTGGCCGACCGCAATGGCCTGGGCGTCAGCGGTGAAGCGGTGCTGGCGATGCGGCGGGGTGACAGAGTGCTTTACGCCGCGCCGCTGCGACACATCAAGGATGCCGAGTTCAAACATACTGTCGACGACGCGCATCTGGCACCGCCGATGCGACAGGCCTTGAGCGGACAGCCCGGCAAAGGCATCACGCGCGATTATGTAAATATTGAAGTGGTCGCCGCCTGGCGCTTTTTGCCGGCGCTGAACTGGGGCATGGTGGTGAAAATGGACAGCGCCGAAGCGCTTGCGCCTGTAGCGCAACTGCGGCAGCTGACCTATACCGGCCTGAGCGCAACATTGTTGTTGATCACGTTGCTTGCCTGGCGCTTCAACCAAGGTCTGATGCGCGCATTGCACCTCCTGCTGGCTGGCACGCAACGTCTCGGGCAAGGCGACATCGGCGCACGCATCGAGGTAATGGCGGGGCCGCGCGAGTTTCAGCAACTCGGCCACAGCTTCAATCATATGAGCGCGCAACTGGCCGAACTGACCAGCGGGCTGGAAGCGCAGGTCGAGGCCCGCACGCATGAGTTGGCGCTGGCGATGCACACGGCGGAAAACGCGAATCGGGCCAAGAGCGATTTTCTCGCCAATATGAGCCACGAGATTCGCACCCCAATGAATGCGGTCATCGGCCTGACGCAATTACTGCTGGATACCCGCCTGGATAGAAAGCAACAGGATTACCTGAACCGGGTGCTGAGCTCTTCGCGCGCTTTGATGGGTATCCTCAATGGCATCCTCGACTACTCCAAAATCGAGGCAGGTCGGATCGAACTTGAATCGGTCGAATTCAGCCTCGACGAATTGCTCGACAACGTATCCAGTCTGTTCTCGGTGGCGGCCGAGACGAAAGGCGTGGAGTTGATTTTCGATGTGCCCGCAGCGACGCCCCGCCAGTTGCTGGGCGATCCGTTGCGCTTGTCGCAGGTGCTCAACAATCTGCTCGGCAACGCGCTCAAATTCACCGAATCCGGGGAAATCAGCATTGTGGTGCGTCATTTCAGCGGCGACAACAATGCGCTCGAACTGCGCGTTGAAGTGCGCGACAGCGGCATTGGCATGAGTCCGGAACAACTCGACCGGCTGTTTCAGCCCTTCAGCCAGGCGGATACCTCGACAACGCGAAAATACGGCGGCACCGGACTCGGCCTGACGATCAGCAAGCGCCTGGTCGAACTGATGGGCGGGGAGATCAGGGTGGTCAGCGAAGTCGGGGTCGGCTCCACTTTTGCATTCAACGCCCATTTGCACTGGCGGAATAGCGAAACAGCACCCAGCTTCGGCGGCGAACAACTTCGCGGCATGCGCGTTTTGGTGGTCGATGACAACGCCACTTCGCGCGAGATCATGCGCGGCATCCTCGCGTCATGGTCGTTCCAGGCCACCCTGGCCGAAAGCGGCGAAGCGGCGCTGCGCTGCCTGCGGCAGGCCGAGGCGGAGGAGCAACCTTTCGAGTTGTATCTGATCGACTGGATGATGCCCGGCATGGACGGCCTGGAACTGGTGCGGCAGATGCAATCCAGCGAAGCAACGCGCGCCGCCGCGCCGATGCCGATCGTCTTCATGGTCACCGGACATGGCCGCGAAAAACTGTTTCAGGACGCCGCCCATGCGAGGTTGGACGCGGTTCTTGAAAAACCGATCACCGCTTCTCATCTCTACGACACCCTGCTGAGTATTCAGGGCAATTCGGCTGGCTTGCCGGTTCGGCCGCCAGTCAAACCCTCGGCGCAACGCCAGGATCTTTACGAACTTACCCGACCGATCCACGGCGCGTACATCCTGCTGGTGGAAGATAATCCGACCAACCAGTTGGTTTCGACCGGTTTCCTGCGTCGCATGGGGATCGAGTTCGATATCGCCAACGACGGCCAAGAGGCGGTCGAAATGGTTGCGGCGAATGACTATGACCTGGTGCTGATGGATTTGCAGATGCCGGTGATGGACGGTTTTGCCGCTACCCGAATCATTCGCGGCACCCGCAAGGGCGCCACGTTGCCGATTCTGGCGATGACCGCAGCGGTGATGCAGCATGACCGCGAGGCCAGTAAACAGGCCGGCATGAACGCGCATGTAGCAAAACCGATCGATCCGCGCAATCTGGCCGAGGCGCTGCTGAAATGGACGCCAGCCAAGACGCTGAGCATGAACGCCAGCCCGCCCGTTGACGCCGCCATGCCGGTGAACAGTGTGCCATTCAGCGCGCCAGGGCTGGACATCGACGCCGCGCTGCGAGCGCTGGATAACAATCAGGAGATGCTGCGCAACATCCTGCGAAGTTTCCATAACGATTTCGCTGATGCCGAAGCGCGTCTGGAGGCGCATCTCGCCGCCAATAGTTGGCCGGATGCGGAACGCCTGGTGCACACCATCAAAGGCTTGGCCAATAGCATTGGCGCTGCTGCGCTGGCATCCATCGGCAAACGCTTCGAAGCGGAATTGCACGACCAGAAAAGTAGTCTGCAAGACATCTTCAAGCAGGCGTTGCGACAGACCCTCGCCGCCCTGGCCGCCTTCATCGCCAGCGACGTGACTGCCCCCGACGCGACAGAATTGCAGCCGAACTCGCCAGATGCGCTGCTCGATTTATTGCCAGACCTGGCCGCCCACCTCACCGCTTTCACACTACTCTCGCATGAGTTCAAGAGCCATCTCGCGCTGGCCCTGAGCGGTCGCGTAGACGCCAAACTGGCCGACGAATTGATGCGCCAGATCGACCAGCTTGATTACGATTCGGCCTTGCTGACACTGAATCGAATCACGCGGTTACTGGGCATGAATATCGAGTTTTGACGCCGGCCGAGAGCCGAGGCGAGGAAGTTTCAGGCGATCAAATTCGCGGAAAGCACTTTTTCGCCGAGCAGATAGACCCGCCCCGGCTGGCGATCGTCGCCAATGCTTGAATAATCAAAAGAGTACTCCCGATACAGACGAGCCCGCTGGTTGCCATCCCGGCGCAGCCGCATTCGGCTGAGGGCGACGCTGTCATCGAGGAATTGCACGCTGGCACGCTCGCATTCCGCCCGTGCGGCGCGCACCGCCAACTCACGTTTCTGCAGGCTGTCCCACCAGAACCAGGCCAGCGCAGCCAAGCCCGCCAGCAACAGCCATTCGGAACTCATGCTGGCGTTGCTACGGTTGGCGTGGGTTCAACCTGATTGGCGGGCGGCAACAGCAAAGCACAGACCGGTTCGGCCCGAGTCCGACCAAACCGCTGACTGAACGGGCCCTTGGTTTCGCTCGACACGGTGGCCGGCATGATGCTGGTAGCGATGGCGCGCACCGGCGGCGGCGCTGTTTCGGGTAGCGGCGTTGCTTTCAGATCACGCTTGATAAAACGTTCGATACCGGCAAGCAGACGCTCTTCGTCCGGCGCGCACAGCGAAACTGCCAGGCCGGATGCGCCGGCGCGACCAGTGCGACCAATGCGATGAACATAGTCTTCCGGCGCATAGGGCAATTCGTAATTCACCACGCAAGGCAGTTCGACAATATCAAGACCGCGGGCGGCAATGTCGGTAGCGACCAGATATTGCACCTTGCCCTGTTTGAAACCTTCCAGTGCGGCAAGACGTTCAACCTGGGCCTTGTCGCCATGAATGATGGCGGCCTTGATGCCGCGCTTTTGCAAACGATGCCCCACCTTGTCGGCACAGACTTTGGTGCGCGTAAATACCAGCACCTGGGCGATATCGCGGCTATTGACGACTTGCACCAAGGCATCCAGCTTGTTTTCTTCCTTGACCTTGTGCACCAGTTGCTCGACGTTATCGGCCGAAGTGTTACGTTTCGCAACTTCGACCTTCAACGGGTTCTGCAGGAAACTGCGCGCCAGACCTACGATGTTGTCGTCGAAGGTGGCCGAGAACAGCAGGGTCTGCCGTTTCGTCGGCAGAAAATCCAGAATGCGCTTCAGGTCGGGCAGGAAGCCCATGTCGAGCATGCGATCCGCCTCGTCCAGCACCAGAAACTGCACCTGCGACAACAACACCCCCCGACTGTTGGCGTGATCGAGCAGGCGACCGGGAGTGGCGACCAGGATTTCGACGCCGCCACGCAGATCGGCCAACTGCGCTTTCATATCCACGCCACCAAATACGACCGTGCTGCGTAATGCAAGATGCTTGTTGTATCCAACCACGCTCTCATGCACCTGAATCGCCAGTTCCCGCGTTGGCGTCAGCACCAGCGCGCGCACTGGATGCCGTGCCGGCGAAGCGCTGGCGTTGGCGTGTGGCACCATCTTTTGCAGCAAGGGCAGCACGAACGCCGCCGTCTTGCCGGTGCCGGTCTGCGCCTGCGCCATCAGGTCTCGGCCGGCCAGCACCAGCGGAATAGCCTGTTGCTGAATCGGCGTCGGTATCACGTAGCCCATCTCTTTGACCGCCGCGAGGATGGGCGCGGCCAAGCCGAGTTCGTCGAAGCTGGAGGCAACTTCAAGCGCCGGGGTGGTTTCCGGGACAATCGCCCGGACGATCTCTTTACTTGCTTCCATCAGATTTCCCGCCAATCGAGTCCAGTTTCCTGATCGGCGACGCCGATCCAGTCGTGCGCGCAACCAAGCGCCCCCGCCAACGCAGCACGAGCGAGTTCGGGTGCGTTGTTCTCCGCCGACATATGCGCCGCAACCACATGCTTGAGGCCGCTGCCCGCGATCGCTTGCAGCAGTGTCGCCGCGGCGGCGTTGTCGAGATGGCCGTGACGCCCGAGGATGCGCTGCTTCAACGCGACAGGGTAATGCCCCGCCTCAAGTCGAGCCACATCGTGGTTGCATTCCAGCGCCAACGCTTCACACCCGTTCAGCACCTTTTTCATATACGGGGTGACATGGCCCGCATCGGTCAGCAAGCCGAATCGCCGAGCCCCGTCGGAGAATACAAATTGCACCGGCTCACGCGCATCGTGCGGCACCGGGTAAGGCGTAATTTCCATATCTCCAACAACAAATGCAGCCTGGCCTTCGATCAGGGTCACCGAAAGCGGGGCTTTATCCGTCGCTTCGAGCATGGCATGCGTACCGTGTGAGAGCCACACCGAACAGCGCGCCAGACTCGCCACCTTGGCAACGCCGCGACCATGATCGCTATGTTCATGCGTCACCAGAATGGCGTTCAGGTCACTCACCTCCAAACCAAGACGCGCCAACCGCTTGCCGGTTTCACGCGGGCCAAAGCCGCAATCGACCATGATGCGGGTGCCTCCGACTTCGACCAGCCAGGCATTGCCCTTGCTGCCACTGCCGAGGCATCCGAAGCGCATTATTTGAGTTGCTCGAACAACAGACTGGCGATGCGTTTGCCGGTCTCGTTAGTGGCTGGCGCGCCATCGTCCATATAGACGGCAAGCGCAGTATCCGCGTCACTACCTTTCAGACGCACCTGGTAGCGCAACGCCTGGGTCTTCGCCTCAGCCGAACTCCAGAAAGCCAGCTTTGACAGGAAGCTCTTTTCCTTCCTGGCACCCGCTTCGGGATCGGAATAACGGACGAAATAAATGCCCCCGGCGCGATCCCGATCTTCCACCACGAATCCGATGCGATCGAGCGCAAGGCCAACTCGGCGCCAGGCGCGGTCGAACGATTCTGGCAAGTTGAGACCAGGCGCGGCATCTGGATTCTTGATCTGTACAGCCTGCGGCGGCGCTGATTTGTCGGCAATCAAACGCTGCGCGCGCGTTTCTTCAGCCCCGAAGCGCACCATCAAGCGACGCAGCATTTCCGCTTCCAGTTCCGGATTGGCCGGACTCGGTTGCCAGATCGTGCGCCCCTGCCCCTGATCACCACCGCCTTGGGTGCCCTCGAAAACCTCGACCATACCGCGATGGCTGATATAGATTTCGGTCCGGCCATCGGCGGCAGTTTCCAGGCGGGTGCGAAATTTATCGCGCTCGGCGGTGGAATAAAGGCTATCCAACGCTTTGCCCAGGAAGCCGCGCACCCCATCTTGCGGCAATTTGGCGCGATTTTCCGCCCAGTCGGTTTCCAGTACGCCCGCTTCCGGCAATTCAACGCCGATGATGAAACCCAACTCTTGCCAAAAATCTTTCACCACCGGCCAGACTTCGTCAGCCGGCGCTTGCACCACCAGCCAGCGCTGGCCGCCAGCCCGCTCGATGCCGACCTTGTCGATAACCGGCAACAGCGCTTGCGCGCCCGGCATTTTCGGCTTGCCAGCGCGCTCCTGGTCGTAGGTAGAGTAAGTCGCCGCACCCTTGGGAACGATATCCGGCACCGCAAAACGCGTATCCCCCTCTGGCATCACCAGATCGGGCGGCGCTTCCAGGCTCGGTAGTTTGCCCGCTGATTTGTAGTCGATCTTCTTGCCCTCGAACATTGAACAGCCACTGGCGGATACAGCCAGCGCGATCAGTGCGACCAGGTTACGCGAGGTGGAAATTTTCATAACGAACCGGCTTCCTTCAGGGCAACACGCAAGGTGTCATGGTAAGCGTCAGACAACGGAACCAGCGGCAGACGGATGCCGAGTTCGATATGCCCCATCTCGGCAAGCGCCCATTTGACGGGGATCGGATTGGCTTCGACAAACAATTTTTGATGCAACCCAAGCAATTGAAAGTTGATTTCGCGGGCGCGGGGCAGATCGCCGCCAAGCGCGGCGACGCACATTTCATGCATCAGCCTGGGCGCCACATTGCTGGTAACCGAAATGACCCCCTTGGCGCCCAGCAGCATCAAAACCATGCCGCTGGCATCGTCACCGCTGTAGACCGCGAAAGAGGCAGGCGCGGCTTTCAGCAAGGCGGAACCGCGCTCGATATTGCCGGTTGCATCTTTGATACCGACGACACCAGGCAGCTTGGCCAGGCGCAGCGCGGTTTCGTTGGAGATATCGGCAACGGTGCGGCCCGGCACGTTGTAGAGAATCAAGGGCAGATCAACCGCTTCGGCAATCGCTTTGAAGTGCCGATAGAGCCCTTCCTGCGTCGGCTTGTTGTAATAAGGCGCAACCGAAAGACCGGCTGCCGCGCCGGCTGCCTTGGCGCATCGCGTCAGCTCGATCGCTTCCGCGGTGGAATTGGCGCCGGTGCCGGCGATCACGGGAACACGTCCGGCGGACTGCTCAACGGCTACACGGATCAGCACGCAGTGCTCATCCATGTCTACCGTGGGCGATTCGCCGGTGGTGCCAACGATGACCAGACCATCGGTGCCTTGATCGATGTGCCAATCGATCAGCGCTTGAAAGCGCGGCATATCAAGAGACCCATCAGCGAGCATGGGGGTAACAAGGGCGACAAGGCTGCCAGTGAACATGGCGATAGGGATTCGTTAAAAAAACAGGATTTTAGCCGAAACCGGCCTTGGCAACCCTGCCGCTTGACGTCCGCCCCTAAAACCCCGCCACACCGCGCATTGCATTGGCCCCCATTTCCACCGCTTGCATCCAGAATCGATCCAGTCGGGCCGGCAGATAGGCCAGCATCAGATAAAGAACCAGAAAACCCGCACCCAACGTCAACGGGAATCCAATCGCAAAGATGTTCAATTGCGGCGAAGCGCGCGACATCATGCCTATCGTCAAATTGGTTGCCAGCAGCGCAGCGGTAACCGGCAAAGAAATATGCAGACCGACCGCGAACAAGGTTTCGCCCCAATGCACCAGCATGGCAAAGCCGCCCGCCGACAAGGTGGCGCCAATGGGGATTTCCTGAAAACTCTGCGCCAAGGCAACGATAACCATGTGATGGCCATTGAATGCAAACAGGATCAAGGTGGCGGTGAGTACCAGAAATTGAGCAACCACCTGGGTTTGCGCGCCATTGATCGGGTCGAACAGGGTCGCAAATGAAAGCCCCATTTGCAGTCCGATCAGCTGGCCGGCAAATTCAACCGCCGAAAAAACAATCCGCACGCTGAAACCCAATGCGGTGCCGATGGCGATCTGTTGCAGCAAAATCAAGATGCCATCGCCAGAGGCAAGCCGTACGGACGTATCGGTCGGCAAGATCGGAATGACCGCCACGGCAAGCGCCATCGCCAGGATGACCCGCGCCCGCGCCGGCACCGCCCGGTTGCCGAGCAAGGGGTCCAGCGACAACCAGGCCAGAATGCGAACAAAAGGAAAAAAAAACAGCGCCAGCATTGCATCCAGATCGGTCGACGAGATGGTGTACATGGGCGTCGAGGCCCTTATCCAACCAGAGTCGGGATGCTGCCGATCAGGCGGACGATGAAATCAACCAGCAATTGCAAAGTCCAGGGACCGGTCACCACCAGCACGACAAACATCACCAGAATTTTTGGGATGAAAGTCAACGTCATTTCATTGATCTGGGTCGCTGCCTGAAAAATGGAAATCAGCAAACCCGTCAACAAAGACGCCAGCAACATCGGACCGGCAGCCAGCATGGCGACTTCCAATGCCTGACGCACAATGGCGATGACGGTGTCGGGGGTCATATCGCGAAAGTCTGTACCAACGAGGCGATGAGCAGATTCCAGCCATCCGCCAGTACAAACAGCATGATCTTGAACGGCAATGAAATCAGCACCGGCGACAGCATCATCATACCCATCGACATCAACACACTGGCGACCACCATATCGATGATCAAAAAAGGAATAAATACGATGAAGCCAATCTGAAACGCGGTCTTCAACTCACTGATGATGTAGGCGGGAACCAGCACCTTGAGCGGCGTTTCCTCAGGCGTGTTGAGCGGCGGCACCTTCGCCAGTCCGATGAAGAGGGCAAGATCTTCTTGCCGCGTCTGCTTCAGCATGAATGACTTCAACGGCTGCACGCCGAGATCGGCGGCTTCAACCAGGCTGATCTTGTTGTCCGAGTATGGCTTCCATGCAGTGTCGTAAATTTTATCGAACACCGGCGCCATGATAAAAAAAGTCAGAAACAGGGAAAGCCCGACGATGACCTGGTTCGGCGGCGCATTCATCGTTCCCATGGCTTGCCGCAGCAAGGAAAGCACAATCACGATGCGGGTGAAGGCGGTCATCATCAACAACGCCGCTGGCAAGAAAGTCAGCGCCGTCAACAGCAACAGCGCTTCGATGCTGAAGGTGTAATTGGTCGAACCCGCAGCGCCGGGCGTGCTTGAAAATGCGGGAATACCGGGCGCCGCAAGCGCTATCCCAGGCAACAAAGCGAACAATAAAAACAGACAAATCAAGCGCGACGCAAAAGGCCTCATGGCGGCATCAACCCGTTCAATGCTGGCGTTTCGAGACAAGCTCCTTGAGCTTTTCGGCGAAACCGGGAGTAGCGGCGAGCGTGTCATTCGGCGTAAAACCTTCAGGTCGAGGCAAACTATGCAACGTGCTGACCTGGCCGCCGCCAACCCCTAGCAGCAACCAGGTTTCCCCCACTTCAACCACCACCAGTCGCTCGCGCGGCCCCAACATAATGCCGCCAACGATTTTAACGGCGCCCTGAGCGACAGACTGTCCGGGAGAAAATCGGCGCAAGAACCAGAAGAAGGCAGCCAATGCGGCGAGCACCATCGCCAGCCCCAACAAGCCTTGCAACAATGCGCCGGAAGTCGATGCGGCGGGTAACTCGGTCGCCGCCATCGCCATTGGAGAGGCGAGCGTAATGAACGCAAAAATGGCCGATGGCCCTTTGCGGAGTAACAAACAGGCATTCATCGTTTATTTTTCAAGCGGCAATTTCAACGATTCAACCGGCGCAGACGCTCAGCCGGACTGATGATGTCGGTCAAACGAATGCCGAATTTATCGTTGACCACGACAACTTCGCCCTGCGCGATCAAACAACCGTTCACCAGTACGTCCATCGGCTGCCCAGCCAAACCATCAAGTTCAACCACTGAACCCTGCGCCAACTGCAACAAATTACGTATGGCGATCTTGGTACGGCCCAATTCGACATTCAGCTGAACCGGGATATCGAGAATCAAGTCGAGATTATTGGCCGCCGGTTGCACGTTGTCGGCGCTCAGATTCTGAAATATCTGCGCCGGCTGAGGTTGCGGAGCGGCGGTATGACTTGCGCCCGCCATCGCCTGATCGGCAGCTTCTTGTTCGGCTAGCGCCGCCCCCCAATCGGCATCGGCGTCACCCGTTGCGGCGGTTTCCTGCTCGGCCAAAGCGGATGCCCAATCATCGGCAGAAATATCTTCTTCCTGTTTTTGCGCATCTTCGCTCATTACTTGCTCCCCGCGCAGGAGACACGCTCCTGGCCCTGCAATATGCGATCAACCTTGAGCGCCAACTGGCCGTTCTTCTGGCCATACTTGCAGCGGAATAGCGGCACGCCATCGACTTGGGCGATTACGGCTTCAGGCACATCCAGGGAAATCACATCACCCACCTTGAGATCGATTATCTGACGCAGTGTTACCGGGGCATGACCAAGATTAGCCACCAGCTCGACTTCCGCATCTTGCACTTGCAATGACATTTGCGACACCCATCGCTCGTCCGCTTCAGCGCGATCGGCCTGCATGCTGCTGGTGAGTTGATCACGAATAGGCTCAATCATACTGTAGGGCATGCAGACGTGAAAATCGCCGCCCCCCGCGCCTAACTCGATATTGAATGTACTGACCACCACCACCTCGGTCGGCGTGGCGATATTGGCGAACTGGGTGTTCATCTCGGAGCGAATAAATTCGAACTGAACCGGGTAAATACTCTCCCAGGCCTTGCGCATTTCCTCGAACACGACTTCCAGAATTTTTTTGATGATGCGCTGTTCTGTCGGCGTGAAATCGCGCCCCTCGACGCGCATGTGCTGCCGCCCATCGCCGCCAAACAGATTATCCACCACCAGAAAAACCAGATTCGGGTCCAGCACAAACAATGCGGTGCCACGCATCGGGGAGATATGCACCATGTTCAAATTGGTGGGCACCACCAGGTTGCGAACAAATTCGCTGTACTTGATGACGGTCACCGGCGCTACCGATATTTCGGCGGTGCGGCGAATCAGATTGAACAGACCGATACGGAAATTACGCGCAAATCGCTCATTGATAATTTCCAGTGTGGGCATGCGCCCACGCACGATGCGTTCCTGACGCCCGATATCGTAGGCGCGAACGTTACCAACGCTCTCTTCTGCCGCAGCTTCCTCGGACTCGCCGGTGACTCCGCGCAGGAGTGCGTCAACTTCTTCCTGGGAAAGAATGTCGTCCGCCACGTGACTCCTGTCAGCTACTGGATGATGAAAGCTCCGAACAAGACTTTTTTGACACCCTTCGATGCCTTCTTGACGCCCAATACGGTATTGATCTGCTTCTGTATTTCAATTGCCAACTTATCCTTACCCTCCGGCATCGAGAGTTCTTCAGCAGTCTTGCTGGTCAACAAACGAAGCAGGGCATCGCGGACCTCAGGCAGGTGCGCATTCATTTTCTCACCCACCTTGGCATCCGCAACCATGAGTTGTATCTCGGTCTGCAAATAGCTTTCCTGATCAGCGAGATTGACGGTGAATGCTTCAAGCTTGACGTAGATAGGGGCATGGCCTTCACCCTCGTGCCCATCGTCCTCCCCATCACTCTCCTCGCCGCCCTCTTCATCCGCATGCTCAGCGGTCTTTTCCGCCGCCGGCTTGCTCAGGAAGAGAAATGCGCCAACGCCACCGCCGATCACCAGAATGCCGACCAGCGCCAAAATGATGAGTAACTTGCCTTTTTTCTTTGGCGGAGCAACATCCGCCACTGCTTCCTCTTTCGCCATTGCGACCTCGATAAAGATTACTTAGAGAAATATTAAACAAAAACAGAATGTTCGCTAAAGAAGCTTATGTTCTTTATTACCATCTGACAAGCAAACAAAAAACCCGCCTAACGCTAGGCGGGTTTTTTGTCGGAAGGAAAAGAACTCCGATGCCGCGCCAGATCAAACGTAAAGGTCGACCAAGCCGGAACCACTGGCGCGCGCGCCGCCTATTCCCGCCAATACCGACGGGGCAGTTACAATATCGTTATCTTGCCGACTTGCCCAGCGCTGTGTCTCGGCATGCTCTTGTCGGCTAAACGCATGGTCTCGAACTTCTGCCTCGCCCAGACTCAACCCAGCTTGCGCCATTAGTTCGCGCAGTTTTGGCAAAGCGGCATCGATCGCTTCGCGAACGACTGGATTGGGCGAGAAAAAATGCGCAGTGGCATCACCACCTGACACTGTCAAACGCACCTCCAACGCCCCCATTTGTGGGGGATTAAGGGACAACTCGGCAAACTGCCCCTGGCGCCCCGCCAGCCAAACCACCTTGTTAGCCAATTCAGTAGGGAACGCAGCACTCCGTACCGGCGTTTCGATTGCCGCGTTGATCTTCGACTCGGACTGACGCAATACCTGCTCGAAGGAACTCGCCGATAGATTGACCGAACTTGCGCCCGCCTCCGTGCGCAAACCGGTCGGGGTAAGCAGAGGCGGGGAAATCGTCGAATCGAGTTTAGCCGCAGATAGAACGTCATCAACCGCCGTGGACACATCCGCCTTTGTAGCAGCATTCAGCATCGGCAACACTTGCCCGGAATCGGCAGCATTTGCCGCCAGTTTGGCCTCTTTGGAAGCCTTGAGCAGCCCCTCAGAACGAACCTGATCGATCGATTTCAACGTCGACTTGGCGACCTGCGGCACCAACACCGACTCGGCATCCGCGTTGTGGCTTAAAACCGAGACAGACTTCACCTGCTCATCGCGCAAAAGCGAGGAGACTTGAATTTTCGCGGCCTGTAGCGTATCTGAAGCGGTTGCGCTTGAGGATACCGCCGGAGAAGAAACCGATGGAGTGACAGCTTCCAATTCAACCTCACCCGAGGCAGCACTCACCGGTTTAACAGAATCAATCAAGCCCGCAACCTGCCCTGAGCCAGCGGAGGAATCGGTTTCTTGATCTGCTGTGGAGGCAAGCGATGCGCTAGCAGCCGCCAATTCAACACCAACTTCAACTTCGCCTGAGGCAACACTCGTAGGCGTCAAGGAATCAACCAAGCCAACAACCTGCGACCCAACGGAGGTATCTGGCTCTTGATCTGCTGTAGAGGCAAGCGATGCGCTAGCAGTCGCCAATTCAACCTCGGTTCCAGCTTCGCCAGAGGAAGAAGTGGTAGGTTTAAAAAGATCAACCAAGCCCGCAGTCGACCCTGATCCAGCGGAGACATCCGTCTCCATATTTGCTGCGGAGGCAAGCGATGCGCCAGCAGCAGCCATCTTCACTCCGCTTTCAGCCTCGCCAGAAGAGGCGGTAGCAGGTTTAAAAGAATCCACCAAGCCCGCAGCCAGCGCCGATCCAGAGGAGGCATTCGTCTCTTTATTTGCCGAAGAGGCCAGTGATGCACCCGCAGCCGCCAGCTTCATTTTGGTTTCAACTTCGCCGGCGGAATCAATCTCGCTCGTGGCTTTTGCTGATGCCGCATCGGGCGCGGCTGATGAAACCAGCGCTAGTGTTGGCGCAACCAAGCCTGACGCCGCTTTCAAGCCGGCATCGGAATTGGCATCCAGCACTTGTTCCGGCCTGGACGCAGCCAACAAGGATTTTTTAAGACTCCCGGATTT
The DNA here is from genome assembly GCA_020049415.1 of Betaproteobacteria bacterium. Taxonomy (GTDB): domain Bacteria; phylum Pseudomonadota; class Gammaproteobacteria; order Burkholderiales; family Thiobacillaceae; genus PFJX01. Next base: position 33,726 of record JAIFKV010000012.1, read on the forward strand.
CAACTCCAATCCCGGCAAAGCCTTGTCGGCATCCGGCTCAGCCTGCCGAGCTTTCAATACCGCCGAAAAAACATCGGGCTCCTGGCCATCGGTGGATGGGCCTTTATGGCTGGCTTTGTGCGCGCCTATCGTCTGTGAAAATTTCGCAGACATCGCCGATAGAATTTCCGCCATGTAATTTCTCCATTCTGACTGGCTGGAGAACAAGCAATCGTCATGCCGGAACAATTAAAGAGCAGCAAACATCTTCATTCATTCGGTTCTATGGGTGTGCTTGCGCAATGCAGCCTCATCTGTCTGCCGTTGATCACGTTTTTCCTGTCGCGAAATTTCCTGGTTGGCGTGCCGTGCCGCCAGGGTTTCGTAGGCTTTCACCTTTTGCCGCAATTCCAACCAATTATTGTGTGCAACTTGCAAATTCGCGCTTGCCCGAGCGAGATCGGTTTCCTGGTGGACAATGGCCTTGTCCAGTTTCCCCATGAACACATAAAAATCTCGCAGCATGATGATATCCATCCCGGTCGCACCTACTCCGGACAAGCGCGCCTGATATTCGGTCTTATAGCCTTGCAACTCGCGCAAGCGCTGATGCGACGCGTCTTCCTTCCGCTTCAGTATGCGCAAAAGGCGCTCCGAGGCCTCCATCCGATGTCGGGTATGGTCCAGCAGAGCTTGCAGCGGGAAAACCGGCAATTCATTTCCCCCGCTTAGCGTGACTTTGACCGACCGAAAACCTCATGCTACTTCTTCGGTTTCCTCCAGACGGCGCGCCTCATCCACCAACATGACCGGAATGCCATCCCGAATCGGGAAGGCGAGGCGATCGGCCTTGCATATCAATTCGCGTGCTTCCTTGTGATGCACCAGCGGACCTTTGCATAACGGGCAGACCAGAATTTCAAGCAGCTTGGGATCCATCAATCACTCTCTTTCGTCGTTTAAGCAAATTTACTATCAGGCTTTGTAGTCCGTCATCCAGCACGGCGTCAACTTTCAGAAACCAAAGGTCGTCACGGCCAAGACGCGCGGCGAGGCTTGCACATTTGACAGCGTCTTTTTCGGTCATCAATACCACTCCGGCGGGAAGATCGGAGTCGGCATACGCATGGTGATCTGGAAAATGCTGCGACATCGAGGTGATGCCGAGACCGGCAAGATGATCGAAAAACCGCTGTGGGTGACCCATCCCAGCGATGGCATGGACCGTTTGATCGAAAAAATGATCCGCGCCAACATGACGCTTCTGATCTGCCAGATTAACGAAATCGCTACCGATTATGCGCATCGAGAAAGTCGGACAGGGAAAAGTCAACGTCCGTGGCAAAGCTTGCGCACCATTGATTACCACCACATCGACTTGCGTCAAGCGCGACAGCGGCTCGCGCAAGGGACCGGCAGGCAACAGTCGACGATTGCCAAAACCACGTGCCGCGTCGACCACCACCACCTCCACGTCACGACCCAGAGCGAGGTGCTGCAAACCGTCATCCGCGATCAGCACATCGACTTCCGGGTGGACAGCAAGCAAATCAAGCGCCGCCTCAACCCGTTTGCGACCGATCCAAAGCGGACAATCAGCACGCCGCGCCATCAAGACGGGCTCATCCCCAACCACCGACGGATCACTGTCCGACGTCACCGACATGCTCATTCGCGCAGTACCGCCATAACCGCGACTGACAATGGCAGGGGTAAAGCCGGCTTGTCGCAGGCGTTCAACCAAAGCAATCGTAAGCGGCGTCTTGCCAGCCCCCCCCACATTGAGATTGCCAACCACCACCACTGGCACCGGCATGATCGCCACTTTGAACACGCCGTATCGATAGAAAGCTCGACGTAGCCGGACCAGCAAAGCAAAAATCAGGCTGAGTGGAAACAGCAAGAGCGCTTGAATCGGCAGAAACAGCGGCGAACAGCGCGCATACCAGCAACGCAAAAGCGCGTTGGTCAAAGTTCGCTCATTGATCGCTGGCAGAACTCTGAGTGACAAATGTCACCCGCGTAAAACCGGCGCGCCGGGCCGCATCCATGACACGAATGACCGACTGATGCGTCGCCTGCGCGTCAGCCGAAATAACCACCACCGGGTCTTTCTCATTCCCTGCAGCCGCGCGCAACGCCGTGACCAGATCTTCCAGAGAAGCGGTTCCGGCGGCAATTTCATTGATGGCATAGGCGCCGCGCTCATCGACGCCGACATTGATTTGAACCGGCATTTCGGCGGCGCTGTCACCCTTCGCCTCGGGCAGGTTGATCTGCAATTCGGAAAAACGGGCGTAGGTGGTGGTCACCATCAAAAAAATCAGCACCACCAGCAACACATCGATCAGAGGAATCAGATTGATTTCCGGTTCATCGCGCCTACTGCGTCTGAATTGCATGGCGTGTTACTTCCGCTCGTTGTGGACGATTTCAACCAGGCGCACCGCTTGCTGCTCCATCTCTACCAGATAAGCATCGACGCGGCCACGGAAAAAGCGATAAAAAATCATGCTCGGAATCGCCACGATCAAACCGAACGCGGTGTTGTACAGCGCAACCGAAATACCATGCGCAAGCGCCGCTGGATTGCCACCGGTCGGCGCCTGCGAGCCAAAAATCTCGACCATTCCGACTACCGTACCCAACAACCCCATCAACGGCGCGACCGAGGCGATAGTACCCAGCGTCATCAGATAGCGTTCCAGGTCATGCGCCACCGCCCTGCCGGCTTCTTCCAGTGATTCTTTCATCAAATCGCGGCTGATGCCGAGGTTACGGATACCGGCAACCAGTACACGCCCAAGCGGAGAACCCTCCCCCAGCGCCCGCAGCAATTCCTGGCTGGCGCCATGCTGCCGTAAATTGGCCAGCGTCTGTTCGAGCAGATTGGCGGGAATGACCAGCGAACGGCGCAAGGTATAAAACCGCTCGAAGATGATCGCAAGCGCCAGCACGGAAGCGATGATGAGCGGCCAGATCGGCCAGCCAGCGGCTTGAATGAGAGCTAACACAGATTGATGTCCTTGCGACAGTATTTGAACGCGAATTTGCCCGCTAATGTAGCGTGCGAGACTGTCCCCGGCAAGCCGGCCGGCTGGCATGGACAGCCGTTTACGATGTGTATAATTCCCCGCCTCAGGAGGCACCCGCCCAATGTATGAACTCCCCTTCCGGCAATCATGATTCGTCGGCTAATCAAAAAAGTTTTCGGTAAAGCATCCGCCTCAGCCAGGGCTGGGGATCCGCGCATCCTTCAACTCGATGCGCACGGCATTCAGCGCGAGCAGATTCATCCGTGTGCGCTGAAGACGACGCGCGCCTTGAATGCCGCCGGATACAGTGCTTTTGTCGTCGGTGGCGCGGTGCGAGACCTGTTGCTGGGACGCGAACCGAAAGATTTCGACGTTGCCACCAACGCCACCCCGGAAGAGGTTCGCCAGGTTTTTCGGCGTTCCCGACTGATTGGTCGCCGGTTTCAGATCGTTCACGTCTATTGCGGTGCCGATACCATCGAAGTCACCACCTTTCGCGCCGCTGCGGCCGACAAGGACGCGGAAAGAGAAGCCGAGGAAGGTGATGATTCGCGGGTGACCGCCGCCGATGGCATGTTATTGCGCGATAACGTATTCGGCAGCCAGGCGGAAGACGCCGAGCGACGCGATTTCACTGTCAACGCGCTCTATTACGACCCGGAAAAACAGGAAATCTGGGAATGGCATGGCGGCGTCGAAGACGCAAAAAGCAAAGTCCTGCGCATCATCGGCGACCCGATACAACGCTTCCGTGAAGATCCCGTGCGCATGCTGCGCGCAGCCCGTTTTGCCGCCAAACTCGATTTTCACATCGACCCGGCGACGCGCGCGCCGATCGCCGACTTGGCGCCGATGCTGGGACGCATCCCTTCATCGCGCCTGTTTGACGAGATGATGAAGTTGCTGCTCTCCGGCCATGCCGAGCGCGGCGTTCGCCAGTTGCGTGCCGAAGGCCTGCACCACGGCATCTTGCCGATGTTGGACGCCATTCTCGATAACACCGAACGGCAAAAATTCCTCCATGCCGCGCTGCACGATACCGACGAACGTGTCCGTCAAGGTCATTCTGCCTCACCTGCTTTCATGCTGGCCTGCCTGCTGTGGTTCGACATGCGCGCGGAATGGCGGCGCAATCAGGCCAACGGACAGAGCGACCAAACCGCGCTGTACGACGCGATGGATGCGGTACTCGAACGTCAACGCGACGCGCTCGCTTTCCCGCGCCGTTTCGATGGCACGATCAAGGAAATCTGGTCACTGCAATCTCGCTTTGAACAACGTAACGGCGCGCGTCCTTTCCGCCTGCTGTCGCATCCGCGTTTTCGCGCCGGTTACGATTTCCTTCTCATCCGCGTCAAGGGCGGCGATGCCGAGGCCGAACTTACCGACTGGTGGAGACGTTTTCCCGACGCCAGCGACAGCGAACGCGAAGCCATGCTGATCAAACCACAGCCTGGCGAAGCCAAATCCAAACGCCGCAAACGCGGCCCTCGCAAACCATCGGGCGAAGCCGTCATCGAGACCAAGATTGGCTGAAATTGCCGCCTATATCGCGCTGGGCTCAAATCTCAGCGACCCGGTCGCTCAGATCGAACAAGCCTGGATCGAACTTGATAATCTGCCTGAAACGCGCCTGACCGCCCGTTCCTCGCTCTACCTGTCAAAGCCCGTCGGCTACGCTGAGCAACCTGACTTCATCAATGCGGCCGCCGGTGTCGTCACTCGCTTGTCACCACGCGCATTGCTGGCCGGCTTGCTCGGCATCGAAACCCGGCATGGACGTACGCGCGCGTTCAAGAATGCGCCGCGCAGTCTTGATCTCGACCTGCTGCTCTACGATGGCCTGGTCATGCATGAACACGGCTTGACCCTGCCGCACCCGCGCATGACCGAGCGCGCCTTTGTCCTGCTTCCGCTTGCCGATATCGCCGCCGAGGCAACGATTCCGGGACATGGCCGAGTCATCGACTGCATTCAACGAACAGATACAAGCTGCATCAGTCGGTTGCCGGACTCGTTGCCGCGCGCGGCCGAACGTCAGTCGTCCCGTTAACGTCTTACCCGCTCTGCTTCAGAAGATGTTCAGCCGCTTCCGTCATATCGTTGTCGAAGGCCCGATCGGAGCCGGGAAAACCAGTCTGGCGCGCAAGCTGGCGGCATTTCTGGATGCTGAACTGATTCTTGAAAACGCCGATGAAAACCCGTTTCTGCCGCGTTTTTACGAGGATCGACGTCGTTATGCGCTACCCGCGCAACTGTTCTTCCTTGTCGCTCGGGTTGAACAAAGCAGAAAGCTTAATCAAGGCGAACTTTTCAGCCCGGCCCGGGTGGCCGACTTCATGCTGGAAAAAGACCTGCTGTTCGCAAAAACGATCCTCGATGACGCCGAGTTTCGGCTCTACCGACAACTTTACGAAGGCATGAAGCCGCCGGCCGCCGCGCCCGATCTGGTTATTTACCTGCAAGCCAAATCTTCGGCCTTGATGGAACGCATCAAACGTCGCGGACGTGCTTACGAACGGCAACTCAACGAGTCCTATGTTGCTGAAATTTCCACGGCGTACAGCGAATTTTTTTATCATTACGATGCCTCACCACTGCTGATCGTCAACAGCGAAAACCTGAACTTCGCTGACAAAGAAGCAGACTTCGAATTGCTGCTGCGACGAATCAAGGACATGCGTGGCACGCGTGAATTTTTCAATATGGGCGCGTGACCCCGGAAACCCCAGGCTGGAGAACACATCATGTATCTACCGCAACTCCTCGCGCGTGCCGAAAAAGGCGAAAAACTCAGCGTTCTGACCTGCTACGACGCCAGCTTCGCCCGTTTATTGGTTGATAACGGCATTGATGTCCTGCTGGTTGGCGACTCTCTCGGGATGACGGTGCAAGGCCATGACACGACGCTGCCGGTGACACTGGAAAACATGATCTACCACACCGAGGCAGTTGCCCGAGGCGCGACAAACAAGGCTTTTGTGGTTGCCGACCTGCCCTTTGGCAGTTACCAGAAAAGTCCGGAACAAGCCTTTGACGCAGCCGCCCGACTGATGGCCGCCGGCGCCAACATGGTCAAGCTGGAAGGCGGTTCGATCATGATTGACAGCGTCGGCTTCCTCAGCCAGCGCGGCATCCCGGTTTGCTCGCACCTCGGCCTGTTGCCGCAATCGGTCAATCTCACCGGCTTCCGCGCCCAGGCGCGCGACGCCCGCGCCGCTACACAACTGTTGCAAGACGCCAGCAATCTGGAACAAGCCGGCGCGCAGATGTTGGTTCTGGAGTCAATTCCCTCGGTGCTGGCGGAAGAAGTCACCCAACATCTGGGCATTCCCACGATCGGCATCGGCGCCGGGCCGCACTGCAATGGTCAGGTGCTGGTGCTGCAAGACCTGCTCGGTTTAACGCCGAAGCCGCCGCGCTTCGCCAAAAACTTCATGCAAGACACGGGCAATCTCGCCGCTGCGATCCAGGCGTATGTCAATGCGGTCAAAGCCGGCGAATTTCCCGCACCGGAGCACAGTTTCTGATGCAGCTTGTCCATACCGTCACCGAACTGCGTGCCGCGCTGGGAGAGCATCGCGACACCGCCTTCGTGCCCACCATGGGCAATCTGCATAGCGGCCATATTTCGCTGATCGATCTGGCCCGAAAACATGGCAGCCCGGTCGTCGCCAGCATCTTCGTCAATCCGCTGCAATTTGGTATTGGTGAAGATTTCGAGCGTTATCCGCGCACTTTGGCAGCGGATTGCAGCCAATTGGATGCCGCCGGTTGCGACCTCGTATTCGCGCCAGACGCGCAAGAAATGTACTCGCAGCCGCAAACCTTCCACGTCCAGCCGCCATTGGCCGATGAACTTTGCGGCGCGTTTCGACCGGGACATTTCCAGGGTGTCGCCACTGTCGTACTGAAGCTGTTCAACATGGTGCAGCCGCGCTACGCCGTTTTCGGCAAAAAGGATTACCAGCAACTGTTCATCCTGAAAGGCATGGTGCGTCAGTTCAATCTGCCCATCGTCATTCTGGAAGGCGAAACCAGCCGTGCTGACGACGGGCTTGCGCTATCGTCTCGCAACGCTTACCTGACAAAAGAAGAACGCGCCGAAGCACCGCGTTTATTTCGCTTGTTGCGCGAGGCGGCACATCGAATCGAGGTCGGCGAACGCGACTTCACTGCCGTTGAACAGGCAGTAAGCGATGACCTGCGTGCCCATGGCTGGCGTGTGGACTATGTTTCCGTCCGCAGCCAAGTCAACTTGCTGGCACCCAAAAGCCAAGAATCGGATTCGGTCATCATCGCCGCCGCCCATCTAGGTCGCACTCGCCTGATCGACAACATCGAGTGTTGCAGCGGGTCAATCGATCTCAAGCGGCAAGAAATTTAGCCTCGAATTCCACCGCCGACAACGGCTTGGAGAACAGGTAACCCTGCGCGATAAAGCCTTCCTCACCCGCCAAGCGGGTCAAACAATCCAGCTGTAGTTCGGTCTCCACACCTTCCGCCACCACCTCCAGTCGCAAGCCGCGCGCCAGGCTGATAATCGCCTGCGCAACAGCGGTGTCTTCCGCCTCAACGCCCAGACCATCGACAAAGGATTTGTCGATTTTCAACACATCGACCTGAAAGCGCCTGAGATAGGCAAGCGACGAATAACCGGTGCCGAAATCGTCAATGGCGATGCGGCAGCCCAAAGCCTTGATGCCTCGCAACACATCTTGCCCACGCGCAACATCTTCCATCACCACACCCTCGGTGATTTCCAGTTCCAGCGCCGAACCCGGCAGGCTGAATTTATGCAGCACGGCAGCAACCATTTCAACGAGGCCTTCCTGCCGAAACTGGGCCGCCGACAGATTGACCGCGATGCGGAAATCCGGCCCCAGTCGGTCACGCCACTGAGCGCATTGCCAACAGGCTTCATGCAATGCGAACTCACCCAGCTCGGCGATGATTCCACTCTTTTCCGCCACCGGAATAAAACGCCCAGGCGGGACCGGGCCAATCTCGGCGGAATGCCAGCGCATCAGCGCCTCTATCCCGAGCACTCGACCATCCGGCGTAAATTGTGGCTGATAGTGCATCGACAATTCGCCCGCCGCGAGGGCCTGACGCAAACCGTTCTCGATGCGCATGTTCTCGACCAGGTCGGCAGCCATATCGCCTGTAAAAAACTGGAAATTGTTGCGGCCACGTTCCTTGGCGCGATACATCGCCACATCAGCGTTCTTCAACAATTCTTCCGGCGTCGTTGCATCATCGGGGAACAAGGTAATCCCCAGGCTGGCGCCGCCGGCAACATCATGGCCGCTCAACCGATACGGCACCGACAGCGCTTCGACCAGTTGCGTGGCGATGCGAACCATCTCCTCCGCGCCTTTGGCATCCATCAAAACAATGGCAAACTCATCGCCGCCCAGACGCGCTACTGTATCCGATTCACGGACCCGATCCTTCAATCGCGCGGCCACTTCAATCAGCAGTTCATCACCCATGGCATGTCCCAGGGTGTCATTCACCGCCTTGAAGTTGTCCAGATCAACGAACACCAACGCCATCACCACGTGTTCACGGCGAGTCTGAATCATCGCCTGGCGCAAGCGATCCTGAAACAACACCCGATTCGGCAATCCGGTAAGGGTATCGAAGTAGGCCAGGCTGGAAACGCGCTCGCGCGAATCAACCAATTCAGAAATATCGGAAACAATTCCGACCAACAAGCTCTCGCCCTGATTGCCTTTGACTGCGTCGATGTTGACCCACTGAACGTAATATTCGCCATTCTTGCGGCGATTCTTGATTTCGCCCTGCCAACGCCCAGTGGTTTCCAGACTCCGCCACATATCTCGATAAAACGCGGCATCCTGCAAACCAGACTTGAGAATGCGCGGATTTTTCCCAAGCAACTCCGCCTCGCTGTAACCGGCAATACGGCAGTAGGCGGGATTCACCCGCACGATACCTCCACGCGCATCGGTAACAATGATGCCCTGCTGGCTGTTCTCGAAAACCGTACCGGCCAAAGCCAGATCGTTGGTCCGCTGGCGCAGGCTATCGAAATAACGTTTCACCGCCAGCGCCAGCGCCAGCAACAACACGATCACGCCCACCAGAAGTCCTGCCCGATAACGTCCGGCCTGGGTTTGCTCGGCGATCAACAAGGCATGATTAGCCTCAGCCAACTGCATCAGCGCATCACGACTGGTACCGTGAACCAAGCTCTGCAGATCGGTTTTCAGATGCGGGCTGAATTCCGCGATGATCTGCGCATGGCGAGACAGACGACCGAATTCCAGACGCAGGGACTTCGGCAAGGTAACCGCCAGCGGCAGCAGTTTTTCCAGCGTACTTGCCACAACCTCGCCGACCTCTTGACCCTCACCGAGCGCCAGTAAAAACAACGCGTTGTTGAGGACAATCAATTCATGATGCAACGTATCGCCAACAACATCCTTGGGCAGGTTGCGCATGAAATTCTCGGCATCGCTTTGAAAATAGCGCAGCGAGTTGCGTATCAGTGCATTGCGCAGTTTGAAATCTTCCCAGCGCTGTTCACGGCCATCCACCGCGCGCAAATAAGCATCAAGTAGCGGCCGTAAATTTTCGCGTGTCCCAACTTCACGCACCAACCCGGCCTGGTCGTCGAGAATGCTGCGCAGCCAGTAATTTGCCTCGTCGTAATTCGAGGTAACGCCATGGCGCAAGTGGATGGCCAATTCACGGAAGCGACTTTCCTCCGTCTGCAAACGCTCCAGACGCGCGCGCAGTGACGCATGGCTGGCGACGTCGCCCAAAATTGCCGGCAGGAAATAAAAGGGCAGGATTGCGACGAGCAGAACCACCATCAGCACGCCAAACTTGAAACGCCAAGTTGCCCTCATGGCTGGAAAGCGGAAGTCCGGCCGTTCAATGCATGCAGAAAAGCGACCAACTTTGTCCGATCCGAACTGGACAGCACGACACCTAATTGGTATCGCGACATGGCATCAACCGCCGCCTCGAGGGTGTCGATGGAACCATCATGAAAATACGGCGCAGTTTGCGCGATGTTGCGCAGGGTCGGCACCTTGAACACATAGCGATCCGCTTCTCGTCCGGTCACGTTGAAACGCCCCAGATCACTCTTCGTTATCGGCTTGCCACGATCAGCAAAATAATCGCCCATAACCCCAAGATTGGCGTACATATTGCCACCCATGTTGACGCCTTGATGACATGCAATGCAGCCAAGTTTGCGAAAGGTATCCCAGCCCGCACGTGCATCAGCGGCAAGCGCGTTGACATCGCCCTTGAGATAGCGATCGAAGGGAGAATCCGGCGTGATCAGGCTGCGCTCGAACTCGGCGATGGCATGCTGAATATTTCGCGGGGTCAGACCATCCGGCCAGATCACTTTGAAATCCCGCTCGTATTTGGCGTCACGGGAAAGTTTCTCGGTCACTGCAAGCCAGGTGGAATCCATTTCGATTGGGTTATGTACCGGCCCTTCCACTTGATCTTCCAGAGAGGCCGCGCGCCCATCAAAAAACTGCCGAAAGCCGAAGGCGCTATTCAAAACTGTGGGGCTATTCAATGTCCCGACTTGCTTGTCGACCCCCAACGCAACGGCAAGCGCATCAATCCCGAACATCTTCAGATCATGGCAGGACGCGCAGGAAACCGAGTCATCCCTGGACAAGCGGGGATCATGAAACAAGCGACGACCCAGTTCAACTTTGCGCCGATCGAGATCAAGCCTATCTGGAATAGGCGTAATAGGCTGCTCGGTAGCGGGCGGTACGTAGGTTGGAACAGCATCAACCCGCGCTGGCCGAATAGAAAGCCCGATAGCGCCGCCAATCGCCAAAAGCGTGATCCCACCCGCTAGCAGAGCCCATCGAGTTCCGAACATCACCGCGCCCTTATGAGGTTAATCGGCCAGCACCCGATGAATTTTAGAAACATCCGGTGATAAGCGCCAAGGCGGATCAGCGGGGAGACAAAGGGCAAAAGATCAAGGCCCGGCCATCTCCAGATCGAACGCAATCGCTTGCAAGCCTTCGCGCGCGCAGGCTTCATCCTGCTCGCCAGTCGCCGCGCCAGAAACGCCGACCGCGCCGACTATATTACCCGCCGCCGAGATAGGAATGCCACCGGCGGAGAACACCAATCCATCCACCTTGCCAACGGCGAAAGGCTTGGTAAAGCGGTTTTCCATGGTTGACAACGGGGCGTTGAAATTGACGGCGGTATACGCCTTCTGCCGACTGATTTCGATGGTGACGCGCGGCGCAAGGGTGTCGCGCATAAAAACCATCGCATCGCCGCTGCGATCAACCACGGTAACACCAATCTGGATACCCTCCTTGCGACAGGCGGCAATGGTGGCCTGCGCCAGTCGCTCAGAGGCTTCCAGCGTCAGACGCGGAATCTTGATCAGCATGGGAGCCTCGGCTTGCGCCAGCAGCGGGGCAAACAACAAGGACAGCAAGAGCATGCAGGACTTTCGAATCGTCGGCTGCAAATAGCCGGCATCGGCCCATTTTTTGTCGCTTTCTTGGGCAATAGTTCGACGAGTCCCTGACGAAATCGTCAAAAGCGGGCCTCGGCGAGCGCTATTCTCGCTATCGACGACCAAAGCCAGACAGACGCCTGGCGTTGATTTATGGTCCATTTTCATCTCGCCCTCCTCTTGCTTTTGCGGGGTGGAACATCCCCGCCATGTTTCCCATATATCTGGCACGGATATTTGATAAATGCTCGCGCGCCCTCGCTGGCACCTTGTCCACACTGGAAAGTTTCGCTCCACACGCAAGAGGCAGGCCGGATTCGTAAGCCGCTAAAGCGGCAACGACTCCGCTCAGGCGGGTGGATGAATAACTACGCTACTCCTTCGCGTAATTCCCATTGCGAACAATGGCCGGCGCGAACATCACGCGAATTTATTAAATATTCTGCCGAGAAAATCAAGCGGCTTTGGCTGCCCGCGCGCGTAACACTTTGATCTGGAACAAGGTATTACGCTCATCTTCTTCGAGAGCGGCACGGATGTGATGTACCGTCGCTTGGTAACGGGGAATGATGTTGTACTTCAGCGCGTTGACCCGTTTCTGAGTCTTGCGACTAGCCGCCAGTAAACGCCAAAGGGCGTTTTCCGCCTCGCCGAGTCGCGCCAACGTTATCGTAAGTTCGCGCAGACGCAAGCGCGCCTCGTCAAAGCTGACATCGGTCCACATCAAGCCCACCGGCTGCAATGGCAGCGGCTCGGCGCTGACACTGGGGTATTCGACACCAACACTGGAACGCGACACCACTTTGATCGCCACTGCCTGCTTCAGTCCAACCGATGCTTGACGCAGCATCTGACCACCCATGCGCATCTGCACAATGCCCAGCCAGTGGTAGGCCAGGCCCAATTCGGCGATAGTCAGCGCACGTAACTCGCGATACTGCGCCAACCGCTCATAAACCAGACGGGTCAGCAGATCGCGTTTTTTCTCCAGCATCTGTCGGCCCTGTTCAAGGAACTTGACCTGACGGCCGACCTGTAACAGCGCGCTCTTGGTAGGAGGTACGGAAAGACGTTTTTTCATGGATCAGCGGGTAGCCGTTAGCGGGTAGCAGGTAGCTCAGACTGGCGCGCTTTTGACGCGCCAATCGAGGCCACACGCTACGCGCTAGATGCTAGCGACTCCTTTGTGATATTTCGCCAATTCCTCTTCCGAGACACGGATCAAGGCATCCCCTGGCAGCATGGACAGCAAGTCCCAGGCCAAATTGAGGGTTTCGTAGACGCTACGGTCTTCATCTTCACCTTGACCGATGAATTTACGCTCAAAGGCATTGGCGAATTCAAGATAGCGACGATCGGCATCGGACAATTCCTCAGCGCCGATGATCGCCGCCAGACCGCGTACTTCCAGTGCCTTGGCGTAGCTGGCAAACAATTGACTGGCGACATGAGGGTGATCCTCACGCGTGAAGTTCTTGCCGACGCCGTCTTTCATCAAACGAGACAGCGAAGGCAGCACGGTAACCGGCGGGTAAACGTTCTGATTCGCCAATTCGCGGCCGAGCACAATCTGGCCTTCGGTAATGTAGCCAGTCAAGTCGGGAATCGGGTGGGTAATGTCATCGGATGGCATCGACAGCACCGGAATCATGGTGATTGAGCCACGCCGATTCTTGATCCGGCCGGCACGTTCGTAGATTTCAGCCAGGTCGGAATACAGGTAACCTGGATAGCCCTTGCGCGCCGGCACGTCACCGCGCAGAACCGCGACTTCTCGCAATGCTTCGGCATAAGCGGTCATGTCGGTCATCACCACCAACACGTGATAGTCCAGATCGAACGCCAGATACTCAGCAGCGGTCAGCGCCGCCCGCGGCGTCAACAACCGCTCGATCACCGGCTCATCGGCCAGATTGAGGAACATCACGACCTTATTCAACACCCCGCTTTCTTCGAAACTTTCCTCGAAAAAGCGAGCATCGGCGTGGGAGGCGCCAAAAGCGGCGAACACCACGACAAATTCGGAGGCTTCCTCGCCCAGCAACTTGGCCTGCCGCACGATCTGCGCCGCGACCCGGTTATGCGGCAAGCCGCCGCCGGAGAAGATCGGCAGCTTCTGGCCACGCGTCAACGAATTCATACCATCGATGGCTGAAATACCGGTCTGGATGAATTCGCGCGGATAGGCGCGCGCCGCTGGATTGAGCGGCTCGCCGTTGACGTCGCGACGGTCGGCCGAAATGATGGGCGGACGGCCATCGCGAGGCAATCCCGCGCCGTTGAAGATACGACCAAGAATGTCGCGCGAGACCGGCAGCTTGAATGGCTCGTCAAGGAAGCGCACCCAGGTACGCTCAAGGTCAAGTTCGTCGGTACCTTCGAACACTTCCACCAATACGGCGTCGTCGGCGGCGCGGATCACCAGGCCGGAACGCAGACGCCCGGCATGGTCGCGCAATTGCACGCGGGAGCCAGCCGCCACGCCAGGCACACCGCCCATGACAATAAGCCCGCCCTGGGCTGAGGTTGCGGTTCTGAATTCGATATTTTTCATGGCGTTACCCGTGGTGAAGCATTTAATTTGACGATCTCAGGCGGTCTGCTCGTATTCCAGCATCATCTTCTCGAAGTCACTTGGAATGGCCGCGATCTTGACTTTCAGCGCAGCGATGTCTTCAGAAGTATGCTGACTCTTCCAGCGCCGCGCCTGGGTCATCAACGGCATTTGAATCAGTCTGCGCGCAGGCGCGCCAAGCTTCACCAGTTTCATGCCCTGATGGAAGATTTCCAGCATGGCGGCAAGCAGCGCGTACTGTTTTTCCGGTGAAGCAAAACTGTCGATTTCATCAATCGCCGACTGCTGCAACAAGCCTTCCTTGATCAAACCGGCGGCTTCCAGCGTCCAGCGCTGTTCGCTGGACAACGCCTCGACGCCGACCAGATTGACGATGCGCTGAAGTTCTTCCGATGCGGCCAACAGGTCGAGCGCTTCGGCGCGCGCGGCTTCCCAGTTCGGGTCGACATTCTCCGCCCACCACTTGGCGGCGGAGCCGATATAACCGGAGAAGCTTTCCAGCCAGTCCACCGAGGGATAGTGACGCGCGTCGGCGAGCTCTTTCGACAACGCCCAGAATGTCTGGATGATCTCTTTGGTGTGACTGGTGACCGGTTCGGAAAAATCGCCGCCGGGCGGAGAAACCGCACCAATCAAGGTAACCGAACCATGCCCGCCGGAAAGCGTTTCCACCCGTCCGGCGCGCTCATAGAACGCCGCCAAACGTGAGCCCAGGTAGGCGGGATAGCCTTCTTCCACCGGCATCTGGCCAAGACGCCCGGCCACTTCGCGCAGCGCTTCCGCCCAGCGACTGGTGGAGTCGGCCACCATCACCACATCAAGCCCCTGGTCGCGGAAATACTCGGCCAAAGTGATGCCGACATAGACCGAGGCTTCACGCGCCACCACCGGCATATTCGAGGTATTCGCCACCAACAGCGTCCGCTCCATCAGCGGTCGGCCGGTATGCGGGTCTTTCAACTCGGGCATGAATTCGAGCACGTCGGTAAGTTCGTTACCACGTTCGCCACATCCCACGTAAATGACGATTTCGGCGTTGCACCAACGCGCAATCTGCTGCTGCAACATGGTCTTGCCTGCGCCGAACGGGCCGGGAATCGCCGCTTTGCCACCTTTCAACAACGGGTAGAAAGTATCCAGAATGCGTTGACCGGTAATCAACGGCGCCACGGCGTGATCGCGTTGCCGGAAAGGTCGCGGCGTGCGCACCGGCCAGCGGTGAAACAACTGCAGCTTCTCGATTTGGCCGCTGTTTTTCCCCTCGACCAAGCGCATGCGGCCAATCGCTTCTTCAATCGTGTAATCGCCTTCCGGGGCCAATTCCAACAATTCCCCATGCAGCAATGGCGGCACCATGATGCGGTGCAAAATGGATTCGGTTTCCTGCACCGTACCCAATATATCGCCACCAGAAAGCATGGCGCCCGCGCGCCGACTTGGCTCCGGCACAAAACGCCAGCGTTTGTCACGCGGCAAAGAGGGCACCGCCACACCGCGCGCCATCCGATCGCCACTCTGCTCCCAGACAGCCTGCAACGGTCGCTGTACACCATCGAAGATGGCGCCGAGAAGTCCCGGGCCGAGTTCAACAGACAGCGGCCAGCCCAGTCCATGGGCTTCTTCGCCCGGACGCAGGCCGGCAGTATCTTCATAAAGCTGCGCCAGCGCGGTGTTGCCGTCACGGCCGATCACCTCGCCGACCAAACCCAGTCGCCCTACCCGCACCTGCTCGCCGAGTACCGTTTCCGGCAGTTCAAGCTTGACCAGGGGGCCGTTGATTTCGAGAATTTTGCCCATTTGTGTTTCCTAATTGTGCGGGGTCAAGGGACCGCGCTTCGGCTTTCATCCATGAATGCCGATAACAGCGCCCAATCCCCCTACACTTGATCAACCATGAACCAACGTACCCAAATCCGGGGCGCTGGCGAAAAGCCTTTCCATCGCTACTCTGGCCAACTCATCGGCGAGGCGTGATTGACGCGCTTCGAATGTCTGATCCAGCTGTGCGCGGTTATCGGCCATCAGAACGCGCAAACCTCCTTCGCTCGGGTGGCTATGGCTTTTCAACATTACGCTGCGACCAGGCGCCGCCCGAGCAGTCAGTTCGCTCCAGACAGTTGCCAGAATCTTGCCATCATCGCGCCGCACTTCGACTACCAGATCACCCGCTGGCAGCGCTTGCGCGGCGGCGGCAAGCCATTGTTCGAGCACACCCAGGTAGGCGGCCTGGTCATTAACCAGCGCCTTGAACGCCTGCTTGACGCTGGCCAGAGTGGCCTCCGTCAGCGCCCAACGCAATCGATCCAGATCAGACGCCAGACGCGTTTCCGCCGCCTGCGTTTGCCTCCGTACCATGCGTTCGGCCTCGGCCTTGGCGGCCAACACCTCGCGGTCCTCGGCCAACTTCAACTTCTCGGCCGATTCTGCCAGGATGCGCGTTCGCACCGCTTCTGCGTTCTGACGCTGTTCACGTGCAAGTGTCTCGGCCTGACGCAACAGCGCCGACTCGAGTTGAGTGACTTGGGTATCGGTATCCATTTTTGTTACCTGTAAGCGCTTATTTCAAAGCTTCCGGACCCAATACGGCACGCACCACGTCATCGACGGCAGGTGCGTAATCGTAGGGAGCGGCCAACGGCGGCAATTCGGTGACGACGATGCGTCCGCCTTCATTACGCAAGCGGTCCAGCCAATGACCGCCGGTTCGCGCAAGGTGCGATTCGAGCAGTACCAGCGCTTCGTCGCCGCTTTTCACCAGCAACCCGAGCACTTCTTCTACCTTGGCCGGATCTGCATCCGCATACACTTCAGCGCCGATCAGACTGAAGCCATCGGCCAAGCCAGCACTGCCCAATACCACCAGGCGCGCGCTGCCGACAAGGGTTTCCATCTCTCGACGATCCGAGCTTGACATCTGGTTTGGCCTTAAACCCGGCGCTTACAGCTTGCCGAGCAGCAAAATGGACATCACCAAGCCGTAAATTGCGATACCTTCGGCAAGTCCCATGTAAATAAGCGTGCGGCCAAACATTTCCGGTTTTTCCGCGATGACCGCCAGTGAAGCCGAGCCGATCGGACCAAGCGCGATAGCGGCGCCAATTGCCGCCAAACCGGTTGGCAAACCAACGCCCAACAGTGCCAGGCCCTGTCCTAGAGAAATTTCGGCCGCAGCGCCGGCAACCTGTTCCGCCGCCATCACATCACCGATACCGAGCAGCATTGCACCAGCCATCCCCATCCCGAACAGCATCACATTAGCCAGCATACCTCCCTTGAGCCAGGCCGGAGTCGGCATTCGACGCGGTTTAATTTCCAGCCAAAAACCTGCGCCTATGGTCGCCACTACCGACAACCCCATCAATGCGATCAGCCAACTCATCTTTTTCTCCTTGACGTAAAAAACGTAAACCCAAAATTAAATTGCAATCCGCGATCAAACCTTGCTCCGCTCAGTTTCCAGACGCAGTGGCACAAATTCGATGCCATCGCCGCTGAAAAAGCGCGAGAAACCCTCGTAATACATCAGACGCAATGCCTGGATGGCGACAATGCCACCTTCCAGCACAATGATGACGACATTACCCAGTGCGATAGTGAACCAGTGTCCAGCGACTGACAGCCCAGCCGCCAAAGTGAAAATCGCCAACGCCAGCGCAACGTGGTTGAGGCTGAATGCGGCAACGCGCATGAATGAGAGGGTGTTGGAAAACAGGTTGATACCCGTTTCCAAGGTTTCGATAGCGGTCACCAGAATACGCTCGCCAAGCCCCGCTTTAGCTTCATACCACTTGAAGCCAGCCACAATGACAATGCCGAAAATGGCCAGCATCCAAGCCGGTTGCGCCACATCAGCAGCGCCAGCAACGCTGGCCAGACCGCCGACCGCACCCAGATAAAATATCAGTCCGGCCAGACCGGTAGAATCGAACACCGCTTCGGCACGATGTCCTGCCACCCATTTATTGCGTGCGTTGACCAACAAGGTAAAGACGATGAAAGCGACACCAAAAGCGACCGCCACGCTCAACACATAAACAGGGTTGTGCAGCGGTGAAAGCCAGACTGGCTGAATGATGTCTTCATAACCAAAGATGCTGCCGTAGAGCATGCCAAACAGCATTGAAACAACACCTGCCGAGGCGCCCACCCAGGAAAAGCGACCAAGCTTGCGCGCAAAAAGTATCGAGAGTAACAAGATGATGCCGCCATGGCCGACATCGCCGAACATTGCGCCAAACAGCAGCAGATAAGTAAAAGCGAAGGGCAGGGCCGGATCAAATTCGCCATAACGTGGGACGCCATAGCTCTTGACCAATGGCACAAACGGTTTGAGCCAACCCGGATAGCGTACCAGTGAGGGCACATCGGCCGCCTCATGCGGATCCGGTTGGCGCGCTTCCATCCAGTAGCGGCCGTGAAATCTGGTTTCCAGAGTCGCGCGTAAGGCGTTAAGTTGGCGACGTGGTATCCAGCCAGCCAATGCGGCCAGACCGCCTTTACCTCGCACACCAGCAAGCGCAGCCTCGGCCAGCGGGCGGGCCAAGGCGACACGCAAACGAGCTTCATTCAGGCGCGGCGCAAAATTCTCCCGCAGCGCCCCCATGACATCGCATTCCGCACCGGAAAGCTGGGAGATACGAATACGCTCCGCTTCCAGCCAACTCCGGGCCGCCTGCGGATGCGTGCGCAATTCTTCCGGCACCGGCAACTCACGCCAACCGGCTTGCGCCAACAGACCACGCACTTCTTCCTGGCGGCCGCGCGGACCAGCGATGACCGCAAATACCTGATCGCCAACATGATCGAATTGGGTCACCAATGTGCCGGTCATCGACAGCGCTTCGGAAACACGTTTGAGGCCGTTCGCCGGTAGACTGCCGATATTGACAGACAACAAACTGTCCTGGCGCAGCAAATGCGCCAGATCGACGTTCAAACGCTCCAGTTTGCTTAGTGTTTCTTCCAATGAATCAAGATGTTTGCTTTCATCCGCGATCCGTTCTTCACCTTCATGGCAAGCCAAGCAAGCGCTCCACACTTCTTTCAGCCAGACATTCAGTTCCTGCAGGTCGGCCAGAGACGGCGCTGCCGCATCGGCGGGCACTACCAACGTGCTGGAATTGCCGCATTGCTCAAGCAATTTGGAGAGCCGGCTTTCCGCATCCAGCCAGGCTTCTCGATACGCCTCGGCGGGTGACTCGCCAAGCCCATCCGGCGACCCGGAAGTAGGATTGAAAACGCCAAAGCGCGCCAACTCGAGCGCGGCATCGGGCGCTTCGGAAGCGAGTATCAGCAGTTGAATCTTGAGCAGCGGTTCGGCCCGTAACATCACATCACCTCAAGTGGCATGCGTTGCAAGGCGAAACGAATATCGGCGCCAGGCAATCCAAGATGGCGGCCGCGCAGCAAAGCACGCACAGCGCGTAAATCACGTTCACGTAACAGCATGTAAGCAAAAGCGCGACTGATCGCCGGGGCATTGGAACGCATGACTTTTAACGCATGTTCCGCAGCAGTCCGTTCCATGATCGAAAATACACTAGGGATATCCGGCGCCGAGGCAAGTCGATCGTGCCAGTCTTGTGGCAACGCTGCCAACACGGCTTCCAGACTGCCCATGGCGGCAAGTTCGCGCAGACGGACGCCGGTCAAACTGTAATTCGAACCGACCAGCAAGAAATAAACCTGGGCAGGCGGGAGGTTGTAGTTGAAACGATAACGCAACAGCCAAAGCAGATTGATACGGTCTATCAAATGTGCCATCAGTGTACGAAAACCGGGACCAGCACATTTTTCAAGCGGCTGAGCGCGCTTGACGACGCCCTCGTAATAGCCGCGATCAAGCGATGCATCCAAGCTGAAAGGATCGTGACTAAGTTCAAAAGCGCGCCGGACATGACGCACGATACTGGCATAGGGTCCCGCTTCGAGTCGGCGCAACAATTCACCCACATCCTCTGCATGCGCCAGGTCTTGATTATCCAGTCGCCCGAACGAACCCATCGGTGTCAGATGCGAGAGCAGCGCGGCAGGCCGTTCGCCCGTCATCTTGCCACGCAGCAAAGTCTTGACATTGCTGACCTCGAATCGCGCTGTCCAATAGATCAAAAAATTGCGCGCTTCGCCGGTAAGCGGACGAATGAGAACTCGGGTTTCATCCAGTGTCTGCGCGATGATGCGCTGTTCCAGCGAGAGCAGGTCCTGGCTATGAAAGCCCGCCGCTAATTGGGGCAATCCCCGTTCATCGAGCAGGGAGGCAATTTCGGCATCGGGCGCGCGCAGCAAAGCGTCAAAGTTTTCAGCCTGCCAAAGCCTTTCAGCGTAAAGGCTGACACGCGTATTGAGATAGGCGGACAAAATAGGTGACCAGTTGGCCGAATTCAGATGGTGGGATCGAGCAACAGGCTCAGCGCGGCGTCGACTGCTTCTTGCTCATGCCGACTTGCCATACTGCGCAGGTTTCGTTGCCGTTCTTCATATTTTCGCGTGAGTTCCGCAGCGGCCTGTTCGGCGCGACCATGCGCTTCTTTCAAGAAGGGTGCGCGCAAGCTGGCTCGATTCGCCTCGAAGCGGGCTTCTGCTTGATGCACCCCGGCCAAAGCCTGATCGAGCATGCTTTGCCGTTCATGGCTGGCCGCTTCGATGATTGATTGGGCGCGCGCTTCTGCTTCCAGCAGCCGTTTGAGTTGGTCTTCCATTTTCCGATTACTCGCTTGAAATCCTGTCCGCAGCGCCCCGACGGGGCGCTGAGTTGTTGCACCTGCTTACTTCACTTTTACCTGGATCAGTTCCTCTCCATCCGGATCGGTGACATGCACTGCGCAAGCAAGACACGGATCGAATGAGTGGATAGTACGAAGTATCTCGAGAGGCTGCTTGGGATCATGCATGACATGGTTGTGCTCAAGCGCGGCCTCGTAGGCACCAGGTTGCCCCAGCGTATCCCGCGGACCCGCGTTCCAGGTGCTAGGCACGACGGCTTGGTAATTACTGATTTTGCCATCATCAATGTTGATCCAATGACTCAGGCCACCACGTGGCGCCTCCAGCAAACCGACACCATGCATGTGCTTCGGCCAGGTGGCGGGATCCCAATACTGATCATTGAACGTACGAACTTCCCCGGCCTTGATGTTGGCCATCAAGCTATCGAACCAGCCCTGCATGCCATCCGCCAGAATCTTCGATTCCAGCGTCCGCGCCGCAGTCCGCCCCAATGTCGAGAACAACGCAGTGACCGGCACATCAAGCGTTCTCAGGGTGTAGTCAACCAGTTCCTTGGTTTGCTTGTGGCCAGTGGCGTACATCATCAGAACACGCGCCAAAGGCCCCACTTCCATCGGCTTGCCTTGCCAGCGCGGCGATTTCAGCCAAGAGTATTTCTTCTCGATATCAAGGTGCTCGTATGGCGGTTTCGGACCGGTATAGTTGAGTTCGGTCTCGCCCTTGAACGGGTGCAGCCCTTGCGCATCACCCTGGCTGTACTTGTACCAAGAGTGATTGATGAATTCCTGAATCTCGTTATCCGCGTCCAGATCGATCGGATGAATTTTACTCAGGTCTTTATTAAGGATGACACCGCGCGGAATCATGTAGGAATCGGTATCCCAGAAACTCTTCGACGGCAGATCACCAAACGAGAGGAAATTGCCGCCCGTGTCACCAATGCCACCCCAGTCTTTGTAGAACCCGGCAATAGCCAGCGTGTCTGGTACATAGACTTGGTCGACAAAGTCGCGCATTTGCTTGATGACGTTCTGCACCGTTTGCAGGCCGACCATATTAACCGCGGTGCCGGATTGCCCGCCGACCTTGTTCTCGACTGCGGTATGCACTGAAATAGCCGAAGGCACGCCGCCGACGACAAAGTTGGGATGCGGGTTCTTGCCGCCGAAGATGGCATGCAGCTTGACCACATCACGCTGCCAGGCAAGTGCTTCAAGATAATGTGCAACCGCCATCAGGTTGGCTTCCGGTGGCAGTTTGTAAGCGGGGTGCCCCCAGTAGGCATTGGAGAATATCCCCAACTGACCTTGATCGACGAAGGCCTGGACTTTTTTCTGCACGTCCGCGAAGTAACCTGGCGAAGACTTGGAATAGCTAGAAATACTTTGCGCCAGCGCCGAAGTCGCCTTTGGATCAGCCTTCAAAGCGGAAACGACATCCACCCAATCCAGAGCATGCAGGTGGTAAAAATGCATGACGTGGTCATGCACATACTGTGCGGCGACCATTAAATTACGGATCAATTCTGCATTCTGCGGAATGGTGTAGGTCGGAATGGCGCGATGCAAAGCATCTTCTACCGAACGCACCGAGGCCAGTCCATGCACCAAGGTGCAAACACCGCAGATACGCTGAGCAAATGCCCAAGCATCACGCGGATCGCGGCCCTTCAGAATGATCTCTATACCGCGCACCATGGTGCCGGCAGAGTAAGCGCTGGTGATTTTACCGTTGGCATCGGTTTCCGCCTCGATACGCAGGTGACCCTCGATGCGGGTAATCGGATCAACGACGATGCGTTGTGCTGTGCTCATGGTCTGTGTCCTTGGCTTACTTATTCAAAAACGCTTCGAGGATACGATATTGCGTCTCGGCTTCGCGGTTTTCAGTACCTTCTCCGGTAGCGATGGTCTCGCTCATGCGCGCCATGCGCGCTTGCATGGCAGCTTCCCAGGCAAGGTTGGCACCCGCCTCGGCGGGTTGCACGCAGGCGGTCGCGGCCTTGGAAACGAAATGTCCAGCCTGAACGGCCCAGTCGCACTCCCTGCCACATTGAGTGTAACTCTCTACGCCGGCGGTCTTGGCCGCCTGGTACATGGCGGCGAGTTCAGGATCGCTGATATCAGGCCGCTTGGCGGAAATCACCGCACCCGCCACCCGCGGATCGGAACTCAGGGGCAGCACGCTTTCGGTGAAAAGCGCCGCAACCTGGCGCTGCTGAATGGTAGAGAGACCCTGCAGCACGGTCTTCAATTCACTGTCATTGCTGATTGCCATGGCTCAAGCTCCTTTTTTCGGAATGTGCTCGGCGATCATTTCAGTCAAGCCGACCACCGGGATATCCATCTGGTAGTGCTCCAGACCTTCTTCGAGAACGATGCGGCAATTGGCGCAGGCGGTGACCAGACGATCCGGCTTGACCGCATCCAGTTGAGCTTTCTTCTTCTTGAACGCTTCCATTCGCAGTTCTTCGCCTTCCTCGATCGCAGAGGCACCGCCGCCACCGCCGCAACACCAGTTCATATAACCGGCATCAGGCATTTCAACGAAGTTCTTCGCCACCATATTCATCAAATTGCGTTGCTGTTTGATGACACCGCCGCGCCGCGCGAGTTGGCAGGGATCGTGGAAAGTGAGCTTGTCGGTCTCGAAACCTTCGGTCTTTAGCAAGCCCAGTTCCTGGAACTCGCCCAGCACTTCAATGATGTGCTGCACCTTGAAGGTGAACGGCCGTCCGACCACGTTCGGCCCATTCCAGCGCAACGCAGAGTAGGCATGGCCGCATTCCGGACTGATTACGGTCTTGACCTTGAGTTTTTCAGCGCCATCGACGATACGCATCACCAACACTTTGGCCAGATCGGAGTTACCAATCTGATAGCCAGCATTGGTTGCTTCGAAAGCAGTGGAGCACAGCGTCCAGGTCTTGCCTGCTTGATCCATAATCTTGGCGATAGCGGCCAGATATTCAGGGAAGTTGATGATCTCCATAGAAGACAGCATGACCATGTATTCCGCCCCCTCGACATCGAGCGGGATCGGCAATCCGTAATCTTCTTCGACGTGCTTCATCTGAGCCTTCACCGCAGGCAGTTTGACGCCCATCGGACTGCCAATAGTGATAGTGCGATTGACCGCGCCGATGATGCCCTCCGGCGCATGTCCAGAAGCAGACATGCCTTCGCGGAATTTCGTAACCATGTAAACGATGTCGTTGCCGACCGGACAAACCGCTGAACAGCGACCACACAAAGTGCAGGAGTTGTAGACCAGTTCTTTCCACTCTTCCAGTTCATCGTCCGTCACCGGCTTGGACAGGCCGACCATTTTACCGAGTCGTCCAAGCAGGGTGTATTCCTGCTCGTAAATGCGCCGCAGCGGCTCCAGCTTATGGATCGGAGTGTATTTTGGATCGCCGGTTTCCGTGTAGAACAGACATGCTTCGGCGCACAGGCCGCAGTGCACGCAGCTACTGAAATAGCTGGCCATGGGAGCATCAATGACTTCCTTGAGTACACGGATGCCTTTTTCGAGTGACGCGCTCATACCGCTACTCCTTTATGACCGTTGATCTTGCCGATATACCAGCGCGAACCAAATACCGTGAAGGCATGGAACAGCTTGGTGAACGGCAGGAATACCAGCAATAACTCGACCGACAGAATGTGCAGGGCCAGCATGGTGGTATAGGGCAACAGCAAATGTTGCACAGACAACCAACCGGTCAGCAAGGGAAGAAAGGTCAAGGTCCAGGTGAACCAATCACCAAAGGTGCTGAGAAAACGCTTGACCGGTTTGTTGATGCGGTCGAACAGCACCAACACCATCGCGGCCATCGTCACCACTGTAATCAGATCAATGAACTGGGACGGCAAGCCAGGCCAGGAAAGCCCCGTGAGATTGCTGATCAGCAGGATATGCGGAGCAAACAGAAATACGACGATAGCCAGTCCGATGTGAAAAACATATCCGCCGATGTAGCTGACTGGAGAACGCTTCATCATGCCTTCCGGCGGCACTGAGCGACGGAAAATGGTGTGCAATCCGGATGCGCCCGGAGTGCTTCGCGGCGCCGCGAGATCCTGTTTACGACCGATCGAATAAATCTCGAACAGACGCCAAATCACCCCAAGCAGAAAGATACTCACCGCGATGTCCAAGCCGGTTCCGCGAACCCAGGTCAGAAATTGCATGTCATTCATGATCATTTCTCCAGATCAGCCAAGGTTGTTGTCTCATGGGCCGACTTGGCGGCACTCTTCTTGCCCCGATTGGCGAAGCTGATTGCCACGCCTGCGGCAGCGCCGACAACAGCGGCATTTGCCACCATTTTCAGCGGATCGGCCGGCATTGAAAGCGCCTTGTAGAAGCCACCGGCATCCCAGAAATCGGGTTCCGAACAGCCCAGACAGCCATGTCCGGACTCGACTGGCCATGAGGTGCCGCCATTCCATTTAACGGTGGCGCAAGCGTTGTAGGTCACCGGTCCTTTGCAGCCTAATTCAAACAGGCACCAACCGTTGCGCGCGCCTTCATCATCGAAAGTTTTGGCAAACTTGCCTTGATCATAGAACGGCCGACGATAACAACGGTCGTGGATGGTTTCACCGTAAAAGGCTTTCGGGCGACCTTTGCCATCAAGCTCCGGCAGGCTGCCGAAAGTCAGGAAGTGGGCCAGAACGCCAGTCATCACTACCGGGATAGGCGGACAACCGGGAATATTGATGATCGGCTTGTCCTTGATAATGTCGGAAACCGACACCGCGCCAGTGGGATTCGGATTGGCCTTCGGTATACCGCCATAAGCCGCGCAGGAGCCCATCGCAACAATCGCGGCGGCACCCTTGGCGGCTTCCTTGAGTGCTTCCAGATTTGATTTGCCGGCAATACAGGAATAAGCGCCATCGAGTCCGAGCGGTATTGAGCCATCAACAATGAGCAGATATTTGCCTTCATTTGCCTTCATTGCCGCATGCAGCGCTTCTTCCGCCTGGTGACCTGCCGCTGCCATCAGTGTTTCCTGATAATCGAGCGAGATCGCGTCAAAGATCAGTCCTTCCAGGCTGGGGGAATGCGAACGGGTGATCGATTCAGTACAGCCGGTACATTCTTGAAACGGCAACCAGATTACCGAAGGTCGTTTGGCTGCCGCCGGAGCCGCCGCCATCGCTTCCGCCATCGCCCGCCCCGCTGCTGGCGGAAGCGCCATCATGGACGCCAAGGTGGCGCAATATTTCATAAATGCTCGGCGCGTGACGCCCTGCCTTGCGAGTGTGTCGATCAATGGACCTTGCATGATGCTTTGCCTCCTGGCTCGGAACACAACTACGTTGAAACAGAATCGTTCGACAGATCAGAAATCAGCAAATCTAGATGCTCTAAACCGATTCGCACATCATCCGGATGCGCCTTCAGCAATTCGGGCACAAACGTTACCTCAATGAATTCAGATGCGACAGCGCCATTTTCATTGTGGTGCGTGACCCACCACACCCCCGGACAAATTGTCTCGCTCAAGGTGGATTCTCCTTCAGCCTCAAGCGTCGCGGCAACCTGGCCTTGACCCAGCGCTTCGCGTAACCAGTCGAGATCGGCGGGCGTCAATGGCAGCGCGCGCAAATCAATCGCCGATGACTCACCAGAGTCGAGTAATTTGCGGGTGAGTTCAGCGATTTCGTGCAACAGGACAGGGGCATTGCCGGACAGGACGGCATTATCCCCAATTTGATTCGTGGCGGAATGCACGACTACGACAGGGATGGCATCAAGCGGCATCGTTCCAGGCCTTGATCAATGCATGAATGGCGGCGCAAACGGGGGGAATCGCAGCAGCAACCGCCGGAGTCGCCTGTTCGCCCCAATCAACGATATCGGGTTGTATTGCGAGCATGGCGCGCCTTTCCGGCCAGTGCCCTGCCAGGATGGCAATGGCGCGCAGATCGGTCAAACCGACTTCATGCACGGTGGACTTGCGATTGCCCATCAGGAAGGCATCCATTTCCTCGCCTTGAAACAACTTCCAATCACCGGGAGAACCTTTGATGTTGGCGGCATCGACCACAATCAGCGTCTCGGCTTCCTCGATTGGTCCCGCCAATGTAAAGGACAAGGTACCGCCATCAAGCAGAGTGACATCCGGCGATTCCGCAAGGCTTGGCGCAAGCGCTTGCAAAACGTGGATACCGACGCCTTCATCCGTCAGCAGCGTATTACCTATACCCAAGATCAAGGTTTTCATGGTTTGGCGATGTTAATTTGCAGTTGCAGCAAAAACAACCCAGCAAAAAACTCAAGTTATTGATTCAGCTTGTTTTTTAACTCGCATTCAAGACTATCCTGTCTTCTTTCAATCACTTATACTCATTTTTTTATTTTTTTGGCGGTTTCTTCGACATGTGCCTCGCCATCCCCATGTGCATCACCACCATCGACGGATTGCAAGCGCGATGCGAGGCGCGCGGCGTGTTTCGAGACATCTCCCTGTTCATGCTGCAGGACGATCCACCGGAGATTGGTGAGTTTGTGATGGTCAGCGTGGGACAAGCGGTGCGAAAAATAACCCCCGAGGATGCCCGTCTGTCTTGGGAGTTATATGACCTGATTCTGGCGGAAACACCTAACTGAAGCGCCGAGGGTCGAATAAAAATTGAAGCGCCGCTTCAATTCGGACGTACAGATTCCTGCTGTGCCGTTGAGTCGAATTCAGCTCGAACAGAGTCCAGCGCGTCTTTAAGCGTTTCTTCGCTGAGGGCATTCAGACTTTCCGCCAAAAGCTCTGCGGCATCGATAGTGTCCTGATCTTCTGGCAAGGTTTCGGAATCAAGATTCGCCACCAGCACGGCGGCGGCGCCTGTTACCTGAAGCAATTTCTGCCGCTCGTTCATCAGCAATTCGATTTCTTCGCGCAAAAGGCGAACTTCCTGGTTGTTCAAGGCGTGTACGGTCATTTCGGGGCTCCCAAGGTTGCGTGCATTGCATGATACTCCGGCCTGTTCCAGTTTCTGCTTCGAACTTGCCTTGTTGCGCCCCATTCATCTTGACCCAAGCTTGATCGGACAGCACTTGCCATGCGACCTGTTCAGTGAAACAGGCGTGTTGTTAGCGGGTGCGGGCATGCTGCTGTCTGACGAAGAGCATTTCCTGAAGCTCTCATCAAGACCACTCTACCAACAAGCTCAAGCCGGCGCCGAATCGGTTCAACCGCTGCAACGATTGAACGATCTCGGCGCCTATACGGCAACCTTGCTGACCGGCCCGGAAGAGGGCTTGAGCGAAGAAGAACTACGACTTCTGGCGCGCGCCTTCCTGGCATTATTTCGTCTCGATGCGGATGCCTGTCTCGGCTACCCTCGCCTTTCGCCTGTCGCGCCCGCTTATCTCAACCATTGCCTGCAGACGCTGTTCATCGCCGTCTTGCTGGCTGATCGTCTCGAATTTTCAGAGACCGAGACGGAGAGCCTGGCCGCCGCCGCGTTGACCATGAATATCGCGGCTATTCCATTGCATGAACGTCTGCTCAACCAGAAAGGAAATATCTCGAACGAAGATTGGTTCGCCTTGCGCGGCCATCCCGAAGCATCCGCAACTTTGCTTGAACGGCGTGGAGTGACGGACAAAGATTGGCTGGACAGCGTCCGGCAACATCATGAAAACATGGATGGCAGCGGTTATCCATGTAACCTTGTGGGCGGACAGATATCGCTGTCGGCGCGAATTCTTCACGTTGCGGATTTCTATTGCGGCCGAATTAACGCGCGCTACTTTCGTCCGCCCAAGTCGACGCGGACCGCCTTCAAGGAATTGTTCGAAGATGCGCGCTCTCACCTCGACACCCAGATCGCCACCCTGCTGTTACGCCGTATCGGCTTGTTCCCGTCGGGTACGCTGGTGCGCTTAATGAACCGCGAATATGCCTGCATTTGCCGACTCGGGCGCAGCGGCCGGCATCGTTTCGCGGTCAGTTTCATGGACGCCCGAGGAAATCCACTTGAATCGCCCAAAGACCGTAATCTGGAAACTCATGCCTTTGCCATCCGCAATCTGATCGATTTCGATCCGGCATGGCCCAAAATCAACTGGTCCCGACTCTGGGGCTATTAGCTTATCCGTCTGACAGGATGCCGCATGCCGCTTACCCCTTTCGTCTTCGATGCCACCCTCGATAACTTCGATGCACTGATTCTCGGCAACTCCGCTCGTGGACTAGTTCTGGCGAACTTCTGGTCGCCCAAGGCAGGACCGTGCGGGGTGCTGATGCCTAGACTGGTCAAGCTGGCAGCCGAATATGGCGGCCGCTTTCTGCTGGTCATGGTGAATACCGACGAACTCGGTCAGCGCGCACGCGGCTTGGGTGTAACCAGCGTGCCAACGGTAAAATTTTTTCTGCACGGAGAAGTGGTCCACACCATCCATGGCGCGGAAAACGACGAAACCCTGCGCGCCGCGCTCGGCCAGTTCCTCGCCAACGATCAGGACAGACTTCGCATGCACGCGTTGCAGATGCACCAGGACGGCGATACCGAAGGTGCCATCGAGCTGCTGGCGCGGATTGCGGTTGAAGATCCGGCTGACTTGGCGGTTGCCGTCGACCTGGCGAAATTGCTGACGCTGGCCGGACGTCCGCATCAAGCGCTTGCGCTGCTCGCCGCGCTGCCTGAAGCGGCAAGGAAACAAACCGCCATTGCCTCGCTGATGGTGCATCTTGAAATGATTGAAGCCGCCAACCAGGAACATGCCGACGCCGCCGACACACCGGCTTCCCGTCTGACTCAAGCCGCGCAAGCCTTGTTTGAAGACCAGGCTGAACAGGCGCTCAACCTGCTGTTGCAACTCGCCAGGCAAGACCCGACCTATCGCAACGATATCGGTCGCCGCGCCATGCTGGCGTTGTTTGGCATGTTGGGCGGCGAACATGATTTGACACGGCGATACCGCGCCCTACTGGCCGAACTTTCAATTTGATGGACACTTGGCGCATCGACTTGGCGGGCATGCCCGCTTTTGCCCATTTGACGCCGTGGCTCACCCAGGTCAGCGAACCAGACTGGCCCGATCTGGCTGCGCTGAACATGCTTGCCGAACAACGGGGCCTGCGTAATTCAAGGCAATTGGCGCTGCGATTCGTCGCGCAAACCCGCCGTTGCGGCCAGCACGACTATGAAACAGGCATCTACAACACGGGCCAGGTTCCCAGCCGCGAAAACAACTGGCACGACTTTCTGAACGCCATGATCTGGCTGGCGTTTCCCGCAACCAAGGCGGCATTGAATGCGGTTCATCATGCCAACTTGCCGCGCGGCAGCAATCGCACGACGGCATCGGACGCCGCCACGCTGTTCGACGAAAGCGGCCTGGTGCTGGTGGGCGAGGACGAGTCCCTGGTTAACTTGCTCGCCGCGCGCCGCTGGCAAGAAGCGTTTGTGCAACGTCGCGCCGAATGGCGGCATCTGAAAGTCTATGTCATCGGCCATGCCGTCCTCGAAAAGCTGCTGAGCCCTTGGCCGGGCATCACCGCCAAATGCCTGTTTATCAAAGCCCCTTCAATCATCGAGCTGGATAGCCTGGACGCGCTGATCGCCGAGCGCTGGCGGGAAACGAGTGTTCCTGCCTCCGCCAACCTGTTTCCGTTGCCGGTGGCAGGCATCCCCGGCTGGTGGCCGGCGAATGAGGCGGCGACATTCTATGCCGACGAAAAGGTGTTTCGCCCGCCGCGCACTTCGGTGTAGCGGCAGTTCAGTTGTGCACCGTCACCGGCGGCGTATTGCAGGCTTCGCCAGTTTCAACCGGCACATCCCGAATTTCGAACGTCAATGCAGCCAGATCGATCAGAAGATAGCTGGGTTTAGCGCCAACGCCGCCTACCGTGCCGGGGTTGAGCAAATGCGTGATGCCGCCGCGAATGGTGTCAACCCGTTGAACGCTGGCTTTGTGATCATGCCCGCAGCACACCAGATCGTAGTCGCCGGTCAAAGCCAAGGCCGCAGCGTAATGCGGGTAATGCACCAGAAATATGCTGCGTCCGCCCAGATGCAGCACTGCATCCTGACCGTGATAGCGCACCACGCTGTCCGGCTCATATGACAACTTGGACATCGCATAGAGATCGCCGGTGTTGTTGCCATGAATAACATGTACGGGGAGTTCGAACTTTTTCAACACACGCAGCGTCGTCGGCGCTACTACATCGCCGCAATGCAGCACCGCCAAGGCGCCGCGCGCCTTGGCGTCCTGAACCGCATGTTCGAGCAGACGCCGATTGTCATGGCTATCGGAAAGAAGGCAGATTTTCACAACATATAACTTTTGAATGAGTCACAAGGGCATCACACGCCTCGCATCGGGAAGCAGACGAGACTGCTTTAGAACATCGGCTTTTCCGGGGCCGCTTTGTAGCGATCAACGCCGGAGAGAATTTCCTCTCTGGCGCCCTCGATACCAAGCCAACCTTCCACTTTCACCCATTTTCCGGGTTCCAGATCTTTATAGTGTTCAAAGAAATGCGCTATCTGTTTCAGCAACAGCGGCGGCAAATCGTCCGGGGATTTGATATGCGAATAAAGACTGGTCAACTTGTCCACCGGAACCGCGATGACTTTGGCATCGACGCCCGCTTCATCCGTCATTTTCAACATACCGACCGGCCGGCAGCGCACCACAACTCCGGTAATCAGTGGAATTGGCGTTACTACCAAGACATCGACCGGATCGCCATCTTCGGACAATGTATGCGGCACATAGCCGTAATTGCAGGGGTAATGCATGGCGGTCGACATGAATCGATCGACGAACATTGCGCCGGTATCCTTGTCCAGTTCGTACTTGATGGGCTCGCCATGCGCCGGAATTTCAATAATGACGTTGATGTCGTCCGGCACATCAATGCCGGTGATGACGCGATCGAGGATCATGAAGGTGTCCTTGTGAATTGATGCAACGCGGCATTATAGACACCCCCTCTGCTACACTTTTGCCACTGTCTATCTCAAGCACATGCCATGCTCGAAAATTCTGCTGGAGAAATCGTTATTCGTGGCATCACCCGCCTGGGTCGCACGTTTCGTCCAAGCGACTGGGCCGACCGCCTGGCCAGCGTTCTTTCTCATGTCGGAGGCGATCACCGGTTGGTTTATTCTTCGCAGGTCTATCCGGTAACCCGCGCCGGGGTCCGCTGCGTGGTCATCAATACAGCACTGGAATCACAAGACGCGCGGGTTTTTAAATTTCTGCTGGATTTCGCCCGTGAAAACGATCTGGAAGTTCTTTCTGGACGGCAGACAGAGCGTGAACCTGTAAAACCAATCTGACAGACACAAAAGAAAACGCCCGGCTAGCCGGGCGTTTTCTATTCAATCCAGTTGAATTCAGGCCATTGCCTTGATCGCACCGGACAAACGGCTTTTATGACGGGCTGCCTTGTTCTTGTGAACAATGTTTTTGTCAGCCAGGCTGTCGATGACGCACATATTTTCATTCAACATGGTTTGCGCGGCGGCTTTGTCGCCGGCTTCAATCGCCTTGCGAACTTTCTTCACAGCAGTCCGGTAAGCCGAGCGCTGAGCAATATTATGCGTCCGTAGGACGGCGGACTGACGGGCACGTTTCTTTGCCTGGGCACTGTTGGCCATACAGGAACTCCTTATTGGTCTGGATGCGACGATAAAACGCGGCATCATACTGAACCACCTTGCTCTAAGCAAGCAAACTGTGTGTATTCGCTATCCGGCCATCGGCCCATTCGTTACCATTCAACGACTTTCTCCAACTGATTTGATAAATGAATCTGCTCAAGGCTCTGGCCACGGTCAGTTCGATGACATTGCTGTCTCGAATTCTCGGCTTTGCCCGCGACGCTATCATCGCCCGCGCATTCGGGGCGGGCGCGGCTACCGACGCGTTCTTCGTCGCCTTCAAGCTCCCCAATCTGCTGCGTCGCCTGTTTGCGGAGGGGGCATTTTCACAAGCTTTCGTGCCGATTCTGGCGGAATACAAAAACAAGCGTGGCGAAGAGGCCACTCGCATTCTGGTCAGCCGTGTCGCCACCATCCTGTTCGTCGTGGTGGCCTTGGTCGCCATCCTCGGCATCATCGCCGCGCCGCTGATCGTGCTGGTTTCAGCGCCGGGTTTCAGCGCCAAGCCGGAAAAGTTTGCTTTGACGGTGGAACTGACCCGTATTGTCTTTCCTTATATCCTGTTCATGTCTTTGGTGGCTTTCGCGGGGGGCATTCTCAACACCTTCAGCCGCTTCATGGTGCCGGCATTCACACCTGTCTTATTGAATGTGGCGATGATTCTGGCGGCGGCCGTAGCCGCACCCTACTTTGACCCGCCCGTGCTGGCGCTGGGCTGGGGCGCTTTTATCGGCGGCATGCTGCAACTCTCGCTGCAGATTCCCGCGTTGAAACGGTTGGGATTCCTCCCGCGCTGGGACTGGGCGCCGCGCGACGAAGGCGTTCGGCGGATTCTTTATCTGATGGGCCCGGCGGCTTTCGGCGTATCGATCGCGCAAATTTCACTGCTCATCAACACCATCTTCGCTTCCTTCCTCGCCAGCGGCAGCGTTTCCTGGTTGTATTACGCCGACCGACTGATGGAATTCCCCACTGGCATGCTCGGCGTGGCGCTGGGTACCATCTTGCTGCCATCGCTGGCCAAGCATTACGCCGACAACGACCCGGCACAATATTCGCGCCTGCTCGACTGGGGTTTGCGCATGACGCTGATGCTGGCCGCGCCAGCAGCGGTCGGACTCGGCATACTGGCGGCGCCACTGATCGCCACGCTGTTTCTTTATGGCGAATTCACCCCTCACGATCTGGAAATGACGCGACTCGCGCTGGTGGCCTACAGCATCGGCCTGATCGGAATGATTCTGGTGAAAGTACTCGCCCCCGGTTTCTATGCGCGCCAAAACATCAGAACCCCGGTAAAGATTGCCATCGTCACGCTGCTCGCCACCCAAGCCATGAACCTGGTCTTCATTGGCCCCCTGCAGCATGCCGGCCTGGCGCTATCCATCGGACTCGGCGCATGCCTCAACGCCGGCATCCTGTTTTACAAGCTACGTCAGCAAGGTATTTTTCAGCCGCAACCAGGCTGGTTTAAATATGCGTTTAAGCTTTGCACGGCGCTGGCCGTTATGGGTCTATTACTTTGGTTATGTTCAGGCCCAGCAACACAATGGATTCAATATGACTTTTCGCAACGAATCCTTCATCTCGCGGCACTGGTCGCGGGCGGCGCGGGTGCCTACTTTGCAACCCTTTGGTTACTCGGCTTCCGACTGCACCAGTTCAAACGAAGCGCCGCCTGACCGGCCTCCCTACCGGCAAACAGCATGAATATCGCCTTTATGCTGGGCCGACTCAGACCCTATCGCTGGGTAGTAACCGCCGCTTTACTCGGTGTGTTGCTATCTTCAATCACCTATCAAATCAGTCAACGGCAAGAAAAAGCCCGCCTGCAAGCGCAATTCGAGCATCTCGCGAATGACCGCGCCCTGCGCTTGCAGAACTCGCTGGATCAGGCTTTGCTGGTGCTCACCTCGACACGAGGTCTGTTCGACGCTTCCAAGCAGGTCAGCCGCCAGATGTTCCGATCGATGGTGACGCCATCGCTGGCGCATTATCCGGAGATCATGGCCATCGAGTGGGCGCCCAAGGTGCGCCAAGACCAACGCAGCGCCTTCGAACGCAGCCTGCTTGACGAGGAACTAGGCAACCTGGGCATTTACGATATCCAAGCAGACGCCATTGGCGCGCGCAAGGCGGAGGTTCGGCCGGTCTACTTCCCGCTGCTGTTCATCGAACCAATGCAGCAGAATCTCACCGCCATCGGCATCGACCCCTATGCGCGTCCGCAGAATAAAGTTGCGATGGACACCGCCATGCGCCTCGGTACGCAATCGGCCACACCACCGTTTCGCATCGTTCAAGCCCCGCGCGGGCCATTGGCGGCAGCCATTTATCAGCCCGTCTACCGGCCCGGCTTGCCCTTACTGTCGCCAGAACAGCGGCAGGAAGCACTGCATGGCTTTCTGATCCTTCTGCTGCGTCCGGCGATATCCCTCGATGCGATGCTGGAACGGCAGCCGCCAGTCGGACTCGACACCCGCTTGCTCGACAAAGCACATCACCCAGCGTTGATTCACCACCATCGAGGACGCCTGCCTGGCACAGAAGTTCTACCGCGGGAAAGTCTGCGAGCCGACTTTCCATTGGCTTTACCAGGCCGAAATCTGGTTATGCAGGTCGCGGCAACACGCGGGTTTCGCACCATGGCGGGCAGCAATGAACCAACAACAGTGCTGATTTCAGGCCTCTCCCTGAGCGCATTGTTGTGCCTTTTTCTGTGGTCTCGCGCCCGCCTGTCGATGCAGCGGCAACGCCTGAGCGAAGAATTGCAAGCCAGCGAAAACCGCTTGCGGCAGACCTTCGAGACCAACTCCGCGGTCAAGTTGATCGTCGATCCGAGCGACGGCCATATCGTCGACGCCAACTCTGCGGCCTGCAATTATTATGGCTACCGCCGCGAAGTTTTATTGGGCATGAGCGCGGACCAGATCAATGTTCTGCCAAAGGCCGAAATACTCGCCGAGATGCACCTGGCCGAGGTAGAGAAACGCCTTTATTTCAACTTTCGCCATCGCCTGGCCAGCGGTGAGCTTCGAGATGTCGAGGTCTACAGCGGCCCGATCGAAACCCCAAAAGGTCGCCTGCTGTATTCCATTATTCATGACGTAACTGAACGTAAACGCAGTGAACTCGCCCTGCTGGAAAGTGAAAGCCGATTCCGCCAGTTGGCCGAAAATGTCGATGCGGTATTCTGGATCAACAGCCTGGACTGGCAACAAATGATCTATATCAGCCCAGCCTATGAACGCGTCTGGGGCCGCGGCACAGACAGTCTTTACCAGAACGGCATGGAGTGGTTCGAGGCAGTAGAGGAAGAAGATCGGCAGTCAGTGCTGGAAAAAATACCCGCATTGACCGACGCTGACTGGCAGTCGATCGAATTCCCGCCTTATCGCATTCGTCGACCCGACCACAGCATCCGCTGGATCGCCGCGCGCGCCTTCCCGGTCCGCGACGAACAAGGCCGGATAACACGGATCGCCGGCATCGCCGAGGACATTACCGAGCGCCAGTCCTACCTGCAACGCTTGCAAGACATGGCGCATTTCGACCCGTTGACGCATTTGCCGAATCGTCGATTGCTGGCAGACCGGCTCCAGCAATCCATGGCGCGCAATCATCGCAGCGGCCAGCTTCTGGCCATCTGCATGCTGGATCTGGACAGCTTCAAACCGGTCAACGACACCTTTGGCCACGAAGTAGGCGATCAATTACTGATTGAAGTTGCGCGGCGTTTGCAGGAAAGCTTGCGGGGCGATGACACCGTGGCCAGACTCGGCGGCGACGAGTTCGTGATCCTCCTGGGCGGCCTTGATAGCGTCAAGGAATTAGAGGAAATGATGCGGCGGCTACTGCGCATTCTGGCCTCGCCTTATGTCATCGCGGCCAACACGATCTCGGTTTCGGCCAGCATTGGCGTCACCCTGCAGCCCAACGACAGCGGTGACGCGGACACCCTGTTGCGTCACGCCGATCACGCCATGTATCTGGCCAAAGAAGCCGGCAAGAACCGCTACCACTTGTTCAACCCGGTGCTGGGGGAGCGCGAGCGTGACAACCGCAGCGCGCTGAGTTTCATCAAGACGGCCGTCAACGAAGACCAGTTGCGCTTGTTCTACCAACCTATCGTCGATTGCCGTCGCGGCATGGTGGTCGGGATGGAAGCGTTGCTGCGCTGGGAGCACCCGATCCTCGGGCTGATGGGGCCGGCCGAATTTCTGCCGTTGGTCGAGATCGACGACACGCTGGCGCACAATGTCGGCACTTGGGTGTTACGCAGCGCGTTGCGCCAGGCTGACAGTTGGCGGCAAGCCGGCTGCAATATTCCGGTCAGCGTCAACGTCTTCCTTCAGCAACTGCGCGACGCCGAATTCCCCGATCAATTGCAGGCATTGCTGGCAGAACACCCCGAACTACCCGCCAGTCGGTTATGTATCGAAATTCTGGAAAGCTCGGCGGTCGACGATTTCGCCAGCGTGATCCGCCTGATCAACATTTCCGCCAGCCTGGGCGTACGTTTTGCGCTGGACGATTTCGGCACGGGTTATTCCTCGCTCACCTACTTGCGTCGACTGCCGGTAAACGTCTTGAAAATCGACCAGACCTTCGTCCGCGACATGTTGCGCGACCCGGACGATCTCACCATCGTCGAAGGCGTTGTTGGCCTTGGCACCGCGTTCCACCATGAAGTCATTGCCGAGGGTGTGGAGTCTGCCGACCATGTGCTGATGCTGATGGAAATGGGCTGTTACCGGGTACAAGGCTTCGGCATCGCCAGACCCATGCCCGCCGATCAAACCCTGGCCTGGATCAAGAATTTCGCGCCAGATCCACGCTGGAAGAAAAGCGCCGTTCTCCGCCTGTCACGCGACGATTTCCAACTCGTGCTGGCCGAGGTCAAACATCGCCAATGGCTGGCCAGCCTGCAAGACTGGATGCACCAGTCGCTGGAACAACGCCCCTCGCCCCCGCCGCTAGATGGGCGCGAATGCAACTTCGGTCACTGGTATTACGGCGAAGGCCACACACGCTATCTCCACCTGGCCGAATTCCGTGCAGTTGAAAGCGTACATGAGCGTCTGCACCAACTTGCGCAACAACTGGTTATCCAGACCGAAGCCGGCGAGGTCATTGCCAGCCGCGAGACCGAGACCGAACTGATGGCCAACTCGCAGGCATTTCGCGATAGCCTGGTCAAAATCCGCACTGCTGTAAAACATCCGGATGCCGGCCAATAACTTTTCAGGAGTCCAGCATGATCAGCCACGAACCCATCCTCTGGAACGACAGCTTCCTCACCGGCATCGACCGCATCGACGAGCAACATAAAGTCCTCGTCAATACACTCAACGAAGCCAATGCCCGCCTGGCTGGCAACGTCACCCGCGAACTGCTCGAACAGATCACCCGCGACTTGCTCAGCTATGCCATCTATCACTTCGAAACCGAAGAAACACTGATGCAGGAATATGGCTACGCCGGGCTAGCGACCGGCGACGCAGAAAAACACCGCCAGGAACACCGCAGCTTCTCGCAGCAAGTCGTCGCTCTGCGCGAAGGCCTGCGCGACGGCCGCCTGGTGACGCGGGAAGAACTGCTTTCCTTCCTCAACAACTGGCTGATCAACCATATTCTTTACACCGACAAGCAGCTCGGTGAATTCCTCAACAACCACGGTTACAAAGCTCAGACCTGATTATCTAACGGGCGAGCACGCGGCAACTTCGAACCCGATCACCGATTGGACAAGACCGACTCACGCCCAAGCATCGTTTGCGGGATGATTTGGCAGGTCTATGCATACGCATGGACTGCGCCTCCCGCGAACAGCTAAAATTCGCGCCTTTTCAAAGAGATACCCTCACCATGCTGATGACCCATGGCTGGTTTGGTACGCCAGAGCGTACAGAACAGCGAGCCACTCGCCCGAATGCGGTCACGATCGGCAATTTCGATGGCATTCATCTCGGTCACCAGGCCATGCTGGCGAGGCTGACCGCGCGCGCAACTTCGATCGGCGCAGCGCCAGCGGTGTTGACCTTCGAACCCCACCCACGCGAAATCTTTACGCCCGAATCCGCGCCGACCCGGCTCACCACGTTACGCGAAAAACTGGAGATCTTGCGCAATCTGGGGGTTGCGCATGTGCATGTCTGCCGTTTCAGCAAGCCATTCGCGGCACTGTCGGCGGATGAATTCGTCCAGCGCATTCTGCTCCGCGGCCTCAACGCGCGTTATGTTCTGGTCGGCGACGACTTCCGCTTCGGCGCAAAACGCGCTGGCGATTTCGCGCTGCTGCATCGCCTCGGCCAACTGCATGGCTTCGAAGCCGAAGCGCTGCACACCGTCGAAGCGGCGGGTCAGCGCGCCTCCAGCACCGCGGTGCGCGAGGCGCTGGCAACCGGCGACATGGCAATGGCGGCGCGGCTGCTGGGCAGGACGTATTCCATTTCCGGCCGCGTCGTTGGCGGCAACCAGCTTGGCCGCAAGATTGGCTACCCCACCGCCAATATCCAGTTGAAACACAACAAACCGCCGGTGAATGGCATCTTCGCGGTACGGGTGCAAGGACTTGATCAACCTGATTGGCCAGGCGTCGCCAGCCTGGGCACGCGCCCGACTGTACATGCCAGCGGCCGGCCAACCTTGGAAGTACATCTATTCAACTTCGCCCAAAGCATTTATCGCCGGCATCTGCGGGTGGAATTCCTGCATAAACTGCGCGACGAAGCCAAATTCCCTGATCTCGAAACGCTGATCGCTCAGATCGACCTCGATGCGCAACAGGCACGAGAACTGTTGAATGTTTGATGCCACCCGCAGCCATCGGAAATCTATCCAATGTCGGGTTACGCTTCGCTAACCCGACCCACGAGTCACACGTATATCCACCATGCCCGACTACAAAAACACCCTGAACCTGCCCGACACCCCGTTCCCGATGCGCGGCGACCTCGCCAAACGCGAGCCGGGCTGGGTCAAACAATGGCAAGAGAAAAAACGTTACGAACGGATACGCGAAATCAGCAAAGGCCGGCCCAAGTTCATCCTGCACGACGGCCCGCCCTACGCCAATGGCGACATCCATATCGGCCACGCGGTGAACAAGATTCTGAAGGACATCATCGTCAAGACGAAGACGCTGGACGGCTTCGACGCCCCCTTTGTACCGGGCTGGGATTGCCACGGCCTGCCAATCGAACTGGTGGTGGAGAAAGCGCACGGCAAGGACACCCCCGCGTCCAGGTTCCGCGAACTCTGCCGCGAATACGCCGCCAGCCAAGTCGAACGACAAAAGGCTGATTTCATCCGCCTGGGCGTGTTGGGCGACTGGGACAATCCTTACTTGACGATGGATTTCGAGTTCGAGGCGAACATCATTCGCGAACTTGGCAAGATTCAAGCCAACGGCCATCTATATCTGGGCGCCAAACCGGTGCACTGGTGCGTCGATTGCGGCTCGGCGTTGGCCGAAGCGGAAGTGGAATATGAAGACAAGAATTCGCCCGCCATCGACGTCGCCTTTCCGGTTGCCAACCTGGCCGATCTGGCCAAGCGCCTCAACATCGCCGCGATTGAAGGCCCGGCGTATGCGGTGATCTGGACTACCACGCCATGGACATTACCGGCCAACCGAGCGGTGGCGGTGCATCCTGAATTCGCCTATGACCTGATCCGCACCCCGAAGGGCATCTTGATCGTGGCACGCGATCTGGCTGAATCGGCGATCCAGCGTTATGGCTTCGAGGCGGTGGAAACCGTCGGCCAGATCACCGGCTCAGCGCTGGAGGGCCTGCGCTTGCGGCATCCGTTTTATGACTTCGAAGTGCCGGTAATCCTGGCCGACTTCGTCACCCTGGAAACCGGCGTCGGCCTGGTTCACATCGCGCCCGGCCATGGCCATGACGACTACATCGCCGGCTTGAAGTACGGCCTGGAAGTCGCCAACCCGGTTGGCGACGACGGCAAGTTCTACGCCGACACGCCCATCGTCGGCGGCCTGTCGGTATGGGACGGCAACAAAAAGGTGCTGGAAACCCTGAGCGAAAACGAGCATTTGCTGGCGCAAGCGCGATTGCAGCACAGCTATCCGCATTGCTGGCGGCACAAGACACCGATCATCTTCCGCGCGACACGACAATGGTTCATCGGCATGGACAAAATGGGCCTGCGCGAAAAAGCCATGCATGCCGTCGAGCATACCGAATTCTTCCCGGCCTGGGGTCGCGCCCGCCTGGAAGCCATGATGAAGAGCCGGCCGGACTGGTGCGTCTCGCGCCAACGCAACTGGGGTGTACCAATCGCCTTCTTCATGCACAAGACCACCGGCGAACTGCATCCGCGCTCGGCGGAATTGCTGGAAGAAGTCGCCAAGCGCGTCGAACAGCGCGGTATCGAGGCCTGGTTCAGCCTCGACCCCGTCGAGTTGCTCGGCGCGGATGCCGAGAACTACATCAAAAACAAGGACACGCTGGATGTCTGGTTCGACTCCGGCGTCACCCACGCCTGCGTGCTGAAAAAACGCGCAGACCTGGCTCATCCCGCCGATCTTTACCTGGAAGGCTCCGACCAGCATCGCGGCTGGTTCCAGTCTTCGCTGCTCACGGGCTGCGCCAGCGATGGCCACGCCCCTTACAAAGCCTTGTTGACACATGGTTTTGTGGTCGATGGCAAGGGCAAGAAAATGTCCAAATCGACCGGCAATGTGATTGCGCCTCAGAAGGTGATGGATACCTATGGCGCCGACATTCTCCGCCTGTGGGTTGCCAGCACCGATTACTCGGGCGAGTTGACCATTTCTGATGAAATCCTCAAACGCGCCGTCGATGGCTACCGCCGCATCCGCAACACCTTGCGCTTTCTGCTCGCCAACACAGCCGATTTCGACATCGAAAAACACGCCGTCGCGGCATCGGATTGGCTGGAAATAGATCGCTACGCGCTGGCGCAGACCCGCCAGATGCAAGCCACAGTCCTCGCCGACTACAGCCTCTATAACTACCATGCCGCTATGCAACGCCTGCAAATCTTCTGCTCTGAAGACCTCGGCGCGTTCTATCTGGATGTCCTCAAAGACCGGCTCTACACCAGCGGCGCTGATTCGAAAGTACGCCGCGCGGCGCAGTCGACACTGTGGCACATCCTGCAAACGCTGACCAAGCTGTTGGCACCGGTGTTGTCGTTCACGGCGGAAGAAATCTGGCATCTGGCGGGCAAGGGAGAAAGTGTGTTCCTGACGCTTTGGCACGACCTGCCGCCACAAGCTGACGAAACAGATTTGCTGACGCGTTGGAGTCGTTTACGTGAAATTCGCGCACTGACCACCAAACGCATCGAGGAACTGCGTGTCGCCGGCGCGGTAGGCTCTTCGCTGCAAGCTGAAGTCACCCTGCTGGCGGCCGATGCGGATTACGGCCTGCTGGCCGCGCTTGGCGACGACCTGCGTTTCGTGCTGATCACCTCCGCCGCGCGGCTTGAAAAAGCCGAGGGTGAAACACGCGTCGAAGCCAATGCCTCCGCGCATGAGAAATGCGAGCGTTGCTGGCATTACCGCGACGATGTGGGTGGCGCTGACACAGAACATCCCGGTTTATGCGGCCGCTGCGTCAGCAATCTGCATGGTGATGGCGAGGCGCGCCAACATGCCTGAGCGCAAACACAACACGCTGATCTGGCTCTGGCTGGCCGCCTTGGTGCTGCTGCTCGACCAACTCACCAAACTCGCGGTGATCGACCAACTGACGCCTTATGTCGATGTCATCGCACTCACCAGCTTCTTCAATCTGGTGCATGTGCATAACACCGGCGCGGCGTTCAGCCTGTTCGCCGACCAACCTGGCTGGCAACGCGGCTTCTTTATAACCGTTGCGGTAGTGGCCTCCGGCATCATCCTTTTTCTGTTGAAAAAAACCGCCGGGCGGCGGGTATTCAGCATCGCGCTGGCGTTGATTCTCGGCGGCGCCATCGGCAACGTCATCGACCGCATCTTGTATGGCCATGTCATCGACTTCCTCGATGTCTACGTTGGCAACTGGCATTGGCCTGCATTCAATGTCGCGGATGCGGCAATTACCGTCGGCGCCGGCATGCTGATTTTCGATGGTATGCGCAAGCCCCAAATCGACGAGATCGCATGAGCGCCCACAGATGAACACAGCCCAGAATCTCAGAATCGGCGATCAGGTCACGCTGCATTACCGGCTCGAATGCAAAGGCGAAGAAATCGCCAATACCTTTGCCAGCGGGCCGGAAACATTCCGCCTCGGCGGGGGCGACATCGACCCGCGCCTGGAAGCCTTGCTGCTGGGCATGCGGGTTGATCAGCACGCCACATATGCACTCGAACCCGGAGCGGCATTCGGCAACCATGACGCCCATCTGCTGCACACTTTGCCACGCTCCGAATTTGCGACGGATGCAGCCCTGATACCCGGCCACGAAGTCGAATTCACGTTACCGAATGGACAAACTCTGCACGGCATTATCCGAAGCGCGGGAACGGAAAGCATAGAGGTCGACTTCAATCACCCCCTGGCCGGACTGCCAGTGGAATTTGAAGTCAAAATATTGGCCATTGAATCGCAACCCCAGGCGGACTGATCCATGCAACAAACTATCCTGCTCGCCAACCCACGCGGCTTCTGCGCCGGCGTCGATCGCGCCATCGCCATTGTCGAACAGGCGCTGAAAAAATTCGGCGCGCCGATCTATGTTCGGCATGAAGTCGTGCATAACAAATTCGTCGTTGATAACCTGAAGGCCAAAGGCGCGATCTTCATCGAGGATCTGAAAGAAGCGCCGGTGGGCTCGACACTGATTTACAGCGCCCACGGCGTGCCGCTTTCGGTGCGCAAGGAAGCTGCGGAACGCGGCCTGAATGTGTTCGATGCCACCTGCCCGCTGGTCACCAAAGTGCATGTAGAAGTCAAAAAGATGCGCGAAGCCGGCCAGGAAATCGTCATGATCGGCCACAAGGGACACCCGGAAGTCGAAGGCACCATGGGGCAATCGTCGGACGGCATGTATCTGGTCGATGACGCATCCGAAGTCGCCAGTCTGGAAGTGCGCGACCCTGAAAACCTGGCCTATGTCACGCAAACCACACTCTCAGTCGACGATGCCGCGCGGGTGGTGGCGGCGCTGCGTGCTCGCTTCCCGAATATCCACGGGCCCAAGAAAGACGACATCTGCTACGCCACACAAAACCGGCAGGATGCAGTGAAAAAGCTGGCCGCCGAATGTGACCTGGTGATCGTGGTCGGCTCGCCGAATTCATCGAATTCGAATCGCCTGCGTGAAGTAGCGGCCAATGTCGGCATCGCATCCTACATGCTCGACAACGCCGACGAACTGAATGCCGAATGGCTCCGCGGAAAACACCGGATTGGCGTCACCGCTGGCGCTTCGGCGCCCGATGTCCTAGTGCAAGGGGTGATCGAACGCTTGAAGGCGCTGGGCGCCGGCTCGGTGACACCGCTGGACGGCATCGAGGAAACAGTGAACTTCCCGTTGCCCAAGGCATTACTGGACTGAGCCGGGGTTCAAACTTTCGCGCCGCAAGCGGCGTCAAACCCCACTCAATCCGTTCAAAGCAGGGCCAGATTATCCCGGTGAATCAACTCCGGTTCATCGACATAGCCGAGGATCGACTCGATCTCGCTGCTGGGTTTGCGCATCACCCGGCGCGCTTCTTCGGCGCTATAGTTGACCAGGCCGCGCGCAATGTCGCGGCCTTTTTCATCCAGGCACGCAACGATGGCGCCGCGTTGGAAGTCGCCTTTCACATCGACCACACCGATCGGCAACAAACTTTTGCCCTGCGCTTTCAAGGCATGCGCCGCGCCGGCATCAAGCACCAACTTGCCAACTACTTGCAGGTGATCCGCCAACCACTGTCGACGTGCGGCCATCGGCGCTTGTGTTGCAATCAGTTGCGTACCCAGCGCTTCGCCCTGGCCTAAACGCGCCAGCACATCCGGTTCGCGGCCGCTGACGATGACGGTATGCGCGCCGCTGCGGGCAGCGCGTTTGGCCGCCAGTATCTTGGTCAGCATGCCGCCGGTGCCAACGCTTGAACCCGCGCCACCGGCCATTTCTTCCAGCTTGGGGTCGCCCGCCACCGCTTCATGCACAAATTCGGCATCCGGATGCTTGCGCGGATCAGCGGTGTACAGACCGGGCTGGTCGGTCAGGATGATCAGCGCATCGGCTTCGATCAGGTTGGCGACCAGCGCTCCCAGCGTATCGTTGTCGCCGACCTTGATCTCATCGGTAGTAACAGTGTCGTTCTCGTTGATGATCGGAATCACCTTCAGCGCC
The DNA here is from genome assembly GCA_020049415.1 of Betaproteobacteria bacterium. Lineage (GTDB taxonomy): Bacteria > Pseudomonadota > Gammaproteobacteria > Burkholderiales > Thiobacillaceae > PFJX01. Next base: position 78,480 of record JAIFKV010000012.1, read on the forward strand.
AGCAACGTGCGCAACGTCGAACGCGCGTTCAGATATCGCTCGCGGTCGGCAAGATCGGCATGGGTCAGCAAAATCTGCGCCGAAGCCAGTTTGTGGGCGCGGAAGCTGCGTTCATAGGCTTCGATCAGGCCCATCTGGCCAACTGCGGCGGCGGCCTGCAATTCGTTCAAAGCCTTCGGCCGCTTCGCCCAACCGAGTCGGTTGATTCCTTCGGCAATTGCACCGCTGGAAACCAGCACGATTTGCTTGTTCAAAGCAGTCAGTTTGGCAATTTGCTCAGACCACAGTGCCAGACGGGCATGGTCCAGACCGCGACCATCATTGGTGACCAGACTGCTACCCACTTTCACGACCAGACGCTTGGCGCTGGCAATGACTGACGAAGTCATGCTTCTTCATCCCCCCCGGCATCGAGCATTTCCGCTTCAGCCGCAGTTTCATCGGCAGCTGCCAGACGACTCAGCTTGGCGGGCTCCTGATGCGGTTCGGCGGCGCGCATGGCATCGATGTGGTCCATGATCGCGAACACCAGCGGCTTGCACCCTTCACCGGTGATGGCCGAGATCGCAAATACCGGCCCGGTCCAGCCGAAGTCACGGATGAATCCGGCAATCCGGTCGGCACGCTCTGATGCATCGATCAGATCGGTCTTGTTGAGCAGCAACCAGCGCGGTTTTTCTGCTAGCGGATCGACCGGTTGATCAATTTCATCGTATTTGCGCAGTTCTTCGACGATGGCATGCGCTTCCCGCACCGGGTCGACATCGGGCGAAAACGGCGCCAGATCGACGATATGCAGCAACAGCCGGGTGCGTGCCAAATGGCGCAAGAACTGGTGGCCAAGACCCGCGCCTTCGGCCGCCCCCTCGATCAGACCAGGAATGTCGGCCACCACAAAACTGCGCTCATGATCGACGCGCACCACGCCCAGATTGGGATGCAAGGTGGTAAACGGGTAATCGGCCACCTTCGGTCGGGCGGCCGAAATCGAACGGATGAAAGTTGACTTGCCCGCATTCGGCATACCCAGCAGGCCGACGTCGGCCAACACTTTCAACTCCATATGCAAACGACGCTCTTCACCTTCCGTGCCACGTGTCGATTGGCGCGGAGCGCGGTTGGTGCTGGTCTTGAAATGCAGATTCCCCAAGCCGCCATTGCCACCTTTGGCAACCAGGGCGCGCTGACCATCGTGCGCCAGATCCGCCAACAGATCGCCGGTTTCTTCTTCACGCACGACAGTGCCAACCGGCACTCGCAGCAGGATGTCATCGGCGCCACGACCATAGCAATCGGCGCCTCGACCGCCTTCACCGTTGCGGGCACGGAAATGTCGCGTGAAGCGGTATTCGACCAGCGTATTGATATTGCGGTCGGCGACCACCCAGATGCTGCCGCCACGTCCACCATCACCGCCATCCGGGCCGCCCTTGGGAATGAATTTCTCGCGACGAAACGAGACGGCGCCATTGCCGCCATCGCCGGCGGTTACGTCGATACGAACTTCGTCAATAAATTTCATAGGAAACCAGGTTTAAGCGAGGGGATAAATGGATATAAATTGAGGGAAGAAAACAAAAAAGCCCTATCCACGGATAGGGCTTTCTGACCAAACCGACGCAAAATTACGCGGCGGCCGGGGCTTCCGCGACGGGCACGATGCTGACCGTGCGACGCTTGTTCGGGCCTTTGACGGCGAATTCAACCACCCCATCTTTCAGTGCGAACAAGGTGTAATCCTTGCCGACCCCGACATTATGGCCGGGATGAAACTGGGTGCCACGCTGACGGACCAGAATGTTGCCGGCGGGAACAAATTGACCGCCATAACGTTTCACGCCCAGACGCTTTGATTCCGAGTCGCGGCCGTTACGTGAACTACCGCCTGCTTTCTTGTGTGCCATGCTTATCTGCCCCTATCAAGCAACAGAAATACCGTCGATGCGGATTTCCGTGTAGTTCTGACGATGCCCTTGAGTCTTGCGATAGTGTTTACGGCGACGCATCTTGAAGATCATCACCTTTTCGCCACGACCATGTGACAACACTGTGCAACGAACCGAAGCGCCAGCAAGCATCGGCGCACCGATCTTGATGTCGGCGCCATCGGCCACCATAAGCACATCCTTGATTTCTACCTCACTACCGACTTCAACGGGTAAGGTCTCAACTTTAAGTTTGCCGCCAGCGGCAACTTTGTACTGCTTGCCACCGGTCTTGATCACCGCGTACATGCCTGTCTCCAAAACTGGTTCGATCCGGAAAAAAGTGCGTGAAGAGGTTATATTGCATCGACTTCCACTTCCTCTTGCACTGTGGCCACCCCCCAAGAGATTGATACGTTTCTGGCCAGCGTCGAACGACGCGCCTTCAAGCAATCGCTGTTCGCCATCCAGGATCACCATTCGGCGCTGGATGTCGTGCAGAACGCCATGCTGAAACTGGTTGAACGCTATCACGACAAGCCGGTGGCAGAACTTGCGCCGCTGTTCCAGCGCATTCTGCAAAACACGATTCACGATCACTTTCGTCGCAGCAAAGTACGCGAATTCTGGGTCCGACTGGTATCGCCGCTGCGGGACAAGGACGATGAAGAAGGCGAAACACTGGAATCCCTGGCGGCACATTCCGCAGCCACGCATCAGCCCAGCCCGGAAAAAGAGGCATCAGCCAATCAACAACTTGCCGCAATCGAGCAAGCGCTTGCAGAATTGCCGCTGCGTCAACGTGAAGCCTTTCTGTTACGTTATTGGGAGGAGCTTGATGTTGCTGAAACGGCTGAAATCATGCATTGCAGCGAGGGAAGTGTAAAAACTCACTGCTTTCGCGCCACCAACGCACTCGCCGAAAAACTAAGGATCAAAGGCATTACGCTGTGAACCCACAAGATGAATTTGTGCACCGCTTGACCGCGAAGCTTGACCAAGGCTTGACGCAGTTCGACACCCCGACCGCACGGCGCCTTGCCTCGATGCGACGCGCGGCTATCGCTCACCCGCCAGCAGCGCACGGACTGAATACGGCATTGGCCTGGGCATACAAACATGCTCGACACGCTCGCATTGTTGCGGCTTTGACACTCGCCCTGATGATCGCGTTTTGGTGGTTGTCACAACAGCCCGCACCGTCTTATTCAGCCGAAACAGATATTCTTTTACTGACCGGCGACCTCCCTCCTGACGTATATGCAGACAACACTTTCTCGCAATGGCTAGAAGCACGCGCAGCGTTCTGATCGGTTTTTTGCTCCTCGCCGCTTCGGCTTTGTCTTCCGCCCAAAGCGACACGCAAGGCGCGCCGTTGTGGAATGAACTCAGCATCCCTGAACGTACCGCGCTGACGCCCATCGCCTACGACTGGGACCATCTTCCCGCACAGCAACGCCTCAAACTGCTCAAAGTGGTCAAGGAGTTTGCCAAACTGACGCCCACTCAACAACAGATTTTCTACTCCCGTCTGCGGCCGTGGACGCGCATGACGCAGGCGCAACGCGATGCCGCGCGCGACAACTTCAAGAAATTGAAGGAACTGCCAAAATCCGAGCAAGCGCAAATCAAACGCTTGTGGACACAAACGGAAGGTGCCGAATCGCCCCAACCGGCCCCGGCCGCAGCCAGATAAACGCGTGAACGCACCTTCATTCGGTCGGCGATTGGCCTGCAATCTTTATGAAATGCTGCTCCTCGCCGCACTTTTATTTGTATCGATATTTCCCTTCGCCGCGATAACCCAGCCGCTCCCCGCTGAAATCGGCATCGCCTTGCAATGGATTTATCTGTTTCTGATTGGCGGTCTTTATTTCGTCACTTTCTGGCGCAAAGGACAAACTCTGGCAATGAAGACCTGGCGCATTCGATTGGAGACGAAAAACGGCGCCCCCCCCAGCCTGGCCCAGGCTTGGCTGCGCTATGTGCTGGCTTGCATGAATCTGGCTTTGCTCGGCATCGGCTGGTGGGCCGCGCCGTTCAGAACAGATCGCCAGTTTCTGCAAGACTGGCTCGCCGGCACCCGTCTTGTGCGCACTGAAGTCTGAATACTTTCAGCGCCGCTCGACCCACCATAGAGCGACAAAAGCCGCCAAGCCAAAAACCAGAATGGGAACCAACGCTGGCGCAATGGTCGGCCAACGCTCCAGCAATGCAATCTGCCCGGCGAGCCGAGAACTCAAGTGAAAACCAAGTCCGATCAGGATGCCCGCCAACAGGCGCCCCCCCGTTCCACCATGCCGCGGCGGGTGATACGCGAACACCAACGCCAATATCAACATGACTGGCGCGGCCATCGGATAGGCCAGCTTGACCCACAAGGCAATACTGTAACGCCTTGAGTCCTGAAGGTTTTCATCCAGATGCCGAATGTAGGCATACAGCGCTGAAATCGCCATTCGCTCCGGCACCACCATCAGCACGGCAAGCAAATCCGGCGTCACCGCAGAAGTCCAGGCACGATCAGGTTCACGCGCGGTACTGGTGCCCGTTTCATTGATCACGGTCTGCGTCACCTGGTGCAGCATCCAGCGACCGTCTTGCCACTGCGCGCGCTCGGCGCGTCGCATCAACTTGAGATTGAAATCGGCGTCAAACTCATAAAGATGCACACCGACCAGACTGGAATCCGGCCGCAGTTCACGAATATTGATAAAGGTTCGACCATCCTTGGCCCACAGACCGCTGGCGAAATCCTTCGCCACGACGCCACTGGTCGCACGTATCTTTAATTGTTGCGCGGCTCGCGCGCTTACCGGCGTCACATATTCGCCAAACAACAAGGTGGACGAACCGATCAACAGCCCTAAAAACAACATCCACCCCACCAGGGTGGAAGTCGCCAGACCAGCCGTCCGCATGACGCTGAACTCGGAGGACAAAGAGAACCGGTTCCAGGCAAACAATCCACCGATCAGCACCGCCAGTGGCATCAATTCATAAATACGGCCAGGCATATTCATCGCCACGAACAAGCTGGCAATCAACGGCGTGTAAGTTGCGCTGTGCGCGTCAGACAACTCGGCAATAAAGTCGAAAAACGAAAACAAGCTCAGCAACGCCAGCAACGCCAGCAGCGATGCCATCAGCACCTCGCGCGCGACATAGCGAAACAGGATGCTCATGAAGTCCACGGCCCGCGGAAGCGACGCCAGAACATCGCCAGCAAAATCAACAACATGCCACCATGGAGCAGCAGCAAACTTTCCGTTGCGCCCAACTTGCCACGTTCAACCCAACTCTGCGACAGACCGACGAAATTGTTGTAAGCCGCATAAATCAGCACGGTAAACACCACATTCATCGAACGACCCGCGCGCGGATTGGCATAACTCAATGGCACCGCCAACAGGCATAACAACAGGGTAGAAATTGGATATCCGAGCCTTACCACCCACTCACCCATATTCAGCGGGGTGGGATTGCGGAGCAGATCGGCGGACGACATGGAACGCTTGGTCAAGCCGCGCTCTTCCACCGCTTGCACCGGCACCCGCACCGAATAGCGGTTGAATTTCGCCAGCCAGAAATCAGCCTCGCCAGGGACGCCCTCGTATCGTTTGCCTTGTTCCAGCACCAGAAAAGTGTCGCCATTTTCAACCTGCTGGATCGAGCCCTTGCCGGCGATGGTCACACCCATGCGTCCGCGCTCGAATGACTGCACAAAAACATTCTCGACATGGACGCCATCGGGCGAAATTTTCTCTACAAACACCACTCGCTTACCTTGCCGGTCCTCCGAAAAGACACCGGCTGACAACAGGCTGATCTGGTCTTTGGCGGCGAGCATCTGCTCGAACTCGCCTTGTTTCCGCGCCCCCCAAGCAAGCGCTTCCAGACTGACAAAAGCAATGATCAGCACCACCGGGATGACAAACACGATAACCGGCCGAGCCCATCCCCACGGACCGACGCCGCCATTCATCCAGATCACCGCCTCGCTATCTCGCCACAAGCGAGACAGACTCATGAACACCCCGACAAAAAGCCCGAGCGACAAAAGAATCGGCAAAGAGCGCAACAAACCAAAGCCCAGCATCGGTAAAACCGCGTCCACATCGAGATCACCCGTTGCCGCCTTGCCGAGGATGCGCACCAGCAAAACCACGCAGAAAATGGAAATCAGCGCAATGAAAGCGACGCTGGCGCTCTCCGCCATTTCGCGGGTCAGCGTGCGTTCAAATCTACGCATGTTTTGACTAACCGGACGTTAATGAATAACTTGATCATGCGTTTGCCAGTTCAGACTTGCCTTCGTTCAAACCCAACATCCTTTTCAGGAGATTTGCATGGAAATCAGTATCAAAAGTGGCAGCCCGGAAAAACAACGTGGCGCTTGCGTAGTGGTTGGCATATTCGACCAGCGCAAATTGAGCCTCGCGGCGGAACAAATCGACAAGGCCGCCAAGGGCTACTTGACCGACATTCTCCGGCGCGGCGACATGGACGGCAAGCAAGGCGCAAGTTTGATTTTGCACAATGTGCCCGGTATCGCCTCCGAGCGCGTCTTGTTGATCGGCTTGGGCAAAGAACGTGAATTCCGCGACAAACCCTACTTCGACGCCATCCGCGCCGCACTCAAGGCGCTGGCGGACATCGGCGTCGGCGAAGCCAGCCTCTATCTGGCCGAAGTCCCGGTGAAGAAACGCGATCTGAGCTGGAATATCGAACAAGCCGCCTTGCTGGCAAATGAAGCGGTTTATCGATTCGACCAGATGAAGAGCAAGCCGGAAGACAACAAGAAACAACTCGGCAAACTGACGCTGGCCTTGCAGAACCGCGCCGATGTGGCGCAGGCCGAAGCAGCTGCGGCGCGAGGCCAGGCCATTGCCGGCGGCGTGAAAATGGCAAAGGATCTCGGCAACCTGCCAGGCAATGTCTGCACGCCAACTTATCTGGCCGAGCAAGCCAAAACCATGGCCAAGGAATTTGGCCTCGGCATCGAAGTCATGGAGCAGGCCGAAATCGAAAAACTCGGCATGGGTTCATTCCTGTCGGTGGCCAAGGGCAGCGACGAACCGCCTCGATTCATCGTCCTGACACACAAAGGCGCGGACAAGAAGCAAAAACCAGTCGTACTGGTCGGCAAGGGCATCACCTTCGATTCCGGCGGCATCTCACTGAAGCCCGGCGCAGAAATGGACGAGATGAAGTACGACATGTGCGGCGCCGCTGCCGTCCTCGGCGCCATGCGCGCGGCGGCAGAACTGAAACTGCCGTTGAACGTCACCGGCTTGATCGCCACCTGCGAAAACATGCCTAGCGGCCGCGCCAACAAGCCGGGCGACGTGGTCACCTCGATGTCCGGCCAGACCATCGAGATTCTCAACACCGATGCCGAAGGCCGCCTGATTTTGTGTGACGCGCTGACCTACGCGGAAAAGCTCGACCCGGCCTGCGTCGTTGACATCGCCACCCTGACCGGCGCTTGCGTCATCGCACTGGGACATGTCGCCACCGGCTTGCTATCGAATCACGACACGCTGGCGCGCGAACTGTTGCATGCCGGTGAAGCCGCTTCCGACCGTTGCTGGCAAATGCCGTTGTGGGACGAATACCAGGATTTGCTGAAGAGCAACTTCGCCGATATGGCGAATATCGGCGGCCGCGCCGGGGGCACCATTACAGCCGCCTGCTTCCTCTCCAGATTCACCGAGAAGTACGACTGGGCGCACCTCGATATCGCCGGTACCGCCTGGAAATCGGGCAAGGAAAAAGGCGGCACCGGCCGTCCTGTCGGGCTTTTGGTACATTTCCTGAGCAAGCGCGCGGAGTAACAAGAGTACGGTTTCAAGGCGCAATGGGCAGTGACCTCGCCCCTTGCGCCGCCTTCTGCCAAGCAGGCAAGGATGCGAATTGAAACCGGCCTTCTCCAACCGGCAGACCGCGATCAATAACATCACAGTCTGGCACTCAAGTTTTTCCTCATCCTGACGTAAATTGCCATTCATTTATTCATCAATCGACCCGCATGCCCAGTAAGCCGTTCCGCGATCAGCTTTCCAGTGCCATGTCACATTACTTGCTGGTGGGCTTTGCCCTGCTCATCGTG
>JAIFKV010000155.1 GCA_020049415.1 Betaproteobacteria bacterium
GCCGAGATCATGTGGCACCGCCGGGAAACCAGGCGGCAACAGAGAAAACAAACTTCGGCCTAAACGTGGGTGAGGAACTGGCTTACTCTCCAACATTTCCGCAATGCTTATTCCAATACCCTGGAATCCAGTAGATGCGCGCGCAGCATGGACGGCGTCAAACCGGTCCAGCGCTTGAAGGAACGGCGGAAATTGTTGGCATCGTGAAAGCCGAGATAGGCGGCGATCTGTTCATTGCTGTAGCCCTGGTTATTGATCATGTTCAGGGTGACATGGGCGCGCGCCAGGTCCAGTTCGGCCTGAAAATGCGTGTGATGCTGCGCCAGATGGCGTTTGAAGGTGGCCGGGCTGCAACCGAAATCGGCGCTGGTGCGTTCCAGCGTCGGCGCCAGCCGTATGCGCGCGGCCAGGTAGTCGTACAACGCCGCCAGCAGGCTCTGACGACAAAACTCTGCCGGCGCGTGCTGTTCGACGGCGGCCAGCGCCAAAGTCACGGTCATCTCGTTGCCACGCGGCCAGGGTTGATCCAGCCATTCGGCATCGATCAACATGGCATCGAAATAATCGTTGAAGCGCGTTTCCGTTCCCAGATGCACCGCGTATTGCTCGATATACGCCGGCTGGGTGCGATTAAATCGGTATTGCCAGGGTAGTCGCATGCCGCTCAACCAGCGACTCATGCCGCTGACGGCGGTCATCATCATTTCCACGACGAAGCCGCGCAGACGCGGTGTGACGCAACTGTCCGTCCAGTACAGCGCGGTTTTGTCGCCCAGCGTCATCAGGTGCGGCGCCAGCAAAGGACTTAGCCAGGCTTGGTAGCAAATCAGGATATCCAACGCCTGGCGCAGGTTGCGCGCTTGCAGCAAGGCATGGCTGAGATTGCCGAGGTGGCCGGGGAGGAGTTGCTGGCCCAGCATGAAACTGGTGTCACGCGACGGTAAAGCCTGGTTCAGGTTGTGCAGCAATTGCAGATATTCGCCCGGTGTCAGCAACGACTGCTCGGAGACCATGGCGGTGGCGTCGAGGTGGGTGCCCTGGAACAAGGCCTGGTCATCCAAATCCTGGCTGCGCGTGTATTCCAGCAGCAATGCCGCCTGGTAGCGCGCCGGAATGAAGCGCGTGGTGGTTTGATAGCAGGGAATCATGATGTGATTTCAGGCTGCCGCAGCCATCGCCGGCGGGGATGGCGACTCGGGTTCCAGCATCGCGTTCAAGCGATCCAGCAACGTGTCCACATCCTGGTCAGCGACGGAGCAGGCGACGCGCGCGCTGATCCGCAGCCGTTCGCTTCGGGCTTGGGTATGGTGCGCCAGCAGGCGCACGCAATTTTCCAGGTGTTGCGCCATGCGGCTCGCGTCGGTCAGGGAAGTCGCTGGCATCAGCACCGCGAAACGGTCGCCGGCATAGCGACAGAGCAGATCGTCGGAACGCAAATTGAGCAACAGCAGATGACTGATCGCCTGCAAAACACGATCTCCTTCCACCTGGCCGTACTGGCGGTTGATCTGGTGAAACTGGTTGACGTCAAGCAGGATCAACGCACTAGGCCGGTCCGGCGAACGGGTCTGTTCGAGGCGAATCTGCCGGCGCAGATAATCGGCATTGGCCAGTTGCGTGATGCGGTCGAAGGCGCGATGTTCGCGAAACAGTCGCTCCCGCTTGCGCATGTGATCGTTCAGCGAGAACTGCTCCTGGCGCCAGAAATACAGCCCCACGGTCAGCGTCAACATGCCACCCGGCATTAGCAGCGACTCCAGCCAGTTATCCCAGAGCTGGGTCTTCGGAATTATGAAAAACTCGTCCAGACTATCGACCCAGGCGCCCAGCGCAATTGCAAGCAGCCCACCGGCCAACAGGAAAGTGACGCGGCCACTGGGGCGGCTGGTGAGCACCAACATCACCCATAGCGCGGACATCAACGCCGTGCCGCCCTCGCCCAGAATATCCATCCAGTTCCAGTTCGCCAGCGACTTGGGTTCGCCCAAGCTGGCGTAGATCAGCACAAAGACGCCGCCAAGCAGCGTCATCACGATCAGGGCAAAGCGGTGCATGGCAAGCATGGTGGTGGCGGGCGGAGAGAAATTGATGGCCGTCATTCTGCAAGCCGCGTGTGACAGAAAGGGGGTTGCACTGTCGCTGAAAGAAAGGGGGGTGCGATTGGCTCATCGGGTGGACGCGCTTATCCCCGTTAATCCCCGATCAGACACGCTGCGTTGCCTCGCTGGCGTTTTGCGGCGTGGTCGGCGAGCCTTGCTGACGCCAGTCAAAATGGCTCATTGAAGCGACAAGCACAGGCTAAATCATTGTTTTACATGTGAATTGAAGCAAATCTGTCACGTTCATGAAACTTATCCCCCTTAGGCTGCGCCGGGTTCAGTTCCGGCCACCCAGCCTGAGCATCAGGGGATGCTCAGCGGCACCGGCTCACAGGGGATCAAGATGCAAGCGAAACAAGCGGGAATGATGTCTGAAACGCAGGTGTCTGAAACGCAGATGAATCAGACACGGATGTATGCGACGCGGGCGTTGCGCCACAAGGCGCTGGTTATCGCCATGGCTGCTGGAATGGCCGGTCCGGCCTGGGCGCAGCAGCCGGTGACGGTGCTGGGCGAAATCAACGTGGTCGGCCAGGCCGCCAGCCTGGAGAGCGCGCTGGATGTTCAGCAACTCGCCGACAACATCGTCAGCGTGGTGCATGCCGACGCCATCGGCCAATTGCCGGACCGCAACGCGGCGGAGGCTCTGCAACGCATTCCCGGCCTTTCGGTGGAACGCGATCAGGGCGAAGGACGCTATGTACGGGTGCGCGGCATTTCGCCTGACCTGAACTCAGTCACCATCAACGGCAGCCTGGTGCCGGCGCCGGAAAGCGATGTTCGCGCGGTGGCGCTGGATGTGCTGCCGGCCGGCCTGATCCGTTCCCTGGAAGTGACCAAGACCCTGGAACCGCGTCAGGACGCCAACTCGATCGGCGGCACTATTGAAGTTAAAACGATCTCCGCGTTCGATCACAAAGGCCTGTTCTACTCGGTGGAAGGCGGCTTTAGCCACGATACCAACGTCTCCGAAACCAGCCCCGATTTCGCCGCCGCCTGGAGCAATTTGTTCATGGACGGCAAGCTTGGCATCGCCGCCGGCCTGAGTTCCGCGAAACGCAAATTCGGCTCCGACAACAGCGAGACCGGCGGCGCCTGGGATCTTGATGCGGGCAACGCGCTGGAAGAGTTTCAGCGTCGCGATTACCAGATCACCCGCGAGCGCCAGGGCGCCGTGGTGAACGTCGATTTCCGGCCGCGCAATGACGAGGCCTACTACCTGCGCACCTTGTTCAGCCGCTTCTCCGACGACGAAACCCGGCATCTGCACAATATCGAGTTCGACGATGCACAGTTGGCCGGCGTGCTGGGCGATACCGAATCGGTGCGCGAGCTCAAGGCGCGCAAGGAAACCCACGACATTTTCTCGGCCGTGCTCGGCATGGACCGCAAACTGGGCGGCTGGGACTTGTCCGCCGCGCTCGGCATCAGCCGCTCCAGCCAGGACACGCCGGACGATGTCGAAAGCGTATTCGAATCCGGCACCACCTATAGCTCCGGCTTCGTCAACACCCGCCGGCCCACCTTGATCGGCGATACCGCCATCAATCTGGCGGATGACTACGAACTGGACGGCATCGTAATCGGCGAGCAACTGACCAAGGATACCGAGCGCAATCTGCGCCTCGATCTGGGCCGCAACTTCAAGGCCTGGGGCATGGACAACGAACTGAAATTCGGCGCCAAAGTCAGTCGCCGCGAGAAAACCAACGAACTCACCGCCTGGGAAATCGATGGCGGGGATTTCGACAATCCGGCGCTGTCCGGCTTCACCTCCGGCACGGTCGACTACGCTTACGGCGAGTTCGGCCCGGCCATCAGCGCGACATCGATCAACGCCTTCCTCGCCGGTATCGACAAATCTGGTTATCTGAACGAAGAAGATTCGCGCATCAACGACTTCATCATGCACGAAGACATCAACGCCGCTTATCTGCAGAACACCTTCAGCAGCGGCTCCGCGACGATGTCTACGAGTCCATCGTCAAGAAGAACAGCTACCACGACTGGCTGCCAGCCCTGCATCTGCGGCGTGACATCGACAACAACACCAGCATACGCGCGGCCTGGACCAACTCTGTCGTACGCCCGACCTTTGGCCAGTTGGCCCCCGGTTTCATCATCGATGGCGACGAGGCCGAGTTCGGCAACCCGGACCTGAATCCGCTGACATCGAGCAACCTCGATCTCGGCATCGAACGCCGTTTGGGCTATGCCGGGGTGGTCTCGGCCTATGTGTTCCGCAAGGACATCGACAATTTCGTCTACGAGACTGATCTCGCCGGCAGCGGCATCTGGGCTGACTTCGATGAGGCCAAAACCTATGCCAACGGCAACAAGGCCAAGATCAGCGGCCTGGAACTCGCCTACGCCCGCTCGTTCCGGCATTTGCCAGCGCCGTGGAACGGCTTGCTGTTTTCCGCTAACGCCACCTTCACTGATTCCGACGCGAGCATCTCCAGCTTCAGCGACGGCGCGGCCGTCTCGCGGGACATTCCGCTGCCCAGCCAGTCGGATGTCACCGTCAATCTGATGCTGGGTTACGAAGCCGGCCCCTGGAGCCTGCGTCTGGCTGCCAATCACAAGTCCAAGTACTTGCTCGAAGTCAGCGATATCACCGATGCCGACCAGGATCTGTATGTCGATGCACAGACCCAATATGACTTCGCTGCGCGCTACAAGATCAGCAAGCGGCTGCAACTGGCGTTCGAGGCGCTCAACCTGAGCAACGAGCATTACTACGTCTACAGTGGTCAGCGCGACCTGAACGCACAGCATGAAGCTTACGGCCGTACCTACAAGCTGAGCCTCAAACTGACCGATTTTTAACCTTCCGGAACATCGTCCCGGCATGTCCGGGACGAGCCTCTATTTCATGCTCAGAACTCCCAGAACACTGGCTATATGCCTCTGCATCATGGCGATGCCGGGGATGGCCTGCGCCAGCTCGACAGTTCCGTTGCCGAGCCTGGCCAACGCGAAACAATTCAACGCGCTGCCGAATGGGCACTGGCTGGTGTCCGAAAAACGCGCGTTGCGCCTGCTTGCCGACGACGGCCGCGAAATTGCCCGTCTGGCGATGCGCGCCGATCACCTCGACAGCCGCCCGACGCCTGGCGGCGCATTGGCGCTGGTATTCGACGACGCACGCCAGCAGCCGGTGCTGATCGACATCGACCTGGCGCTGGGCCGCATGTCGGTTGGCGCGGCACTGCCGGAAACGGCGTTTACGCTGGAAAGCCAGTGCCTGTACCGCGATGGCCAGCAATTGGATCATGCGATTTTGATCGGCAAGGACGGCCAGGCCGAACAGTGGCTGCTGAGCGGCCCGGCGCCGCGCCTGCTGCGCAAACTGGCGCTGCCGCCGGGGGTCGAATCCTGCCGCGTCGACGATGCGCGCCACATCTTGCAGATCAGTGAAGACGGCATCGGCGACTGGGCTTATGCGCTGGATGGCGAAGGTGTGCCGTTCCGCAGCCTGGTTGCCGCGCGGGTTGCGAAACCCCAGGCCGCAATCAGCCGCAATTTGCCGATCGTGGAAGCGCAGGCGCAGACCGAACCAGTGACGCGGCGCGGCGATGCCGCCGACGACCCGGCAATCTGGATTCATCCGCTCGACCCGGCGCAATCGCTGATTCTGGGCACCAACAAGAAGCAGGGCCTGCTGAGCTACGATCTGGCCGGCAAAACCCGGCAATTGCTGGAAGTCGGCCGCGTCAACAATGTCGATGTCCGCCAGCGGGTGCAACTTGCCGGTCGCGCGCTGCCGGTCGATCTGGCCGTGGCGACGCAGCGCGATGACAATGCGCTGGCGGTGTTCGAGATCGACGCCAACGGCACGCTGCGCGATGTCGCCCGCATCGCCACCGACCTCGATGACATCTACGGCACCTGCCTCTACCAACCGCCAGGCGGTGGCCTGGAAGTGATCGCCAACGACCAGGACGGCCGCTTCGTCCAGTACCGGATTGACTGGCGTGACAACGCCTACACTGGCGTCCCAGTGCGCCGCTTCAGCGTCGCCAGCCAGCCCGAGGGCTGTGTGGTGGATGACCGCGCCGGACGCTTGTTCATCGGAGAGGAAGATCACGCCATCTGGACCCTGGCCGCCGACGCGTCGGCGGTCGCCGCGCCGCATCTGGTGTTGCCGGTGGGGCCGCGGCTGGTGGCCGATGTCGAGGGTTTAGCGGTGTATCACGGCGCTCACGCCAGCTACCTGATCGCCTCCAGCCAGGGCGACAACAGCTACGTGGTGCTCGACGCCCAGCCGCCATTTGCCTATCGCGGCGCTTTCCGCATCGGCATCAACGCGGCGGCCGGCATTGATGGCGTCTCCGAAACCGACGGCCTGGAAGTCACCGCGCTCGATCTCGGCGGCGCATATGGTGAGGGCATGCTGGTGGTGCAGGACGGCTTCAATCGCTTGCCTGACGCGCCGCAGAACTTCAAGCTGGTCGCCTGGAAGGACATCGCCCGCGCGCTGGGCCTGGAGTGAGCGCTCAGCCTTGAAGTTTCAACCACCGGCCTCAGGCATGTCTCTTTCCAGCACACAGCGCAACGCCATTGCCCTGGCCGTGGCGGGGTCGCTGCATTTGGCAGTGGCTGTACCGTTGACGCAACTGCGCATGCCGCCGCCAGTACCAGTGCCGGTAATGGTCAGTATTCTGCCCGTCGCACCGACGGTCAGCCCGACCAGCCCGCCCGCCGCGCCCAAGCTTGCCGCACCA
>JAIFKV010000021.1 GCA_020049415.1 Betaproteobacteria bacterium
TCGATGTCGTCGCTGACCTTGGCGATGGTGTGGTGCAACTGGCGGCGGAAATCCTGCGTCGGCGGGCTGAGATCGCCGTCGGCGTATGCCGAGACCACACCGCCTTCGACGTGCTCGAACACGGTCTTCCAAAGCCGGCGCAAGAATCGGTTGGCGCCTTCAACACCGGCATCCGACCATTCCAGCGATTGTTCCGGCGGCGCGGCGAACATCATGAACAGGCGAGCCGTATCGGCGCCGTACTGGTCGATCAGCGATTGCGGATCGACGCCGTTGTTCTTCGACTTCGACATCTTTTCGGTGCCGCCGACGATCACCGGCTGGCCGTCGGCCTTCAGTACCCAGATGCCATCGCGTTGTTCCACGTCGGCCGGGTTGATCCACTGCTTTTTGCCTGCGTTTTCAACACCTCCGAGATCACGGTAATAGGTGTCGGCGATCACCATGCCCTGGGTCAGCAGGTTGGCGAACGGCTCATTGCTGTTGACCAGGCCGATATCGCGCATCAGCTTGTGGAAGAAGCGGGCGTAAAGCAGGTGCAGGATCGCGTGCTCGATGCCGCCGATGTACTGATCGACCGGCAGCCAGTGATTGGCCCGCTCGTCCAGCATCGCCGTGTCATTGTCCGGGCAGGTGAAACGGGCGTAATACCAGGACGACTCGACGAAGGTATCCATCGTGTCGGTCTCGCGTTCGGCCTTGCCGCCGCAGGTCGGGCAGGTGGTTTCGTAGAACGACGGCATCTTCTTGATCGGCGAACCGATGTCGATCTTGACGTCTTCCGGCAGCACCACCGGCAACTGGTCGGCCGGCACCGGCACATCGCCGCAGGTCGGACAATGGATGATCGGAATCGGGCAGCCCCAGTAACGCTGGCGCGAAATACCCCAGTCGCGCAACCGCCAGGTGGTGCGTTTCTCGCCCAGTTTCAGGTTGCTCAGCACCAGAGCGATCTTGTCGATGGCGTCTTCGGAGGTGCGGCCGGTGAAGTCGCCGGAGTCGAACAGCACGCCCTGTTCGGTAAAGGCTTCAGCTAATGGATCGGCCAGTTCGCCCTCGACCGGTTTGATCACCGGCTTGATCGGCAGGCTGTACTTCTGTGCAAACGCGAAATCGCGTTCGTCGTGCGCCGGCACCGCCATCACCGCGCCTTCGCCGTAGCCCATCAGCACATAGTTGGCGACGAACACCGGCACCGGTTCATTGGTGAACGGGTGGTAGACCTTGAGGCCGGTGTCCATGCCCTTCTTTTCCATCGTCGCCATGTCGGCTTCGGCGACGCTGCCTTGTTTGCATTCGGCGATGAACGCGGTAAGCGCCGGATTGTTTGCGGCGGCCTGGGTCGCCAGCGGATGTTCCGCCGCGACGGCGACGTAGGTGACGCCGAACAACGTGTCGGCACGGGTGGTGAACACCTTCAATACCGGCTCGCCATCCTGGTGGCGCGGGTTCAGCGGGAAATGGATCTCGACGCCGAAGCTCTTGCCGATCCAGTTGCGCTGCATGGTTTTCACCCGTTCCGGCCAGCCGGGCAGGTTGTCGAGTTCGGACAGCAGTTCCTCGGCGTAGGCGGAGATGCGGAAGAAATACATCGGGATGTCGCGCTTTTCCACCAGCGCGCCGGAGCGCCAACCGCGCCCGTCGATGACCTGTTCGTTGGCCAGCACGGTGTGGTCGACTGGATCCCAGTTCACCGCAGCGGTTTTCTGGTAGATGACGCCTTTCTTGAACAATTCGGTGAACAGCCATTGTTCCCAGCGGTAGTAATCCGGCTTGCAGGTGGCCAGTTCGCGGCTCCAGTCGACTGCCAGGCCGAGGCGTTTCAACTGGCCGCGCATGTAGTCGATGTTGGCGTAGGTCCAGCCGGCCGGCGCGACGTTGTTGGCCAGCGCGGCGTTTTCGGCGGGCAGGCCGAAGGCATCCCAGCCCATCGGCTGCAACACGTTGAAGCCCTTCATGTGGTGGTAGCGCGCCAGCACATCGCCGATGGTGTAGTTGCGCACATGCCCCATGTGCAGCTTGCCCGATGGGTATGGGAACATCGACAGGCAGTAGTACTTGGGCTTGGTCGAGTCTTCTGTAGCGCGGAAGACCTGTTTTTCGTCCCAGTGCTGTTGCGCTTCCGGTTCGATGATTTCCGGTCGGTATTGTGCGTCCATCTTGATTATGTACATGCTTTAAGAAGCGACGGATTATAGCCGGCGCAGCCAACAAGCCGCAGGCAAACCCGGTGACAGAAAAACCATAGCGCGTTTATACTCATTAGCCGTTTTTGTGGTGAAAAGCGAAACGTGAAGGGTTTCAAGCAAACTGCGACACAGTTCACGTTTCTCGTTTCACCTTTTACGTGTCACTTTTTTGGGGAGCACCTATGTCCAAGAAGCATCCCGTTGTTGTTGTCACCGGTTCATCCGGAGCTGGTACCACTACCGTCAAACGCGCTTTTGAGCACATCTTCACGCGCGAGAAACTGTCCGCTGCTGTGATTGAAGGCGACAGCTTCCACAGTCTGGGCCGCGTTGAATTCAAAGAGGCCATGAAGAAGGCGGAAGCTGCCGGCATTCACAGCTTCAGCCACTTCGGCCCGGAAGCGAACGATTTCGCCGCCCTGGAAAACCTGTTCAAGACCTATGGCGAAACTGGCGGCGGCAAGCGTCGTTACTACATCCACAGCGATGAGGAAGCGGCCGAGCACAATGCCAAGCTGGGCACCAGCCTGAAACCGGGCGAGTTCACCCCCTGGCAAGACCTGCCCGCTCCGACCGATATCCTGTTCTACGAAGGCCTGCACGGCTTGGTCAAGACAGATAGCGTCAACATGCCGCAGCACGTTGATCTCGGCGTTGGCGTGGTGCCGGTGGTCAACCTGGAATGGATCCAGAAGATTCACCGCGATGCTTCGGAACGCGGTTATTCGGCCGAAGTCATTGTCGATACCATCCTGCGCCGGATGCCGGATTACGTGAATTACGTCACGCCGCAGTTCTCGCAGACCGACATCAATTTCCAGCGTGTGCCACTGGTCGACACCTCCAACCCGTTCATCGCGCGTGACATTCCGACGCCCGACGAGAGCTTGGTGGTAGTTCGTTATCGTGATCCGAAGCAGGCCAATTTCCCCTACTTCCTGAGCATGATTCCCGGCTCATTCATGTCACGTCCGAACAACCTGGTTGTGCCCGGCGGCAAGATGGGCTTCGCGATGGAAGTCATCCTCGGCCCGATCATCGAGCGCATGGTGGAAAACCGTAATCGCTGATTTTTAGCGCTGCACAAAAAACCGGATGCTTGCGTCCGGTTTTTTTATGCGCGATCGGTTTGAATCAATATTGCCCGGCACTGCACTAACCGAGCTTGTCCAATAACAACGCGGCCGAACGTTCCGATACCACCAGCACCAGTTTCATCATCGCGCGCGTCGCACCGACGAAGAGTTTACGCACGGCGCGTTCGTCGAGTTGTTCGAAATCGATTTCGGCGAACACGATGGCCGGTGCGGCCTGGCCTTTGAAGCGATAAACCGATTCCAGCAGCATGTCGCCGTCCGAGTAGATCGGGTGGCCGAGCAGGTCGTAGCGACCGGTGTAGGTTTTCAGGCTGTGCGGACCGAGCTGGGTATAGGGAAAAAGCAGTGATTTCTCGCGCCCGCTGAAGCTGACCACGGCGATGTCCGCCTTCTTGTACCCTTCGGCCAGACACTGGCGGATGCCCTCTTTCACCTGTTGCGTCAGTTCGGCGGCATCCTGATAAGTCAGCACCACCAGTTCGGAAGATTGCAGCGCGCCTTGCGCTTCAATATGAAATTCTTCCGGTAACAGGTTTTGCAGCATACGCACCACCGAGCGGGGGCTGCGGTAATTGCTGGTGGCGTTGATGCGGACCCAGCCGGGCAGTTCGACCGGCGCGCGGGCGTAGAGATTCTGCAGCGGGTCTTCCAGCCAAATCGCGCGTCCCTCCGGTTTTAGATGACGTAACGCCAGATCGCGCCAGGCTTCGCTGAAATCCTGCCCTTCATCGACGATCACTGTATCGAATCGCCAGTCTTCGGAAACCGGCAACGCTGCGGCGCTGGAGAGCAAGGTTTCAAAAGCGTCTGGCCGGCTGAAATCAGGCGCTTCTCCGGCCGCGCGCAGACGTTGATCGCACAGCATGTGCAGCGTGCAGACGTGCCCGCCGGGCGGCGCAATGAGTTGGAAATGATCGGCCAGCGGGCGGTTGTAACACAGGTAAAGCGGGCATTTGCCGGCATCGACGGCGGCGCGGTATTCGGCCAGCGCCAACTGGGTTTTGCCGGAGCCGGCAGTGCCGCTGACGCGCAGCCGATATGGCGAAAACTCAAGTTGCCGCGCCCATTGCGCCAAGCCGCCAGAAATGCGGGTGACCACCGCCTGCGCGCGGCCGATGAGGGCGCTGACGTCGGTTTCCAGTTGCACGATATCGCGCAGAAAACGGTGAACCTGCCGTGGCGTATCCGGATTGCCGCGTTCGGCATCGCCCGGCGGCAGGGTCTGACCGATGATCGCCGCAAGTTGATCGCGGCGGCGCGCATCAACAATGCGTTCCGGTGAAATGCCGGCGGTCTGCATGTGCTTGACTTGGTAATCCGGGCAATACAGCAGGTAGTCGATAGGCACCTCGCGGCAGCCTGGGCGCGCATACAGCTTGGTCTGAAACGCGGCGATGCCGCGCGCCATTTGCACCGGCACGCTCTTGCTCTTCTCGACGTAGCGCTTCACCAGACCATCCGGACCTTCTTCCAGAAAGCCGCTTTTCTGCTCGATCAGCAGCAGTGCGCCGGCCCGGTTGACCACCACAAAATCGATCTCGCCATAGACGGAATAACCGTGCTCCAGCCGAGTCCAGTGAACCGCGTGATAGACCGTGTAATCGTCCGACAGCGTATCGGCCAGGCGGGCAAGGGTTTCGATTTCGCGCGCCGCCGCACCGGTTGTTTCAAACTCACGCCAGCCATCGGGGACGATATTTGCCATGTCGCTATTTGTGCTCGCTTGGGAATCCGTTCGGAAAAGCTGGTTTAGCTGCCGCTATCGGGCGATGCGGAAATGGGCCTCCGGCTGCGTTACCGCCGCGCAGTCCGATGGGCGCTTTGCGGTCCGCTCGAACTTCTTCAAACGTCATTCCGGCCGAACCGTTTTAAACCCGGAATCGGCTGGCAAGTCTCTGCAGATCACCGGCCAGGCTTTCAAGTTGTTGGGCGGATGCGGCGGTTTGATTGATCGCGGTGCTGTTTGCTTCTGCGCCTTGGGCAATTTTTTCAACCTTCTGCGCAATCTCTCGCGCCGCCACCGCTTGTTCCTTGAGTGCCAGGTTGATGTCATCGACAACCCGAGTGACCTTTTCCGACCCGGTGCGGATACCGGTGACCGAGTCTCCCGCCTGGTGGGCGAGATTGACGCCATCGTTGACACGCCGAACGCCGGCTTCCATTTCTTGCGCGGCACGTCCGGTACCCTGCTGAATCTTGTCGATCATGCTGGTGATTTCCTGTGTCGAGTTGGCGGTGCGCTCCGCCAGTTTTCGGACTTCATCCGCCACCACGGCGAAACCGCGTCCCTGCTCGCCAGCGCGCGCTGCTTCGATGGCCGCATTGAGGGCGAGCAGATTGGTCTGGTCGGCGATATCCTTGATGACGCCAACGATGCTGGAAATCTGACCAGAAAAATCTTCCAGTTGGCGAATCGTGCTGGCGGTGGCGTTGACTGCTTCCGCGATGTTGCGCATCTCCTCTGCGGTCTGGTGAATGATGCGGCCGCCTTCTTCCGATTGGCTGCCGGAATTCAGGGTGACATTGCGCGCCTCAAGCGCGTGTTCTTCAACCTGGTCGATCGACACCGAGAGTTGCTCGACTGAAGCCGCCATGCTGGATGCCGCTTCGGACTGCGATTCGCTGGCACGGGCGCTGCTGGATGACGACGCCGAGAGTTCCGCCGCAGCTCGGTTGAGATGCTTCACATTGCTGCTTACCGCGCCGATCAGTTCGCGCAGACTGTTTTGCATGGTTGCAAGTTTATTCAGCATGATGCCGATTTCATCGCCACCGGCTTGGGGAACACGCTGGCTTAGATCTCCATTGGCAATCGCCTCCATGCTGCCGCCGGCGAGATTGATACTGCGGGAGATGTGACGAATGGTGAAGTGGGCAGTGCCCAGCACACCAGTCACACCAACCAGAATGAGCACGCCAAAAAGCCACATGGTGCGGTTTGATCGAGTTTGTGCCGCTTCGAATTCCTGCCGCGCAACCTCCTCCTGGTAGGACATCAGCTTGTGCATGGCGGCGAGGGTTTCCTTGCGCTCTTCTCGTCCCGCTTTAAGGAATTGTGTTGCCGCTTCGGTGTCGTTGAAACCCGCCGCGATGGCCGCCTCGGCAATCTTGAATTTTTCTTTCAGCGCTTGGCGCTTGGCTGCGAAATCTGCCGCCAGCAATTTTTCTTCTTCGGTGAGGTAAGTCGCCATGTACTTGACCCAAATGGCATCGATCTCACTGTTACCCCGCGCGATGGCGTCAAAATGCATTGAGGTCGGATGGTCATGCAGCGCCGCGAGGGGGGAAGCAGGGTCGTGTTGATATGCGGCCAGAATCTGGCCGTAATTGTCTTGCATGATCTCGCCCACCTTGGACAAGTCATGCATCGGCACGACACGATCGACATAAACGGTGTTGAGCGATTTTTCGGCGGAATGCAGGCCAAACGAGCCTGCCGCAACCGCGATCAGGAACATGCTTCCCGCCAGAATCGAGATGAACCACAAACGATAAGAAATCTTGATGTCATTGAACATGCAACCTCCCGGAGGCCGTTTGTGATGTGGCTGTTTATATCAGTTTTGTAGTGAAATCTTTCGCCCCAAGATGCCGATTCAGCTACTTATTTTTATTTTGGCGTGAAAATTATATTCAATGAATTCATGGGCTTTTAAGACATGAAAGCCTGAAAAGCGATTGATTCAGGGTGGCGATGCGCGCTTGGCGATAAGCGAGTGCGCACGCTTTCCGGGTGTTGCTCGGACTACCCGGTTTCACCTTTCTGCAACCGCCAGGCCAAGGTTTCCCCCGCCCGCAGTGGTGTCACACCGGACGGATGGTCGGCGCTGACCGGGGTGGTTTCACGCACCAGCGTGACTTGCTCGGTATTGCGTGGCAGGCCATAAAAGTCGGGACCGTGGAAGCTGGCAAAGGCTTCCAGTTTGTCCAGCGCGCCAGCCTGGTCAAATGCTTCCGTGTAAAACGCCAGCGCGGCATGGGCGGTATAAATGCCGGCGCAGCCACAGGCGGTCTCCTTGGTATGTTTGACGTGCGGAGCGCTGTCGGTGCCGAGAAAGTATTTTGGGCTACCGCTGGTGGCTGCCTTGATCAACGCCTGGCGGTGCATCTCGCGCTTGAGCACCGGCAAGCAGTAGTAATGCGGGCGGATGCCACCCTGAAACATGGCGTTGCGGTTGTAGAGCAGGTGATGCGCGGTGATGGTGGCGACGACGTTGGCTGGCGCGGAGGCGACGAATTCTGCGGCTTGCCGGGTGGTAATGTGTTCCAGCACTATTTTGAGTTCTGGAAAACGCTGCCGCAGCGGCGTCAGGATGTGGTCGATGAATACCGCCTCGCGGTCGAAGATGTCGATTTCCGGGTCGGTGACTTCGCCGTGCAGCAGCAGGGGCATGCCGATTTCCTGCATGACTTCGAGTACCGCGTCAACTTTACGGATGTCGGTGATGCCGGAATCAGAGTTGGTGGTCGCGCCCGCCGGGTAGTACTTGATGGCGTGGACAATGCCGCTGGCGTGGGCATTAAGCACTTCCGCCGGGTCGGTGTTATCGGTCAGATAAAGCGTCATCAACGGCTCGAACTTTATGCCGGTCGGTACAGCTGCCAGGATACGGGCTCGGTAAGCCAGTGCATCGGCGAGCGTGCGCACCGGCGGCCGCAAGTTGGGCATGACGATAGCGCGGGCGAACTGGCGCGCGGTGTCGGGCAACACGGCGGCGAGCAGATCGCCGTCGCGCAGATGCAGATGCCAGTCGTCGGGGCGGGTGAGGGTCAGTGTCTGCATGATCATTTCTCTTCTTTCAGCGTCAAGGCGAGGTCGTACAAGGCGTTTTTGCGCGCACCGGTGAGACGGGCGGCGAGGTGCGCGGCTTGTTTGAGCGGCAGTTCTTCAAGCAGAATTTCCAGCACGCGGCGGGCTTCGACATCGCTTTCGTCGAGTTGCGTGGTGGGCGCCCCAACCACCAACACAAATTCGCCGCGCCGGTGGTTGTCGTCCGCCGCCAGCCAGCCAGGGGCGTCGGCCAGCGTGCAGGCGTGCAATTGTTCAAACTTTTTTGTCAGTTCACGGGCGAACAGCAGTGTGCGTTCGCCGCCCAATACGGCATACAAGTCGTCGATGGTTTCTTCGATGCGATGCGGCGCTTCGTAAAACACCAGCGCATGCGGTGCGGCAACCAGCGATTCCAGCACTTTTCGACGAGCGGCGGGCTTGGCTGGCAAGAAACCGTAAAACAGCCAAGCGCCTTCAATGCCGGCGACCGATAACGCCGTCGCCACCGCGCTGGGGCCGGGAATCGGCGTGATCTCGAAACCGGCGGTGCGCACGGCGTTGACCAGGCGCGCGCCTGGGTCGGAAATGCCAGGCGTGCCGGCGTCGGAAACGTAGGCGACGCTCTGCCCGCTGCGCAGCGCTTCGATCAGCCGGGTGGCGGCGATTTCTTCGTTGTGGTCGTGCAGCGGTGTCAGTTTGCCGGCCTGGATCTGATGTACGTTGAGCAAACCTTGCGTGGTGCGGGTATCTTCCGCCGCGACGATGTCGGCGGTCTTGAGGACATCGAGCGCGTGCTGGCTGAGATCGCGCAGGTTGCCGATCGGTGTGGCGACAATGTGAAGCACGCCGGGGCGCGCCGGCTGGGAGGCATCGAACATGAAGGTTGCACGGGGCGGGAAATTCCGGGCAGACAGTTTAACGAAACGGCAGGGTTCAAGGCGCGAACCGGTACGTGTCTGAAGGCGTGCGTGACGCACTTCGCAAAGGGATGAATGGCATGAGCAAAAATATTGCGGACATAGGCGCCGAGGCGGAACAAGCGGCGGCCGATTATCTGGTCGGGCAGGGACTGCAGCTGGTGACACGCAACTTCCACTGTCGCGGTGGCGAGATCGATCTGGTCATGCGGGATGGCGCGACCTTGGTTTTTGTGGAGGTGCGGGCGCGATCCCGGACTGATTACGGTAGTGCGGCGGAGAGCATTACCCCAACCAAGCAGGGCCGCATCATTCTTGCCGCGCGACATTATCTGGCGCGCCACAAACTCGACGCGCCTTGCCGGTTCGACGCAGTGCTGTTGCAGGCGGGGAGCCTGCGCTGGTTACGGGCCGCATTCGAGGCTTGAAGGGCTGGCTATAATCGTCGCCGTTTATCGCTTCTCTCCTCCCGCCCCGCTGACCGTCATTGCCGCTTACCCATGTCTCTCGCTCAACGCATTCAGGATCAATTCCAGGTCAGCATTCACACCTTGGCAGGCGCGGCCGATCTGTTGTCGGAGCCGATTGAAAGATCGGTGATGATGCTTACCGATTGCCTGATGCGTGAGGGCAAGATTCTCACCTGCGGCAACGGCGCATCGGGTTTGGCGGCCCGCCATCTGGCGGCAATACTGGTCGACAAGCTGGACCAGGATCGACCTGGTCTGGCCGCGCTGGCGTTGTCCGGCACCGGGTCGGCGATGGGCGACGCAGCCAGTCCCGATTTCGCCCGTCAAGTGGCGGCGTTGGGGCAGCCGGGCGATATCCTGCTGGCGGTGTCTACCTTCGGCAATAACAGCGCGGTGATCGAAGCTGCCCGCGCCGCCCAGGAACGTGAGATGAGCGTGATTGTCCTGGTTGGTGGCGAAGGCGGGGCGTTAGCTGAAATACTGCGCGAGGAAGATGTGCTGATCTGCGCGCCAGCCGACACGCCAGCGCGCATTCATGAATCGCTTTTACTCGCAATCCATTGTTTATGTGATGGCATTGATTATTTGTTACTTGGAGCCTGACTGATGAAAAATCACTTTTTACGCGGCCTGCTGGGGATCTCTATCGCGCTGTCCGCCGGGCTGAGTGTTGTTTCGCTAAGTGGTTGCGTGCCTGTCGTCGCGGGGGGGGTCGGCGTTGGCATCCTGATGGCGGAAGACCGTCGCACCACCGGTACTTACCTGATGGATGAGGAAATCGAGTTGAAAACGGGGAGCCTGGTGCGCGAGCACTTTGGAGAAAATACGCACGTCAGTGCGACCAGTTTCAATCGTCGGGTCATGCTGACCGGCCAAACGCCGGATGCGGAGGTGCGCGCGAAAATTGAGGAAATTGTCCTTGGCGTACCGAATGTTCGCGCCGTTCAGAATGAATTGGTGATTGGTGAGGTGGCCGGATTCACGACCCGTACTAACGACGGTTACATTTCCACCAAAGTGAAGGCGCGTTTTCTGGATGACAAGCGCTTCAATGCGCACCATGTAAAGGTGGTCACCGAGTCTGGCACAGTGTTTTTGATGGGGGTTGTGAAGCGTGAAGAAGGCGGTGCTGCGGCGGAAGTTGCGGCGCGTACCAACGGGGTTTCCAAGGTGGTCAAGGTGTTTGAATATATGGACTGATGCCGATTGATCCTGCGGCGTTCTTTTGTGCCGCTGGCTTGGCGGTGCGGGTTGGTCAATCTGGAGGAGACAAATAATGAAGCTGCGCATATCCGGGTCATGCATGTTTTTGCTGGTTTTCTGTTCTGGCTACGGCGTCTTCGGCGGCCTTGCGCTGGCCGATGAACAAACCGTCAACATCACCCACAGCGTGGCGTCGGTGGAAGTTCTGCATCAGGGCAAGAAGGTTGTCATCGAACGAAATCCGGACACCGAAAACATGCTCGATCCAGACTTCTCAATGACTTCACGACCATGTCCGCCGTTCTGCGTCCAGCCGATGTCGCTCGGACCCGGGGTGGAAACCATCGGCGAACTGGAAATGCTCGAGTACCTGAAAAGATCGGGTACCGATGCCAGCGTGTTGGTGATCGACTCGCGCGATGGTGATTGGCCGAAACGTTCGGGAATCATTCCCGGCGCGGTCATTTTGCCCTGGCAGGATCTACATCCCGCCCACAACGATCTGGACAGGATCGCCGAGATTCTGATTTTCCGGTTTGGCGCAGCCCGCCAGGGTGGATTGTGGAATTTTGAAAATGCGAAGACGCTGGTGATGTACTGTAACGGCCCCTGGTGCGGCCAATCGCCCACCAATATCAAGCAATTGATGGCTTTAGGTTATCCGGCGCACAAGCTCAAGTGGTATCGTGGCGGGGTGCAGGACTGGAAAATGTTGGGCCTGACTACTGTCACTCCTAAGTGACCATAACAACCAAATGTTTTTTTACATTGAAGGATACATAAATGCAGCGCATCAGCTTGAAGCAGACTCTATTAGCCACCCTGGTCATGAGTCTGGCCGTTCCTGGCTTGGCCGCTGATCCGGCGCCCGCAGCCAACCCTTACCTGACCAACATGCCGGCGTCCCCCGCTCTGTCACTTCCGTCACTTCCGTCGTTTCCGTCGCTTCCTTCCTTGCTCCCGTCGATCCCGAAGTTCCCGGCTCAGGGTGTCCGCCCCTATGAAATGTCGGGCGTTGTTCCGCAGGAAACGAAGGCGAAGTTGATCAAGTCGATGATGCCCTTGATGAATGCGACCACGCGCATGGACTTGAAGGACATGATGAATCTCATGACCATCAAGTACAAAGCCAAGCCGGGCCTGACCTTCGACGATGTGAAGACTTCCATGGAGTTGCGCGCCAACACGCTCAACTTCAAGAAAGTCGGCGAGAGCCCGATGTGGAAAGATTTCCAGGCCGTGCTGGGCGACATGGATGCGCCGCGCATCGAGGTCTATCACTATTGCGACATCGCAGTCGGCCGGGAAATGCTCAAGTACTCCCCGGAATCCGCCGTCTACATGCCTTGCCGCTTCACCATCATGGAAGACGCCGACAAGAACATCTGGGTGATGACACTGGATTGGGATACCACCTGGCTGGATTCCGTCAAAGGCCGGATGGGTACGCCCGATGTACTGTGGGATCACGCTGTCACCATTCGCGACAAGATGGACAACATTATGAAAGCAGCCGCCGACGGCGATCTGTAACAAGCAAGTCGCTCCGCGCCTGGTCTGTTGCATCAAGCCGGCGTGGGGAATTTAATCCTGCCCTGAACATCAGGACTTGAGAAGTCTCAGCCTTACCCAAAACACACATCGGTTTCCACGAGGAAGGAGTAGCAAATGAAGAAAATCGCCCTGATCT
Source organism: Betaproteobacteria bacterium (assembly GCA_020049415.1). Classification (GTDB taxonomy): domain Bacteria; phylum Pseudomonadota; class Gammaproteobacteria; order Burkholderiales; family Thiobacillaceae; genus PFJX01. The sequence continues at coordinate 12,338 of JAIFKV010000021.1, forward strand.
CAACCTTGGCACTGACTCTGAGCGTCCCTGCTGTTGCCCAGCAAGCAGTCAATCCCTATCTGGCCAACGTGCCCCTGTCCGCTGGTCCAATTACATTGCCGATTTCCCCGGGCGGCCGTGGCATGCGTCCGTATGAAATGTCCAAGATGGTGTCGCCGGAAGAAAAAGCCAAGCTGATGAAGCAGATCATGCCGATGATGGGCATGGTCAAGAGCATGGATGTGAAAGACGTGATGAACCTGATGGCCATCAAGTATCCGGTCAAGAAAGGACTGACCTTCGACGACGTCAAGCAATCCATGGAACTGGCGGCCAACAAGCTGAACTTCAAGAAGGTCGGCGAAAGCCCGATGTGGAAAGACATCCAGGCCGTGCTGGGTGACATGGATGCGCCGCGGATGGAGGTTTATCATTACTGCGACATCGCCGCCGGTCGCGAAATTCTGAAATATGCGCCGGAATCCATTGTTTACCTGCCTTGCCGCGTCGCCATCATGGAAGATGCCGACAAGAATCTGTGGGTTCTGACACTGGACTGGAATACGTCCTGGCTGGACTCCCTCTCCGGCAAGATGGGCGCGCCTGACCAGTTGATGATTTTTGCGAAAGACATCCGCGACAAGATGGACATCATCATGAAGGCCGCAGCGGAAGGCGACCTGTAATACAGACAAAGCAGACAAAGGGGGAAATCTTGCGGTGCTGATTTCCCCTTTGCTGGCAAATTCCCACGCCTCTCGCGCATCAAACTATCCATAGTCCGAGCCTTTCCCGGAACACCGGATTCCTCGTGAATCCTTCCAGCAAATTCCCATTCTTCTGGAGTTGCACATGAAACGCTTTGCTCCCTTGCTTCTCCTCGCTGTCGCCAGTTCGGCGCAGACTGCTTTAGCCAATCCGACCAATCCTTTGGCCTTGCTCGGCCAGACTCAAGCCACACCTTGGTCCAGCGGCGTCGGCGGTCTTTCCAGCCCGCTTGGTTTAGGCGCCCTGAATCCGCTCAACCCAATCAACAGTATCAATCCTTTAAGCCCATGGAATAGTTATGGCGGCGCATCTAACCCAGTACTGAACCTGGGTGCGCTCGGCGCGCTTAGCGCCTTGACATCCGGTTTGTCGCCCAACCCGCTTTCCAGCGGCGGCATGGGCCAGATGAACGCCCCGTTCATGGGAGGAGGCCAGTACCCCAACAACCCCTTTGCAGGCAATCCATTTTCGGGCAACCCGTTCGCGGGTAATCCCTATATGCGTCCGGCACAGCCACAACAATTCGGCGTACCGGGTTTCAGTCCATCCATGCCGTCATTTCCCAACCTGCCGTTTGCCGCGCAACCCCAGCAGAACATGATGCCGGGCGGTTATTACCCGATGCAGCCGCAGCAACAAGGTTTTCCGTACCAGCCCTATGGCGCGCAACAACCGCAGCAACCGAACCTGGGCAATTTTTTCGGCATGCAACAACAGCCCGTGCAACAGCAACCTGCTTATCCTAATTTCTTTGGCGGCCAGCAGCCGGTTCAGCAGCAACCACAACTTAGCCTGCCCAACTTCTTCGGCATGACTCAACCCAGTCCGCAGATGATGCCGCAGAACTACCCGCAGCCGGCTCGGCAAGCAGCACCGTACATGCCGTTCCAATTGCCGCAAGCGCCGCAAATGCAGCAAGCACCACAAATGCAGCAGCCTTACTTGCCGCCATCGGCGCCATCGGCGCAACAAAGTCCCCTGCCGTTCTTCTTCTATGCGCCACAACAAGCAGCTCCGGCCGCAGCAGCGGAACCCCCGCCGGCAATTGAACCCGCAACCAACCCGACCGTCGATTCGGCCAAACCGGTGCAAGCGCCGCTAGACCCCGCCGCTTTCATGCAGATGTTCATGAAACCGCCTGAGGCGACCAAGTAACGTCGAAAAGATTAGTCGTTAATCGTTTGAAAATGGGCGCCATTGTCGCTGCGTGGCGGTCTGCCTCCTCGTTGAGGTTGTGGATATTGTCCTCGCAAATTCAATCCACCAGCCTCTGAGGCGACAGCCTTTGGTTGCGGCCTGCGGCCGCGTTATGGGCCGGGTAAATCACATTTAACCGCCCTCTCGCTGGAGGATTCAAGTTTGGCCGCACTTGAAGCCGCGCCATACACCTGCACCAACAGTTTGCGTAACGCATCGTGGCGTTCATGCAGGTCGCGCGCCAATTGCGTGGCGATGACAAACTGGAAGCGACAGCCTATTTCCGAAT
>JAIFKV010000063.1 GCA_020049415.1 Betaproteobacteria bacterium
CGCTATCTTGGTGCGGTGCCGGATGTACCGGCCGGGGATGACGACAGGATATGAGAAGGTTGTCGTCCGAATTTGAAAACTATATTTTTGTTCTTTGCTAGCGCTTGCACGGGCGCCCCTTAGCTCTACGTGAGACCTATCAATCACATCCCGAGGTAGTCATGAAAAGTACTTACAAAATTATTGCCCTATTTATTTCAATGTTAATTAGCAGCTCTGCTCTCTCCCAGTCATCGACTGATGCGCTTTCTACTTGCATGGCGGATAATCTCAATGGGAAAGAGCGCAAAAGTCTGGCAAAGTGGATATTCTTTGCAATTGGGGCACACCCTGAAATCAAGTCGTATTTGAACGTAACCCAAAGGGATGTACGAGTGAGCGACAAGCACGTCGGGGCATTGATAACACGGCTACTAACCGTTGATTGTTCAGATCAACTAAAGATGGCATATGCATCTGACCCTACATCAGCAGAAAAAGCATTTGAGGTTGTTGGTAAAGTCGCAATGCAGGAATTAATGGCAAACGACGAGGTTAATAAAGCAATTGGCGCCTACGTACAATTTGCGGACATTAACAAGATAGAAAAAATACTGAAATAGTGGCTCAATGCTACACATTTTTGTTGATACCTGTGTCTGGTGGCATTGGTTCACATATTGTGCTGGAGAGCAATTTACGAATGAACAGCTAAGGGCTTACATCACTCTCATCACAACATGCGTCACCCTTCCAACTACCTGCCAAGCGCCTTCGCCAGTCAATTACAGAGCACTCTCGGTTTGATCGTACTGGGCCTGCTCACGTTGGTTTTGGGCGATCCCATGCGGGCCCACTCCGATGCGCTGGTCAACCCGAGCGCGCCGTTCGGTATTCTGTCCCTGCAATTCGCCTGCAACGCTGACGCTGCCAAAGCCATTCTGAACACCTGGGATAGCACTGCCCTGCTGCACGTGCGCTTGAGTCTGTATTGGGACATGGGCTTTGCGCCGGCTTATGGCATCGCACTGGCCGCGCTGACGGAACGTTATTTCGCGTATCGCAACAAGCACGGTTTTCAGCCCGCACGCACCATAGCCTGGCTGCCGATCTGGGCAGCATTGGCAGACTGGTTGGAAAACTTGCTCCATTTATGCCTGATCTCGGCCAGCAACTGCGGCGCTCTCGCCATTCTTCCTACCCTGGCCTGCAGCGCAGCCTTGCTCAAGTGGGGGCTGTTGTCAGGCTGGTTGCTGGCGATTTTCTGGCACGCGCTGCCAAACAGATCAAACGGGTAACGCCTTGCGATCGTTCAGATTCAGCCAGCCGCGCACCACTCTGTAAAGTACCCAGATGCCTGCCACGCCGGCCATGACGAAAGCGATTGGAATGCCGATCAGCGTGATCGCCAGCAGGAACGCAATCAGCAGCCACAGCAGCGCAAACCAGAAGGTACGTATCTGCCAGCGGAAATGCGATTCCAGGAAGGTGCCGCGCGCTTCGCCGCGTTTCATATAGCTCAGCACCACCGCGATCAGCGAAGGCCAACCGGTGATGAAGGCGGTGACGATGAAGGCCGGCGTCATCAGGCCGGTGACCACGGTCAGCGCATGCAAACCATAGATCACATGCGACATCTTGACCAGGCCATCCGGTGGCGTCAGTGAGGGGGATTCATGCATGTGATACCTCCGTTTGTTCAGCCGATCCAACGCTTCGGATCGATTTTCCAGGCATCAAAATCCTCGTGGCCGATGATTTTGTCAGGACAGCCCGGCTTGGACAAATCAATGACTTCCGGTGCCAGATAGCGCTTGTTTTCGGCGTGGTAGATGACGCGAACCTTGGGCTGCATCATTTTCTCTTCGTGCTGTTCGATTACCACGCCCAACCGACCATTCTCCAAACGCACCAGGGAGCCAGTCGGGTAGATGCCGACACATTTGATGTAGATGCGCACCAATTCGGGGTCAAAGTGATATTTGCTCCATTCCAGCAGACGGCCGAGCGCGGCGGTTGGCGCCATGCCCTTGTGATAAACACGGTCAGAAGTGATCGCATCATAAACATCGACAATGGCGCCCATGCGGCCATACAGTGAAATCTGTTCTCCCTTGAGTTGATTCGGGTAACCGGTGCCATCGAAACGTTCGTGATGCTGACCGGCAACATCGAGCGCGATCTGGCTGATCCCCGGGGTGTTTTGCAGAATCAAGATACTCTGCACGACATGCGATTTCATCTTGCCGAATTCGGCGTCTGTCAGCTTGGCCGGTTTGTTGAGTATTTCATCTGGAACCTTGGCTTTACCCACGTCGTGCAACAAGCCGCCGATGGCAACTTCCTTGATGATCTGCCGCTCCAGATTGAGCCCGCGGGCGAATGACACCAACAAGGCGCAGACCGAAACGGAATGCTGAAAGGTGTAGTTATCGTGATCTTTCAAGCGCGCCAGCGGCAATAGCGCATCCTGATTGCGAAAAACCGAGTCGATCATGTTTTCGACCACCGGTTCAACCTGTTCCAGTTCGACCTGCTTACCCAACCGCACATCTTGAATCAGACTGCGAACAATGCGATTGGCCTCGCTATGCAGCACCCGCGCACGCTCGAACTCCCGAACCAGACTGACGCGTTGCGGCGTGGACTGGATTTCTTCGGCGATCTGCGCCATGCGTACATCGACGTCGTGACGGATATCCTCCTCGCTCTTCCCGACGCCTTCGACATCGATTCCCTTGGCGGTGTCGATATAGAGTTGACGCACCCCCAACGCTTTGATTTCATTGATGCGTTTGACATCATGGAGCATGAAATGATTAGCCGCGAAGGGATGATCCATCCAGGAGCAGTTCACATCCTGGATATACATACCAGGCCGCAACTGCTCGATGGTGATCAACTTGATGGTGTTTTTCTGGTTCATGACTTCGATCTACAGCCAGTTTCCTTGTACCTTTGAACCAATAATGCCAGTAAAAGCGCGGCCTTGTCGCAGCTTCAATCGCGTCGCAGCGCCTGCATCGGCGGCGCTTGCAAAAGTTGCCGTGTGACCAGCAGCCCGGCGCCGGCGACAAACAGCCAGCCGCCCACCAAGCCCGCCAGCCAGATGAGGGGATTTACGCTATGCGGCAACTCAAAAATGCGATCCGCCAGCAGCCACGCCACACTGCTTGCGGCCCCCGCCGCCAAGCCGCCGGCGAGCAGACCCAAGGCGGTGAATTCGGTTGCCAGCGCCAACATGACCCGGCTGCGCGAGGCACCCAGGGTGCGCCAAAGACCGATCTCGCGCGCCCGCTCATCGCGGCGCGCGTACAACGCCGCCAGCAATACCAGCAAGCCGACTGCAAGACTGAACAGGAAAATCAATTGCACCGCCGCACTGACGCGATCCAGCAGAGCACGCAATTCGGCCATTACCTGTTCGACATCGATCACAGTAACGTTGGGAAAGGAGTTCACTAGCCCGGAAAGCAACGCGCCCTGCCCTGGCGGCAAATAAAAACTGGTGATGAAGCTGGTCGGCAGTGCATCCAGAGAACCCGGCGGCCCGACGACAAAGAAATTGACCCGGAAGGAATCCCACTCCACCTTGCGCAGGCTGTTGACGCGGCCGCGCAACGGCAAGCCGCCAGCATCAAACATCAGTTCATCGCCCAACTGAATACCCAGCGTCTTTGCCAGCCCCTCCTCCACCGAGAAACCCTCCTGGCTTGACCAGCGTCCGGCGGTAATCAGGTTATCGGCCGGCAACACCGCCAGCGAAGAAAGATTGAATTCGCGCTCGATCAGGCGTTTTGCACGCGCTTCGGGGTAATCATCCGGACGAGTGGCGCGCCCGTTGATTTTCACCAGGCGCGCGCGCGCCATCGGGTAAAGGGTGACATCGGCGATCCCCTGGCGAGTCAGATAATCTCGCATAGCCACTACCTGATCTGGCTGAATATTGATCACAAACCGGTTTGGCGCACCCGGCGCGGCCTGATTCCGCCAGCTGTCGAACAAATCGCCGCGCACCAGCGTCAACAATAGCAGCGCCAACAAGCCAAGACTCAAGGCCATCGCCTGTAGCGTGGTCTCCCAGCGGCGGCGACGCAGATTCATCAAACCCAGCCGCATGCTGGTTGGCAAATGCCGCGCCAGCCAGGGCAGCGGCCAGAGCAGTAACTGGATAGCCAGCGCGGCGGCCAGCATCAGCAGCAGCACGCCGCCACCAACAATCAGTCCCAACCGGACTTCGCCGGCTTGCAAGAACAGCAGCCCGGCGACCAACGAAAAACCAACGCCATGCGCCAAAAGCGCACCGACTGGTGGAGCGCCGAGATCGCGCCGCAACACCCGCAGCGCCGGTACTCGCGCCAGCCGTAACAAAGCCGGCAAGCTGAAGGCAAGCACCAGCACCACGCCGGCGACCAAGCCGAGCAACGGCGGCAAAAAACTGGCCGGCGGCAGACCAAGACGAAGCGCATCGCCGAGCAAATGCACCATCCCGGCTTGCGCCAGCCAGCCCAGCAAACTGCCCAGCGCGCCGGCCAGCAGACCGAGACCGCCGAGTTGCATCAAATAAAGTCCGAACAACCGGCGCTGCGTTGCGCCGAAGCAGCGCAGCAGAGCGAACTGGTCGAAATGCCGCTGCACGTAACGGCGCAACGCTATCTGCGTCGCAACGGCGGCGAGCAATACGGTCAACAAGGCGGCAAGCCCGAGATAACGTTGCGCGCGATCAAGCACCTGCCGCAGTTCCGGCCGCGCATCGCGCACATCTTCCAGCCGTTCCCCGCGCGCCAGAAGCGGCTTGGCCCAAGCCTGAAAAGCCTTGACGCTGGCTGGCTCGCCCGCCACCAGAAGACGGTAGACCACCCGACTGCCAACCTGAATCAGTCCGCTACGCGGGAGATCCTCGGCGTTGAGCAGCAATCGCGGCGCCAGCGCCATGAAGTTGCCACCACGTTCGCCTTCAAAAGTCAGAATGGCCGCAATGAGTAAACGCGTCGAGCCCACTTCAACCTGATCGCCCGACTTTACGCCAAGACCGCTGGCCAAACGTGAATCAACCCAGACCTGGCCCGGCGACGGAATTGCGCGTGTGGGGGCATCGCTGGCGAACAGATCAGGCGCGACCCGCAAATTGCCGCGCAGCGGGTACCCCGGTGCAACCGCCTTGATGCCGGTAAGCAGATTTCGCTCGCCGGCCACCACCATGCTCAAAAAGGTCGATGTCTGATTGATGCGCAAACCGCGCGCAACCGCTTCTCGCGCAAACGAGGGTGCCAGCGGGTGATCGGAAACCAGCGCCAGATCAGCTGCCAACAACGTATTCGCCTCTTGCCCAAGCGCCTGCTCGATGCGATCGGCGAAAAAACGCACCGCAGTCAGGCTGGCCACCGCCAATGCCACCGCCAACAGCACTACGCGCATTTCCCCGGCGCGCCATTCCCGGGCCAGCAGACGCAAGGCAAGTTTCAGCATCATGCCGCGACCGAAGCGGTTGCCAACGCCGTCACCAGGCGACCGCCATCAAGGCGCAACTGGCGGCCACAGCGGCTGGCCAGCGCAGCGTCATGGGTGACGATGATCAGACTGGCATCCTGGGCGCGGTTCATCTCGAACATCAATTCGATGACTTGCGCGCCGGTATGGGCATCGAGATTGCCAGTCGGCTCATCGGCCAACAGAATACGCGGCGACACCGCGAATGCCCGAGCCAGAGCGACGCGTTGTTGCTCGCCGCCGGAAAGTTGGGTTGGCCGATGCTTGGCGCGAGCGGACAAGCCAACCCGGCCGAGATGCTCATTCGCCACCACGGCGGCATCTTTTCGCCCAGCCAACTCCAGCGGCAGCATGACGTTTTCCAGAGCGGTGAGCCCAGGCAGCAACTGAAATGACTGAAACACAAACCCCATGTTGCGTCCGCGCAATGCTGCGCGACCGTCTTCATCCAGATCAGTCAGCGAAACGCCATCCAGACGAACCTGGCCGGCGCTGGGCGTATCCAGACCAGCGATCAAGCCCAGTAGCGTCGATTTGCCAGAACCGGAACTGCCGACAATTGCGACGGTCTCGCCTTTGTTTACCGAAAACGAGACGTCGGCCAAGATGTCGAGCTTGTCTTCCCCCAACTGAACGGTTTTGCCGAGGTTTTCGATGTCGATGCGCATGAGAGTGGTTGTTTGGCTGTTATTGATCGGGTTAAGTGGAGCGGCACACGCCACCCCGACTATTCTTGTCTTTGGCGACAGTTTATCCGCCGCCTACGGAATTCCACGCGAGTTGGGCTGGGTTTCACTGCTGTCACAGCGTTTAAATCCAAATGAAAAATCGAATTACCAGATCGTCAACGCCAGCGTCTCCGGCGAGACCAGCGCTGGCGGGCTGACCCGTCTAGCCGCGCTGCTCGCCGCGCACAAACCGCAACTGACCATTATTGCCTTGGGCACCAATGACGGACTGCGCGGACTGCCGTTGGCGAAGACCGCCAGCAACCTGGAAGCCATGATCGGTCTGGCGGAAAAACAGCGCAGCAAGGTGCTCCTGGTGGGCATGCAACTACCGCCAAACTATGGCATGGCCTACACCAGCAAGTTCCAGTCGATTTTCAGCGAGGTCGCGAAAAAGAAAAAAGTTCGCCTGGTTCCCTTCCTGCTGGCGGGCATTGCCACACAGCTGGACAAATTCCAGGCAGATGTCATACATCCCACCGCACAAGCGCAGCCGGTCTTGCTGGAAAATGTCTGGAAAGAATTGCTGCCAATGCTGAAACCCGCGCCCCGAGATTCAAGATAGGCGACTGTCCATGTTATTCATGAACAGCCTCTGAACCTCGAATCCGGCGACTACACGCAGCATTGTTTCCGCATGTATGTCATTGATTAATTGAATTAATCCGTCATTTTAAGGCTTTGACCATGGCACTCGAAATCGGCTCGGAAGTCAATTTCAATACTCGGGTATCCCGAACAGTTCTTTCGCTGCATCGCTGACATCCAGCATCTCATCTTCACCGATAGACAAATGGTCACGACAGACTTGTCCAAATTCAAACCAGTCGGTGTCATTCATCTGCAACGAAATTGAACTTTCTATTTGTTCCGCAACATGCCCCAACGCAATCAGCGTGACCGTATCCGGATGCACGCTTTCACTGTTGAATACCATGATGTCATGGTGCCGGACGATAGCTTCGCGGATGTGGTCCGGCAGGCCCCAGTTGGAAGCGAGCAAGCCGCCCACAATTGCATGGTTGGTTTGATGCCGGGCATCTTCAATGGCGGTGATTTCAACCCAGGAAAGTTTGCCTTGATTAACATCGTCCATAATTTGGCGATAGTCTGGGAAACGTTGCAACAACAAGGGCATCGCGCTGTCGTGGAACAACGTGAAGAGGTGAGTATCTTCGACCAGATGTCGGAGACCCAGCTTGCGCGCCAGCATGCTGGCCACCTGAGCGCTTCTGCTGGCGCTTTCCCAGTAACGCTCAATACCCGGTAGCGGCACACTGATGCGCAAGGCCAGACTAATCACCAGACTGCCGACATTCTTCAGGCCGAGCATCGAAATAGCTTGTTCAATAGAACGAATCTTGCTGCGTAAACCGTAGAAAGGCGAGTTGACCGCTTTCAATACCGCTGCTGAAAGCCCCACATCATTCGAGATCAGATCAACGATGCGCTGAATGTCGGGCTCGTCCTTGGCGCGTTCGACACCCAGCGCGCGCACGATTTCCGGTTGCGGTGGAATCAGAATATTCCCTAGCACGGAGCGAGTCTCGGACTGGCTCAACTCATGTTGATGCGCAGGCAGGCGCAGTGGCGTGTTCCTGGGCGTGTTCCGGGGGGGCTGTGTTTGTGTGTGCATGATCAAAGCGAAAAATATTACGAAATAATTATATACAGCTATTTTGTTGTTTATGTTGTTTTTTGCATTTATTACAAGATCACGCTCATCCATAGTTGTTGCAGCCAAGTCATGATTTTTCCAGTCTCGCAACCTGTCCTGAGCCGCACGCGCTTCTGCCGACAACGCCAAGAAAACGCGGATTGATATCAGCTTCCTCGTTCTGGCGCAGCCCGGAGCAGCCCGGAATCAGGTGAAAACGAGGTGGAATCCACCAGCCAAACCTTGCCTGCTCAGGGCGGATGAAAAAACCACACGACTGGAGCGGCAGAAAAAATCCATCACAGCACTGGGGATTACCCGGATTTCAGCGCCAGACCAACAAACCCCAAATCGGGGATGACAAGAACGATGGTGCGATTCGACCAGACAGCACTGCCGACACTGGATAATTTTTTAACATATTCTTCTATTTTTGTTTAATTTGTTGTTTTTGTGATCTATGATCATATTCAACACATTCCACAAATTCAGCACCTCACCATGAACCAGACAGAACATTTACGCACTTACTGCACCACGCGTGATGCCGCCGAGATGCTTGGCATATCACAGCGCACCGCACAGTTATGGGTGGAAAGCGGTTTGCTCGAAGCATGGAAAACCAAAGGCGGACATCGCCGAATCAGCCGCACATCAGTCCGTCGCTTGCTCGATGACCATCACCTCACTCGGCAATCGAAAGAATTGCTCGCGCCAACGCAGCGACCAACCCGTGTATTGGTGGTCGAGTCCGCTCCCATTTCGCTCAACCTGCGAAAACGCAAGATCGACAGCTGGAATCTGCCACTGGAAGTCATCACCGCGAACAACGTCATCGATGCGCTTATTCGTATCGGCAAAGAGACACCCGACTTGATGATCATCGATCTATTGTTGCCTGGAATGAACGGCTTGCCATGGCTAAGAAGCCTGGCCGAGTCTGCTTACCACCCAGGAATGGAAATCATCGCCTGGTCGGCTGACGACACCGCCAAGAGCGAAGCTCATGACAGCTTGCCGAATCGCATTCAGACCTTCAGCAAAGCAGCGCTCGATTTCACACTGCAAACAGTCCTCAAGCGCTGGGTTGAACGTCGCACCACGCAACTATGAGGAGCGAAAAATGAAATTCGCCCACAGCGATTTATTTTCACGGACAGTCGCTTACAAGAACCGGTCACATCTTTGGAAAATTTACCCAGCCAACAACATGGTCAGCGCGCACGCCCAAGCGCAGAATATCTAGTCAGGCATGCGGCAAGGCGCGATTGCTTTTTCTCTGCCATCCTTTTATTCCGCTGCAATTGGCTACCGCCTTGAAGGAAATGCGATTCCGTTGAATACCCCAGGCTTTAACGATGGATATTGTGCTGATCACAAAGAAAGCATTCGAGGAAGCAAGCCATGAGTGAAAAACTCCCAGTAACGCAACGCGAAATCGACTATCCGGAGTCCATGGTTTTAATGAGCCACTCCGATCTTACCGATGTCATCACCTATGCAAACGATGCATTTGTGGAGATCAGCGGCTACACGCGTGATGAATTGATTGGCGAGAATCACAGCATCGTGCGCCACCCCGACATGCCGCAATGGGTGTTTGCGGATCTTTGGCGGACGGTCAAAGGCGGCCATCCGTGGCGTGGTTGCATGAAGAATCGCGCCAAGAACGGTGATCATTATTGGGCAGCGGCAACCGTCTCGCCGATCATGAACAACGGTAATGTTGTCGGTTACCTCGCCTTGCGAAAAAAACCCGAACGCGAAGACGTGGCCAAGGCTGAAGCGCTTTACCGCAGCGGCAAGCAGCCCATCACCCGTTTCTCCATCAGCAACTGGTTCGGCAAGCTGAGCCTGCAGAAGAAACTGCAAATCCTGTTGCAGCCGGTGCTGTTGTTGGTGGTCGGTCTGGCGACGCTCTATGTCGCCAACGAGGTTGAAACCCGCATGATCGATACGGTGCAAAAAAGAGCCGACGCGGCAGCCAACGAAGTCATGGTCAGCGCCAACATGTTGATGCTCACCGGACAGATCAGCCAACCCGAAACGCGCCAGTTGCTGATCAAAAAACTGGCCAGCGCGGAAAACATCGTCAGCCTGAAACTGGCGCGGAGTGATTCGGTTGCCGAACAATACGGCCCCGGCCTGCCTGAAGGACGCATCAGCGACGACCTCCAGCGTCAGGTCATGGCGTCGAAAAAACCACACTATGAAATCGTGCGTCGTGACGATAAAACGGTGTATCGGGTAGTCACCCCATACCTGTTCACGCATGATTTCCAAGGCACCGATTGCCTGTCTTGCCATGTCGCCAAGGATGGCAGCGTCTCCGGCGTATCGGATATCGAAATCGACATGACTCGCGATTTCCAGGAGCAGCAAAACTTTGTGATGCTGATCAACATCGGTCAATTGCTGTTCCAGGCGGTTCTGTATTTCTTCATCGGCTGGGTGGTGAAACATTTTGTCAGCCGTCGAGTGATCGAAATCAAGCGCCATCTGGCGGATTTGGTGAATGGCGACATGACCGGCAAGGTCGATATCTCCGGACGTGACGAAATGGGCGAGATTCTGTGCGCGGTGCAGACTTCCAAAATCATGCTCGGGTCGATGGTCGACCAGATCGGCTCGGTTTCCGGGAATATCGAAGCGCGCGCCAAACAGTTGGCATCGACCATTTCGAAGGTCGCGCAGAGTTCACAGTCGCAATCCGAATCAGCTGGCAGCATGGCGGCAGCGGTTGAGGAATTGACCGAGAACATCAATCAAGTGGAAACCAACGCCGGTGTGGTTCGACAGATTTCCGACAATTCCAAAACGCTGGCCAACAACGGTGAAAAAGTGGTTCGGAATGTCGTCGACGACATGGCAAAGATCAACACGGCGGTATTGAACGCGGCACGGATCATTGATGAACTGGGGAAAAAATCAGAACAGATTCATGACATCGTCAAGTTGATCAACGGCATTGCCGGACAGACCAATCTGCTGGCGCTGAATGCGGCGATCGAGGCGGCGCGCGCCGGCGAGCAGGGTCGGGGTTTCGCGGTGGTGGCGGATGAAGTAAGAAAACTGGCCGAGCAGACCAGCGTAGCGACTCAGGATATTTCAGCCATGACCGATACGATCATCAGCAGCACCAACGCGGCTGTCGCCGAGATCGAGGCTGCGGTTGGCATGGTCAAGACCGGTTCGCTGCTTGCCGAACAAGCCGGCGCGGCAATCGTGGAAATCAACAATGGGGCATTACGTGTATTGAATGGGGTGGAAGACATCTCCAACGCGATCCGCGAACAAAGCCAATCCGGACGCGAGATCGCCGCCAACGTAGAGAAAGTGGCGCAAATGTCGGAAGAAAATAGCGCTTCGGTGAGAGAAGTTTCATCCGCCGTCGAACATCTCGAATACTTGGCTCAATCGCTGGAGGAATCAGTCAAACATTTCAGTGTCTGACCCCTCCTGTCCTTGCGGCATCAAAATGCGGCCTCAGGCGCCATGCAACGCTTTGATCCTTCGACAAACCAGCGCCTGAAAATAGCCACGTAGTTCAACGAACGGGATGGGTTTGGGGTAAATCGCCACATCCGCCGGCAGGCCGCCACGCGCAGCGATATCCGACTTCTCCATGCCGCTGACCACGATGATGTCCATGTCGGCAAGATCGTGATTGGCGCGCAAGGTTCGCACCATCTCGAACCCATCCACCCCGGGCATGTTGAGATCGGCAATCAGCACATCCGGCGGTCTGCGCCCAACGGCCAACAAACCATCAATACCGTTGCCGACAATCTGGATTTGCAATGGCAAATCCCAGCCTTCCATGGTGTGCATGTACATTTTTTGCAAGATCTGATCATCTTCTGCAATCAGCACACTCAACCGGGACTGCTCACCAGATGCTGCGGCGCCGCGTCGGCTCAGATGCGTCTGCAACGATTCCAGCAAGATACGACGATGCCCGCCCGATGTTTTCCAGGCATCAAGCACCCCCTCTTCAACCATCTGCTGGACGGTGCCCAATGACACGCCAAGCAATTTCGAAGCTTCAGTCGTGCTACAGTACTTTTGTTTGGTTGAGGTGAGCGTCATGTAACAGGCTAGATCCGGTAGTAATTTATGAAAATATAATTTATAGCGAAATTGTCTAATTTCGACAAATACTTATTTTTCTCCAGGCTTCTTCATTGCACTGATGTGCATCAGTAGCAAAGTCATAGGAGCGCAGATTGTCACCAACACCATCGGCCAGAACTGCAACCAGGATGACTTGGACGACTTAACCTTGGACTTAACCTTGGCATCCTGCGGCTCGATGTGATGGTCAAAGAATCGACCTTCGAGAAGGACAAAGTTGGGACAACAACCGAACTCCTCTGTTCTGCTTGAAATATTCTATTCTTTGAAAAGAAGTGAATAAAAATTGAGGCCAAACATGTACAAAAACATTTTGGTACCGGTTGATGGCAATGAACTGTCCAATTCCGCAGTCAAGCATGCCTGCGAATTTGCCAAGGAAATCGGCGCCAGGCTGACTTTCTATTACGCGAAGCCCGATTACATCCCTGCCAATCTTTCAGGCGAAGTGCTACTGGGCGATATATCCGTCGATGAAGCCCTCGCCGGTGCAATGCAAAGGCAGGCTGAATCCATATTGGCCGATGCCGCGCAGGTTGCAGCCAATGCCGATGTTGCATGCGAAACACTGAGTGAACATTGCGACACACCGCATGCCGGCATCATTGCTACCGCTGCCAACAAAGGCTGCGACCTGATCTGCATGGCATCGCACGGTCGCCGTGGCGCTAGCGCCCTGCTGCTGGGCTCGGAAACGCAGAAGGTACTGACCCATTGCAAGGTTCCGGTGCTGGTCTACCGTTAGCAGGCTGTCCATGAATAATCTGGACAACTAAAGTGGCCCCATTGGTCAAGAACAAACCCCTGAAGAAGGGTAGGCAAGCCAAGGATTTTTCTTTTTCGGTTTGACCCCCGCTTTTACCGGCTTGGACTATGGGATCGAATGCATTCGCCCCGATAGCCGTTCACAACTGAAGTTTACAAATCCGGCGTCCCGCTTGCCGGGATAAAATCGGCTTCGCTTTCTTCACCGAACCCAGCCCATCATGACCATAAAAAATGTTTGCATCCTCGGCGGCGGCGGTTTCGTCGGCCACCATCTGGTGACTTTGCTTACCGCCCGCGGCATCCATGTGCGCGTGCCGGCTCGACGCCGAGAAGCTGTCAAAGACCTGATCGTGCTGCCCACGGTTGAAATTGTAGAAACCGACATTCACGACCCGGCCAGTTTGAAAAGTGTGTTGAACGGCATGGATGCCGTCATCAATCTGGTTGGTTTGTTGCATGAGTCCGACGCCGGAAAAAGTGACAGCACGCAAGCACGTCGAGGCAGTTTCCAGTACGCCCATGTCGAATTGCCACGCAAGGTGGTGCAGGCTTGTAAAGAGACGGGGGTGCGCCGGTTGCTGCATATGAGCGCGCTCGGCGCCGACATCAAGTCACGCAGCGCTTACCAGCGCAGCAAGGCCGCCGGTGAAGCACTGGTGTTGCAGGCGAGTGGCGAACTCGATGTCAGCGTGTTCCGTCCCTCGGTCATTTTCGGTCCGGGAGACAGCTTTCTGACCATGTTCGCCGACCTGCTCAAACTAGCGCCGGTGGTTCCTCTCGCGGACGGAAATGCGCGTTTCCAGCCGGTGTTTGTCGGCGACGTGGCGCGCGCTTTCGCCGATGCACTGGAACTACAGGAAAGTTTCGGACAGACCTACAACCTGTGCGGCCCCAAGGTCTACAGCCTGGCCGACCTGGTACGCTTGACCGCCGCCAGTCTGGACTTGTGCCGCGTCGTCGTGCCGCTGAGCAAAACACCGTCCTACTGGTTCGCGCGCCTGATGGAACTCAAACCCGGCGACAAAATCATGACCCGCGACAATCATTACGCCATGCTTGCCGACAATGTCTGCGCAGAGGGTTTTCCCGCCCTGTTCGGCGTCCCGACCGCGCTGGAAAGTGTCATCGGTTACCTCAAGGAAGCCGATCCGCGGCGTGGTTACATGAATTACCGCACCCACGCCGGCCGCTGAAACTCGGCCAGCATTCCAACCTTGCCAGCGTCTTTGCACCTCCCCGCCCACATCCAGGTTTACGTCGTTGGCGGCGCGGTGCGTGACCGCTTGCTCGGTTTGCCGGTGCACGACCGTGACCATGTCGTGGTCGGCGCCACGCCAGAGGAAATGAGCGCACTGGGGTTTCAGCCGGTTGGCAAGGATTTTCCGGTTTTCCTGCATCCGCGCACGCATGAGGAATATGCGCTGGCACGCACCGAACGCAAAACAACGCGCGGTTACAAGGGCTTTCAGGTCTACGCCACACCGGAAGTAACCCTGGAAGAGGATTTACGCCGGCGTGATCTGACGATCAACGCGATGGCTGAAACTGCCACTGGAGAGTTGATCGACCCCTATGGCGGCCGCGCTGATCTCGCCGCGCAGGTGTTCCGTCACATCAGCGAGGCATTCGCGGAAGACCCGGTGCGCATCCTGCGCGTAGCCCGTTTTGCCGCTCGCTTTGGCGAATTCACGGTCGCCCCGGAAACGTTGGCGTTGATGCGTGAAATGACCGCCAACGGTGAGGTTGACGCGTTGGTACCAGAGCGCGTCTGGCAAGAACTGGCGCGCGGACTGATGGAAGCGCAACCTTCGCGGATGATTTTGCTGCTGCGCGAGTGTGGCGCACTGGCCCGGTTGTTAGCGGAAGTCGACACCTTGTTTGGCGTGCCGCAGAACCCCCAAAGCCATCCCGAAATCGACACCGGCGATCATGTCATGCGCGTCATCGACCAGGCTGCTGCCGCCGCACAACCGCTGCCGGTTCGCTATGCCGCGCTGTTGCACGATCTGGGCAAAGGCCTGACGGCAAAGGAAAACTGGCCGCATCATGGCGGCCACGAAGCCGCCGGCGTCGACTTGGTCAAACAGGTCGGCATTCGCCTGCGTGCACCAACCGATTGCACCAGCCTGGCGCAAATCGTGACCCGCTGGCATGGCCAGGCGCATAACGCCGACAAAATGGGCGCGGACGGCTTGCTTGACCTTCTCGAACAAACCGACGCTTTTCGCCGGCCGGATCGTTTCGATGGTTTTCTGCATGCCTGCGCGGCAGATTTTCACGGTCGGCCAGGCTATGAGTTACGCGATTTCAACCCTGCGGAACGCTTGCGCTTGGCCTTGAAAGCGGCGCAACAAGTCGATTCCGGAGCGGTAGCGCGACAGTCGACCGCCGCCGAAATCCCGCAGGCAATCCGCGCCGCGCGTCGGCAGGCAATATCTGCCGCACTGAAGATCAAACCATGAAACCCAGCCTCGAAGAAACGCTTAGCCGCCAGTTTCCTGCTCTGACTGCACTCCCCGCGCCGCTGGCAAGCGAAGCCCTGCGGCAAGCGCTGCCGATAAACGCGCCCGCCGGCGCAATCCTGTTTGATGCCGGCATCGCTTGCCAGGCACTTCCACTGGTGTTGAGCGGCAGTATTCGTGTCAGCAAACGCGCCGAGAGCGGGCGTGAAATTCGCCTCTACAGCGTCAATCCAGGCGAGTTGTGCATCGTCACGGTGAGTTGTTTGCTCGGTGCCAGCGCCTATCCAGCAACTGGCATCGCCGAGTCAGAAGTTTCCGCGTTGGCCCTGCCGCGCCCATTGTTCATGCGCTTGATAGCCGAACACCCGCCATTCCGCGATGTCGTTTTCGGACTCTTCGCCGATCGATTGACTGGCTTGATGACATTGGTCGAGGAAGTAGCTTTTCACAAGCTCGATCAACGCATTGCCGCCTGGCTATTGGCGCGCGGCCCCATAATTCTGGCCTCGCACCAAGTCATTGCACAGGAATTGGGCAGCGTCAGAGAAATCGTCTCCCGACTGTTGAAACAGTTCGAGGAACAGAATTTTGTCCGTCTGGGACGCGAGCGGATCGAATTGCTCGATCCGCTCGGCTTGAAAAAGCTGGCCGCCGGCAGTTAGCGCAAGTAAGCCCTGGTAAGACTCGCTAACTGCGCTGGGGGCTACCCCAATCTCGGATTAGTCCGATTGAACCAGACCGGTGCGAATGGCAAAACGGGTCAAACCGGCCACATCATGAATATTGAGCCGTTGCATCAATTGTGCGCGGTGACTCTCCACCGTTTTCACGCTGACGTGGAGTTGAACACCGATTTCACGAGTCGAATAGCCACGTGCGATCAGATGCAGAATCTCGCGCTGACGCGGCGTCAGCCGATCATCACGACGCAAGTTCTGACTGGGATCATCGCTGCGTAAATGATCTTCGATCACCACCACCGCATCCTTCAGACTAGCCAGCACTGAACGATATTTTGCGCTCGCCTGACGCAGACCCTCTTCAGCCTGACGATGGTTGGTCACATCTGTGCAGCAACCGATGTAACCCAGGGTTGCACCACTACTTTCATCAATCAGTGGTTGTCCGACATTTTGCAGCCAGCGATAACGACCATCGCGCCGGCGAAAACGGGCCTCGATCGTGAAGGTGGATTTATCTGCATAGGCAGACTTGATCTGGCCCGGCAAGGTTGAAGCATCTTCAGGATGCATCACACCCAACCAGCCTCCACCGTATGATTCTTCCAGCGAACGGCCAGTGTATTCACGCCAGGCGCGATTGACCAGCAAGCACTGTCCAGAGGAATCGGACACCCAAGTAATCGAAGGCACCCAGTCCAGCGCCTTGATCATATCTGGTGAAAGTTGCACGCTATTTGCATCCATAGTCATTACCCGTAGTCCCTTGTATGAGCGAAAAAAAACATTCCCGACATAATCGCGGAAATCTATATCTAAAGTAATAGTATAAAGGCCAAAAACCCAGAAAAAACTGTTTTTATCAAGCATCCATAAGGTTTTTAACCCAGATTTTTCATGGATTCACGCGATGATCGCGCAGGGCATTGTTTGCACAGTGAATTCTGAGAAGGAGTGGTGTAGTTATTCCTCCGCCCGACTAAGCGGAGTTGATAGCGCTTTAGCGCTTACAACTTCAATACGGCCTGTTCTGGCGGAAAAACAGAATTTCCTGGGCGAGCAACGGACAAGCGAGGGCGCGTGAGGAATCATAAAAGCTCCGGGTTAATGGGCAAACTCGATCATTTCACTGTTTTTTCGCATCATCGTGAAGTTCTAGAGAATTTCTCGGCTATCGCAATACGAACAGCTCGAAGAGAATGTGTGCTTCATGTCGATGGTGGTTTTTTTCGATCGGCGCAGCTTGTTCAACCCTCTGAAAGACACTCTCATGAGCATCAAATCCGACAAATGGATACGCCGCATGGCGGCTGAAAACGGCATGATCGAGCCGTTTGAACCGGGCCAGATCAAGACCGCGAATGGCGAAAAAATCGTTTCATACGGCACCTCAAGCTACGGTTATGACGTGCGCTGCGCGAATGAATTCAAACTGTTCACCAACCTGAACCACACCATTGTTGATCCAAAAAATTTCGATCCCGACTCATTCGTCGATGTAAAAGGGGATGTTTGCATCATTCCACCCAACTCATTCGCGCTGGCGCGCACCATCGAGTTTTTTCGCATCCCGCGCAGCGTGCTGACCATCTGTCTGGGTAAAAGCACTTATGCGCGTTGCGGCATCATCGTCAACGTGACGCCGCTGGAACCGGAGTGGGAAGGCCACGTCACGCTGGAGTTTTCCAATACCACGCCGTTGCCGGCGAAGATTTACGCCAACGAAGGCATTGCGCAGATGCTGTTCTTCGAATCCGATGAAATTTGTGAAACATCCTACCGCGATCGCGGCGGCAAATATCAGGGCCAGACCGGCGTCACGCTGCCCAAAATCTAGCCCGAATATTTCATAAATTCGCGGGACGATCACGCTGGCGATTGTTTGCAATGGGAATTTCGTGCAGGCGCGGCGAAGTCATTCAAACACCCGACAAAGACAAAGTCTCAATCACTTCACTGCTAGCGGAGGCTTACCGGAGAACTTCGATATCCCCTTCACCGGGCTATACAGGCTCGTCAAATGCCCCGCCCCGGTGCCCCGGAAGCCGGTTCGCCGCCCCCTCAATTTGCAGGCGAAATACCTTGTCGCATATATCGATGAAATGATGAATTCTGCCAATCCAAGGGCTGGGCAAAGTGTCCACGCTTAACCGGGTTCCAGTAGATGTAATCAACATGACGGGCGAAATCTTCTTCGTTCCGAATCAGATGCTCCCAAAAGCACCGCTGCCAGATGCCCCGTTCACCCCGCTTTGCCCGGCTCGCGGACAACCGCTCACCGGAGGGAATCAACCGGGAAAAACGCGCCTTGATCAGACTCCAGCGGGTCGAAAAATCGGTATCGCCCGGGGGCAACGTCCACAGGCAATGCAGATGCTCGAGCAGGATCACAATGGCATCGACCTGAAAGGAATGCCGCGTTTTTACATCCCGAAATGCCTCGCGCAGGGCATCCACCCGTTCTATCAGCAAGCGATTATTGTGTCGTTCAGCCAATGCAACAGTGAAAAACCAGGTCGCGCCAAGTGCATAAGCACGCCGATAAGCCGTCATTTCAGCGCGATCATCAAGCAACTACTACGTGGTGGGATGAACTGAGCTTGCGAAACGCATCAGGCTTGGCGATGCCGTTCGCGTGTGGTTGATGCGGTTCGTGCCTCACCACATCCTACGCCGCTGATATTCGCCGTCTGTGTGGGATGTGATGAACTTGCCTTGCTGAACACATCCGTCACAGCTTCTCACTTCAATAAAAATCCCGGCATTCCTTTAAGGTTTGCCGGGCAAAGGGAGGAGACATTTGAGCCTGCAGTTTATCCAGCTTGAGAAGGCTGGATAAACTGGATAAGGCTGGAAACGTGGTTTAGCGCTGCGCCAGATTGCGGAGTTCAACCACTTTCAAAGCGGCGTCGTAAGTGCGGCTCAAGGCCTTCATTTCCACCATGGGCACTTTCACGGCATCTTTGCCCAATAGTTTGTCTGCCACCGCCTGGTCATAGCTCATGTAGTTCAACTTGACGTCCACCTTGAAGCTCTTGGCGTCGGCGGGTAGCTTGAACGCATACTTGGCGGTGCGGTAGCCCTTGGGCGGAATCGTGTTCATTTCTTCGAAACGAGCGATTTCCCATGGGTTCACCGTGGCCTTGCCGTACTTGTCGACCGACTTGTTGCCGATCACGAACGCTTCTTCGTCGATGCGGTTGTCGGCGCCCAATTCACCGGAACGCAACAGCACCTTGCCCTGGTCATCCGTCACCGTCACGTCGACCCAGATCTGGCGGATGAAGGTCAAACTGGTGGGCAGATGGTGGCCAGCGCGGGCATTGATCACCTTGACTCGCAGTTCCTGCGCGCCGCCCTTGCCGGTGCGCACGTCCATGTCCAGCTCGGCAACATTTTGCAGACGCTTGATGGCCTCGATCTTGTGTTCCTCGGCATTTTCCACACCCAGCGCAGGAGCAATCACAGCGTTGCCACCGACGAAACCGTGGTCATGTACCAGGCTTTGCTCGCGCTTGGCCTTGGTGGCAGCCTTGCCGCCCAGGCCATGCTCTTCCAGGTCCTTGGCGCGCTTCATTTCATCCGCAACCCGCATCGAGGTTTCCACCGGCACCATATGGCAGTCCTGGCAGGGGATGCCGGCCTGGGCATAGGGCGACACCTTCCATTCGTCATAGGTGTGTTCGATCGGGAACTGGTTGAAGGGGTGGAAGATGTTGTGGCAACTGCCGCAGAACTCGGCCTTGGTGTGTAGTTCGGAGTACTGGGTCTCGTGGTAGCCGGAGACCGAGTTTTGCAACGGGCCGTACTTGGTCTCACCCGGATTCAGCGCCAACGAGGCATTGCCCGGATCGCCACTGGCGGACTGGGCATGGGTGGTGCGCACGGCGGTGTGGCAGACATCGCAGCTGACGCCCTCTGCCGCGACCTTGGGTGCGGTGAAACCGCCATGCTTGCCCAGAGAAGGATCGAACTTGACGGTACCGGTGGCGATGCCGATCGGCGTATGGCAGCTGCCGCAATGATTCAGCAACTGCCCGCCCATCGCTTTTTCGGCCAAGGCCCATTCGGCCTGGAAGACCGGGTCCTTGAAGGCGACGGAGTGCATGGAACCCATCCAGCCCTTGAACTGGCGCGGGTGGCAGGTCTTGCACTTCTGTGGATCCTCAAAGTCATCCACCGACAGTTTGCGGTTGTTGGCGGCCGCCAGCATTGAGGGGGCGAAGGGTTGAGTCATGCTGGGGGCGACCAGTTTGTCACCCTCGACCTTGGTCGGCTCATCAGCGCCGGCGGAATACATCAGGCTGGCGGCAAGGCCACCAAACAGGCCGATGACCAGCATCATCCTGTTGCGTTGCGTGGTTTTCATGTTTGAACTCCTCTATGGGTTTGAGGCACCGCGCCAGCCATGCCGGCGCGGTGCGGCTGGATCAGGCGAAGGCGTCGGCCATCACATTGTTGAACCAACCAACGCAGTACTCGGCTTCCAGCTTGCGTTGCAACGGCGGCGCGTCGATCGGCGAAATACCGCCGGCTTCCTTGACGTAGACGAACTGGTTGTTGGTGACCCGATACACATGCACGACGGAAATACCGTAATCCGGCGCCAGCGTGCTGAAGCAGGTGTTGACGTACCACGGTTGCGGGTTGGCCAGGCCGTTCAGCTTGGCGACGATGGCACCGGCCGCGACCTTGGCCTGAGTGATCGCCATGTGCGCCGATTTCGGCATGTCGTACACCGGCAGTTCGCCGGCAATGCAGCAGTCACCGATCGGATAGATGTCCTTGTGCACGGTCGATTCCATCGTCATCGGCACCACCTCGCACCAGCCCTGGGCGTTGGTCAACCCGGTTTGCTGCGCGATCTTGCCAGCGCGGTGCGGCGGAATCAGGTTGATGACATCAGCCTTGTGGTCGTTGAGGCCGGTGAAACACATCTTCGCGGCGGCATCCACCCGCTCCACCTTGCCGTCATTGGCACCGGACACCCATTCGATCATGCCCGGATACAGCGCTTTCCAGCCCTGCTCGAACAAACCCTTCTTGGAGAAGGAATCGTTGGCGTCGAGGATCAGCACTTTCGATTTCGCCTTGCCGTGATGCTTCATGTAGCTCGCCACCTGGGCAGCGCGCTCGTAAGGGCCGGGCGGGCAGCGGAACGGTTTCGGCGGCACCGAGATGATGAACAGGCCGCCATCCGGCATGGCTTCCAGTTGCGCCTTCAGCAACAGCGTCTGCTCGCCAGCCTTGTAGGCGTGCGGAATCAGCTTCGAGGCTTCCTTGGAATAGCCTGCCACCGCTTCGTAATCAAAGGCGATGCCGGGCGCCATCACCAGCGCGTCATAGCCCAGCGTTTGGCCACCGCTGGTGGTGACAGTCTTTTTCGCCGCATCGACACTGGCGACATGATCGTGGATGACGTTGATGCCGCGCTTGACTGCCCCTGCATAGCCAGTCTGCAGGCTGGCGATGTCGCGGTGGCCGGACAACACTTCGTTCGACAGTGGGCACGAGGTATAGGTCTTGTTGGCTTCGATCAGGGTGACCTCGATGGCCGGGTCCATCATCTTGATGTACTTGGCGGCGGTCGAACCACCAAAGCCACCGCCGATGACGACGACCTTACCCTTGCCAGCAGCACGCGCCGTAGTCGGGATAGTGAGCAGCGAGGCGGAACCGGCAGCGGCCAGGCTTTTGATGAAATTGCGACGATTGATACTCATGCTGGGTCTCCTTATTTCTTCTGGCTGGCGTAATGCGCGGCGACAGCAGCCACGTCGGCAGCGTCGAGTTTCTTGCCGTTGGTGCGCATTTTCTTGTGCGGCATCTTCAGCGCTTCGTCTCGGTACTTGAGCAGCTCTAGTTCCATGTACTGCGCCCATTGGCCGGTCAGGCGCGGCGTGTCGTCCTCGTCTGGCACGCCGGTATCGCCATGGCAGCTGGAGCAGCGTTCGATCGCGTCCTTGCCTTGCGCCACCAGCTTGGCATCCAGCGTTTGCGACACAGGTTGCCAGGGTTGCTTGGAGAAATGCGTCGCCAGCGCGGCGATTTCCAGATCGGTGTAACCCTTCAGCAGTCGTCCCATGACGGCGGAAAAGCGTTCGCCGGTTTTCCACTGCGTCATGATATTGAGCAGATAGGTTTCCGACAGGCCGCCGATGGACGGCATCGATTGACCGACGCTGACACCATCGACGCCGTGACAGTTGTTGCAACTTTTCACCAGACCAGCGACATCTGGTTCGGCGGCGTAAATCAGGGGGGCTGCGCTCAAAGCGGCGCAGAACAGCAAAGCACGTTTCATGGTTGGCTCCTTTTTGTGGGGTGTTATTTGTTCGGCTGCGCGCCAGGAATGGCAACAGGCATTTGCAGCATTTTCAGCAACAGATTCGGGTCGAACGGATTGCTCGCCGCCGATGGCGTCAAGACCGGGACCGCCAGAGGCGCTGTCAGTGGCGATGCCATTGCGCCCCACGAACCGTAAGTCTTCGGATTCATGCCGGCGCCCAGCCAGTTCATGTAAAGGTTGGGGTTCAGCGGCGCCATCATGGTGTTCATTGCCTGCGGGCTGACCGGCGCGGTCAGCCAATTGCCATACATCGCCGGGTTGAGCATCTGCATGCCGAGGTTCATCGCCTGCGGGCTCACCGGGGCGGTCAGCCAAGGCAGCAGATTGGCTGGGTTTAGGCCCTGTCCGAGCAACGCGGTGTAAAAGTTCGGATCAATCCCGGCGGCCGCCCATTTCATCGCCATGGCCGGGTCGGTCAACTGCATATAGTTCTGCAACGTCGCCGGATTCATCATGCCGGACAGCATGCGCAGATAGGTGTTCGGATCAATACCCTTCTGCGCCAGCGCCATTGAAGTGGCCGGATTCAACATGGCGTTGCTCCATTCGACAAACGCTTTCGGATCCTTGAACGCGGCGGTGTTGCGTGTCGGGTCAAGCATGCGGTCGGCGGTCTCTGCCGGGCCTTCGGCGAAGACAGGTTGAGTTAGACAGAGGATGGCCAATAACAGCGAGGTTGTTTTCATGTTTGCTCCTTTCAGGTGGGTGACGCAGTGATTACAGATCGCCGTTGGCGGCGGCCCGCATAATGTTGTCCATCTTTTCGTTGATGTCCTTGGCGTACTTGGCTAGCTCGCTGTTGACCCCCATCTTGCCCTGCACGGTGTCGAGCCAGGCGAGGTCCCAATCCAGCGTGATGACCCAGATCGCCTTGTTGGCGTCTTCCATGATGGCGATCCGGCACGGCAGATAGGCGATCGATTCCGGCGCGGCCTTGAGCACCTCGCGGCCGGCGGCGATGTCGCAGTAATGGAAGACTTCCATCCGCGGCGCATCCATATCGCCCAGCACCACCTGGATGTCCTTCCACATCGGGGAATGGCCGACCTTCTTGAAATTCAGGGTGTTGGCGCGCAGTTCCATCGACTGCACCACGTCATTGAAAGTCAGGCCGTCCTTGGCCTTGTATTTGGTCGACATGAAACTCATCGCATCGCGAATGCCCATGCTCGGCATCAGCGCCATCATCGCCTGCATCAGCGCCACCTTCTGCTCGCGCGGCAGCGAGGGCGCCATCGAATAGGGCTTGGCGGCTACCGAGGGCTTGAACGTCGCGATTGAACCGATCAGACCCAGGTAAGCCGGGACATTCGGCAAGGTGATGTTCGGCACATTGGTCAGATAGGGGTTGGTCGGTGCGGCGGTCTGCGCCTGCAAGGCTCCAGTGCACAGGCTTGCGGCCAAAGCGGTGGCGAGGGCGGCGGTTCGCATAGCGGGAATACAGGGTTTCACAGGTGTCTCCTTACTTGTAGGTGGATTGCGAAAAGCAGAGTTTCTATCAGGCCTTCTGATTGAGCATTGATGCGGGCGAGACAGCTGAATGGCGGAGCGTCTTCCAATCCTGCATGCCGCCTTGGCATGTTGCAGGTATCCGGAATGCGTTCATTTCGCGCGGGCTTGGCTTGGTTCGGGAGTTCGACATGCTCAGAACACCTCCTGCTCAGCGCTTTGGATCTCTTGCTGCAACAGGTCGATGGTTTCCACCAACGAATATGAGATGCCCACCATTTGTTCGCCGATGATGCGGGCGCGGCCGAGATCGCCGTCTTGCAGGGCCTGATGAATCAGCAGGTAAACCGCGTGCAGCAGTTCATGCGTGTACTCGACATCCTGAAACAACGGCCAATGAGCAAACGAGGCGAAGCCATCGCGATAGAACCATTGACCAAAATTGCATTCTTTATGATGCAACGGTGCTTGCGAGGTCTGGATCTCAATACCGACCAGCATGGCTTGAACATAAGCACGCCAACGGATGTGCGATGACTTGGCCTGGCGGACGATGCACACCGCTTCAAGCTTGGTCATGGAGGCTCCTTGGCAATTGTTGCGTTGCGATTATTGGGTCGCGACTCGCAGTCACTATTGCAAGGCTTGTGCCAGTTTTACTGGTTTATTTGTCTCATTAGAAACAATGGCTTGGATTTTGGCTTCATCAGCTTGAGCATGTTCATCCAAGCAATGTCATGACATTTCGCTCATGCCCTGTCATGTCATGCGAACGACATGACTACGCTGGCACAGACCGCTTCATGTCGACAACCTGAGACACACAACTTGTGTGCCGCAGGACTCAGTCGTCGGCTTGCAGCAGCTTGAGTTTGCGGTACAGCGTACGCTCGGTAATGCCGAGTTCTTCCGCGGCTAGCCGGCGATTACCGTGATGCTTGTCGAGCGCCTGTTTGATTGAGTCCAATGGCGCGCGTCCGGAGACAGCCTGACTCGGCTCGACAGCCTGATGTTGATGTTCGGCGTAGTTGAAAAACTCATTGGCGGGATGCACCGGATGTACCGGGGCAGCCAGTTCGCCATGCACAACATATTCGGGCAGATGCGCGCTGTCGAGGCGTTCACCTTTGGCCAGGGCGATGGCGCGATCAAGAATGTTGCGCAACTCACGCATATTGCCGGGATAGTTGTAATTCAGCAGCGCAGTGCGTGCGCTTTCGCTGATGCCGGTCTTGTGCCTGGAGCGGCCGAGAAAATAATTGATCAGTTCCGGCAGATCGTCTCTGCGATGCCGCAACGGCGGCAATTCCACCTGCATGCAGTTGATACGGTAGAACAAGTCGGCACGAAACTGGCCCTGACCGACCATCTGCTTGAGATCTCGATTGGTGGCGCAAACCAGGCGGACATCGGCTTGCCGGGTGCGGGTTTCGCCCAGGCGACGGAAGCTGCCCGTCTCCAGCGCGCGGAGCAACTTGGCCTGGATGGTCAGCGACAACTCGCCGATTTCATCCAGGAACAAAGTGCCGCCATCCGCCAGTTCAAACAGACCCATTTTGTTTTCCACTGCGCCGGTAAAAGCGCCACGCAAATGGCCGAACAATTCACTGGTGAAACTCTCTTCGGTAAATTGGGTGCAATCGATGGCAACGAATTCCTTGCTGAATCGACGCGATTTGCGATGAATCAGTTGCGCCGCCATTTCCTTGCCGCTGCCGGTTTCACCCAGAATCAGCACCGGAGCTTCGGTTCCCGCCACGCTGACCAAATTATCCAGCACCCGCATGAAGGAGGGACAGCAGCCGCTGATCATCTTGTCGGCGTCGAAACACAGATCGTTGCCATGGCTGATGGAGGCAATACTTTCACCAATCAAGACGACCTCGCCCCGATCATTCAGAATCGGACTGGCGTTGACGGCAACATAATCGGCTTGATGATGCTGGTCGAAGTGGCGATGAATCACCTGATACGGCAAGCCGCTTTCGAATACCCGTTGCAGCGGACATTCCTCGCCATTGATTTCACATGTGGTGTCGGTTTTATGGGACACCTGATGGCACTTGAGGCCAACCACGGCGGCTTTGTCGAGGCCGGAATAGGTTTCGGAATAACGCTGATTGGCCACCACGACGCGAAACTCCCGATCTACCAGAGCAAACGGTTCAGGATGCGCATCGACCAGGCTTTGCAGGAAAGCCTGGTCTGGAGGTGATGAGTATTGCGCCATGTATTATTCGATAAATCTCAGCAAAATCTGGCTAGGATCCTGTCGGACTTTGGTCGTCGATTTCCCGCTTTTACACCCCGGGACTTTCCCGCTTATACCCTCCGGGACTTTGCAGCCGACGATTCCAAAGTCCGACAGGCTCCTAGCAGTTTGAAACAAAATGTCATCCCGGCGTATGCCGGGATGACATTACCCAATCATTGCGGCGGCCAGTCACTGTTTCGTGTCCATTCGCCCTGAACTTGTCGAAGGACAATGGCTGAGGGCCATCGCAATAATCCAATTAGCCGATAGCGGCTTCGGCGGAATTTTTATCGCCGGTATTGTCCACCCAGTTGACAACAACCTTGTCGCCCTTTTTGGCGCCCTTGACCTTGAACGCCAGGTAGGGGTTCTTGGAAATACCGCCACCCCACTGTGCATCCAGCACTTGCGTGCCATTCAGCGTCGCGGTGACGTTGGTGATGTGGTGCGCGGGCACCACAGCGCCGGTCTTGGCGTCTTTGCGCAGACCAGTTTCCATCGGGTGGTTCATCAGGCACTTCACTTCGGCGGTGTCGCCGGACATAGAGGCGCGGATCTTCATCGGTTCTGCCATTTTCTTGCTCCTTGGTTCTTAACGGGATTGCTTGAGTCAGTGGTTAAGTTTCAGAAAACTTCTACCGATTAACCGCCGCAACCGCCAATGGTGACTTTCACTTCTTTCGCCGCGGTGTAAATCTTGCCGCCAGCTTTGACCACAGCACGTACGTTCGATGTGCTGCCCATCTTGATGCGGGTGGAGACGTAGCCCTGAGCGCCATTCGACAGGTTGAACTGGGCGATCATCGGCAAGGTGTTTTTTTCACCGATCAAGGTGATCGATTCGGTGCCAGCAATGTTGGAGGTAATTTCGACCGGCACTACCGCACCGTTTTCCGCGATGTCAGGCGCTTTCACGCTGATATCACCTGCCGCTGCGCCTGCACCGCCAACCGCGCCCATCACCCCGCCCAGATCTTTGTTCTCGAACAGGCCCTTGTTCCAGTCAGCTGCAAAGACTGCACCCGGCTTCAGCAGGCCGGCGGCCATCGCCACGCTCACCGCGCCGGCGGCGCCAGCACCCTTCAATACGTTTCTGCGCAAAATGTTCATTCCTGACTCCAGTAAGTTGAATACTTGCTTCTAGCAGCCGCTTCGAGCCTCATTGCCATGCCCAGCAAAGTATTTTGTCCAGCACAAGGCGTTAGCGCGGCAAAGTTGTAACAGCAAGATCGAGGCCAACTGAGTTGAATACAACAACTTATTGATTCCATTAAAAACTTAACCCTTTGTCAGTTTGTAACTGACGCCTAATAGTCTTCGACTCATTTTTTGTCATGACCATGTCATGACAAAAAGCTGTTGCATGAATGAAGCATGAAGTTGCCAGTCACGGTTGGCGCTACAGATTGGGCGCTTCAGTTTGAGTAACGCCCAATCGTGTTGCCTATCCCCAGTCCAACGACCCCAGATGGGTTGCAGAGCGGCAAGTGACTATCCATGAATAACCTGGACAGTCGCAAAATATTGTCAAACCTTGCCCGAACGCCAGATCGACAACACGATCCAGACGCTGTTGAAGAACGCGACGATGAAGCCGAGCAAGCCGAAAAAGGGCAAGCCGAAGAGTTCAGGACCGCCCTCTACCGTCATGATGATGCTGGAGCCGACCACCAATGAAGCGGTCAATACGCCCATCGTCAAACGGTTGGCGGCGCTGTTGAGTTGCTGACCAAAATGATCAAGCCGCTTGAGGTCAAGATCGATGCGAAAGCGTCCGCCGCGGGCGCGTCTGAACAAGCGCGCTACATCGCGCGGCAGCCCGAAGACGATCTCGGCAAGTTCGCTGGCGCCGCGTTTAGCCCGTTTCGCCAGCGCCTGGGGCGAATAGCGCGCTTCAATCACACTGCTCACAAATGGCGTCAGGTGATCGACCATGTGGAATTCCGGGTCAAGCTGATTGCCCAGCCCTTCCAACGTGATCAGCGCCTTGAACAATAAAGTGAGGTCCGGTGGCAAGGCTAATTGGTTATCGCGCATCAACGCGGTGAC
The DNA here is from genome assembly GCA_020049415.1 of Betaproteobacteria bacterium. GTDB lineage: Bacteria > Pseudomonadota > Gammaproteobacteria > Burkholderiales > Thiobacillaceae > PFJX01. Next base: position 28,000 of record JAIFKV010000063.1, read on the forward strand.
ATCGCTCAACAGCGCGCCCAGATGTATGTCTTTCAAGCTGAGATTGTCGTAACCGAAGATCAATTCGGAAATGTCATAGGCCAAACGCTCTTCGTCGATCTCGACATCGCCCGCCCAGATCGTAAGAACGTTGAGCATGCCGGTTTCGTTCTTGTTGATCAGCGCTTGCAGAAAATCGATCAACTGCTCGCGACGGCCATCGGTGACACGGCCAACCATGCCGAAATCAAGCAAGCCAACTCGGTTTCCCGGCATGTAAACAACATTGCCGGGATGCGGATCAGCATGAAAATAGCCATCCAGCAGAATCATTTTGAGCACCGCGTCGGCGCCCCGCGCGGCTAGCAATTTGAGGTCATAACCTTCCGCCTCGGCACGCGCGATTTGCGATCCGGGAATACCAACCAACTCTTCTTGCACGTTGACGATTTCTGAACAGTATTCCCAATACACCTTGGGGATATGTACGGTATCGTCGTGGGCAAAATGGTGTGCAAAGGCTTCCAGATTGCGCGCTTCCTTGGCTAGATCGAGTTCGCGCAGCAATGAGCGTTGCAACTGGCCAACAATCTGAACGATGCGGTAACGCCGCATATCCGGCATTTCCATTTCCAACAGACGCGCCAGATGCGTCAGGATGCGCAAATCGGCGTCGATCTTGGCGTGTATATCCGGCCGTCTGATCTTCACCACCACGGCAACGCCATCGCGCAACCGCGCTCGATGTACCTGCGCAATCGAGGCGGCGGCAAACGGCTCGTGTTCGAATTCGGCGAAGACGTTATCAATGGAATCGCCCCAGCGCTCTTCCAGTTCGGGGCGCAGTAATTCAAACGACACCGGCGGTACGTTACTGTGTAATTTCTCGAATTCAGCTATCCAGCTTGGCGGAAAAACATCAACCCGAGTGGCCAGAATTTGCCCCAACTTGACAAAACTGGGCCCCAGTTCGGTCAATGCCAAACGTATGCGCACCGGCAGGTCGAGTTGGGTGATTTCGCCGGAGGTTTTCCAGTGCAACAAGCGACCGGCGCGCTCGAGCAGATGCGAAACGCCGAGTATGCGCACCACATCGCCCCAACCGTAGCGTATCAATACAGAAGCAATATCGTGCAGGCGCGGCAAATCTCGCACCATTGAAAGGGTTTCACGCAGCATGCCGGACTCTCATCCTTTCAGATCGTATTGGCCAGGCCAGGCGCACCTGCGCACGGCCCTCACATCTAAATATATTCAATAAAATCAAGGTGCATAGATTAAATTATTGATGTTTATTGTCATCTATCGCGACAGATCAGATTACGCCAACTATCGACTAAAACGTTTCTTGGTGGCCTAATCGAACAATTAATGTAAAAGTTTTCGACAGATATTACCCATGCGATCTCTGCCGTTCATGCTTTCTTTGCTCGCCGTCCTGACTATAACAAGTCCGGTTGACGCCGATGAAACGCCTCCCCAGTCGCTTGCAGAAAGCGTCAAAGAAAAAGCGCAGCCCTTGCTGAAAGCATTGAGTCTGCTTGGCACCCCATACAAATTTGGCGGCAACAACCCGGAGAAGGGGCTTGATTGCAGTGGATTCGTCAAGCATGTCTACAAAGAAACCGCTGATATCAGCCTGCCCCGTAGCGCGGCGGAAATGAGCGAACAAGGCGAACAAGTCGCCAAGTCAGACCTGAAGCCAGGCGATCTGGTTTTCTTCAATACACGTAAAAAACCGAACTCTCACGTCGGCATTTATGCGGGCGACGGTACTTTTGTGCATGCCAGCAGCAGCCGTACAAAAGAAGTGACTGTTTCAAATATCGGCGAGAAATATTGGGCAAGCCGTTTCAATGGTGCACGCCGTGTCTTGCCAACGAAGTAAGGCGATTTTCCTTGCCCTGTTTCTACCCAGCCTGGCCTGCGCCGCGCTGACGGAAGAAGAGATGTTTTTCAAGGGCGTGTCAGACGTCAACATGGGTGGGTTGACGTTCTTGACCGAAGCCCCAAAAACCCCGGTGCATCACCATCAAAACCAGATCACGTTGAGTGCCGCCAGTCTGATCGATGGCTGGGCGAAACTTGAACAGTGCCATCGCCATCTTGATGCGGTGCCGGACATGCAGATCGTTTATGGTCGCGATCGCATCCGTAATCTTGCCATCCAGCGGAGCGAGAACATCGGTCGCACTTGGGTGCACGAAAATACCGTACAGATGCAGAACGTGACGCACGATGCATTGATCTGCATTTCCGCCGAAACACGCGCGCTGGAAATCAATGGCAACAACCGCTTCAGCCTGACCAATGGTCCGTATATGCGCCGTTTTCTGGATGGCTATTACCCCATGCAAGTCAGCATGCAGGTTCACATGCAAGCGCCCGGGCTACGTTTTTTTGCCATCGACCCCGCGCCCCAAACCGGGTTCACTGTTGTGCATAGCGCCGATGAAGTGGCCTACGAGGCGTTCTTTGAAGGCGAGTTGCGCACCAGAATCGAGTTTTCAGTCGCCCCTGAATAAGCTGCGAGTTGGGAATCGCTCTCTTGCAATTCAAACTTGATAACCGTTCTCATTCGTGGAAGAATCTCCAACACGGTCGTAATACAGTCGTTTACCTTCCCCTTGGAGATTAATTCATGAAGTTCCTGCAATCCGCTTTGCTGGGTGTTCTGTTGGTTGTTTCCGCGCAAGCTCAAACCGCGCTGGCCGATGAAGTTGTGGTTTATTCGGCCCGCAATGAGCAATTGATCAAACCCTTGTTTGACGCCTACAGCAAAGAAACCGGCGTCAAGGTGAAATTCATCACCGATAAAGAAGGCCCGCTGATGGCGCGCTTGAAAGCGGAAGGACGCAACACGCCCGCCGATTTGTTCATGACTGTCGATGCCGGCAATCTATGGCAAGCCGCGCAAGAAGATTTATTGAAGCCGATCAATTCAAAAGTGCTCATGGCCAATATCCCGGCGCATCTGCGTGATCCGGGAAACGAGTGGTTTGGCCTCTCTGTGCGGGCTCGCACCGTGATCTACAACTCGAACAAGGTCAAGCCGAGCGATCTCGGCACATATGAAGATCTGGCCAGTTCTAATTGGAAGGGTCGTCTATGTCTGCGCACCTCGAAGAAGGTCTACAACCAGTCACTGGTGGGCATGATGATGTACGAACATGGCGAAGATAAGGCCGAACAGGTTGTGCGCGGCTGGGTTGCAAACCTGGCCACTACGCCGTTCCCCGACGACACAAAAGCCATGGAAGCGGTTGCCGCCGGTTTGTGCGATGCCACCATCGTCAACACCTATTACTACGGCCGACTGATGGAGAAGAAGCCGAACCTGCCCTTGGCGATCTTCTGGCCTAACCAGAATGTCAAAAACAAATCGGCCGGCGTACATGTCAACATTTCCGGTGCTGGCGTTGCCCGTCATGCAAAGAATGAAGCTGGCGCAATCAAGTTGCTTGAATGGCTGTCTTCGGAGAAGGCGCAAAACCTGTATGCCGACGTAAACATGGAATATCCCGCCAATCCCAAGGTCAAGCCGGATGCCGCCGTTGCCGCCTGGGGTCAATTCAAACCCAATCTGATCAACGTCGCACAGGCTGGCGCTTTGCAAGCCAAAGCGGTGATGTTGATGGATCGGGCCGGTTTCAAGTAAACACCCGGCATCCACGGCTAAAATACAGATTCCACTCTTCTGCAAGAATATCAAAGCATGTTAGACGCCAAAAAGGCGCCCGTTAAAGGCGCCTTTTTAATTTTCTCTTCAACGACCAACCTGGGCCCTTGGACGGTCGCGCTCCTGCTTGCCTTGTTGACGTTGATGCCGATCGCTGTGGTGGCTTCGGCAATGCTGGATCCGGATCAGGAAATCTGGGCTCACCTCTGGCAGCATGTTTTGCCGGAATTGTTGTTGAATACACTTTGGTTGGCGCTCGGGGTCGGCCTCGGCGTCACCCTGCTCGGCACTGGCCTGGCCTGGCTTACCGCCGCGTGTGAATTTCCCGGCCGCAAATTCTTCAGTTGGGCGTTGTTGTTGCCACTCGCCCTGCCCGCCTATGTCACTGCTTTTGTCTGGATCGGGTTGCTCGACTTCACTGGCAGCTTACCGACCTGGCTGCGTGAAACCTGGGAGATCGTCTGGCTGCCTCCGATCCGCTCGCGCGGTGGCGTCATCCTGGTCATGGTGCTGGCGCTTTACCCCTATGTTTACCTGACGGCGCGCACCGCCTTTCAAGGCCAAGGTCGACGTTTACTCGAAGCCGCGCAATCGCTCGGCGTCAGCCGTCGACGCGCTTTTTTCAAAATCGCCCTACCTATTGCGCGGCCCGGCATCATTGCCGGGCTTTCTCTGGCGTTAATGGAAACCCTGGCCGACTTCGGCACCGTTTCGGTGTTCAACTACAACACCTTCACCACCGCGATTTACAAAGCCTGGTTCTCGATGTTCTCGCTGCCCGCCGCCAGCCAGTTGGCGACCATCCTGGTTTTCTTTGTGCTGGCGCTGGTGATGCTTGAACAGCTCTCACGCAATCGCCGCAACTATGCGACTTCCGCGCGAGGCGGTGGTGGCGCGCAACGCATCCAGCTGACTGGAAGCCATGCATTGCTGGCAACGCTCGCGGCCGGACTGATTTTTCTGCTCGCTTTCGTGGTTCCAATGTTGCAATTGCTGGTCTGGACCCGCGAAATCATCGCCACCGATCTGGACCTGCGTTATATCGATTTCGCCTGGCACTCGCTGTTGCTGGCCAGTATCGGCGCAGCACTGGTCGTTAGCCTGGCGTTGGCGCTGGGCTATACACAACGGCTTAACCCAACACCGGCCATGCAGTTCACCGCGCGTCTGGCCAATATCGGCTACGCCTTGCCTGGCGCGGTGCTTGCAGTCGGCTTCTATATCCCCGTTGCGGGTCTCGACAACCTGCTGATTGATACCTGGCGCGACTATTCCGGCGAGGAGATCGGTCAAGTTTTGGGCGGCACATTGGCAGTCATGCTGCTGGCTTATTGCGCGCGTTTTCTCGCTGTCGGCTTCGGTCCGGTGGAAACCGGTCTGGCCCGCATCACCCGCAGCATGGACGAGGCCGCCCAGGTGCTCGGCAAAACCGGCCTGAACCGGTTGCTGCGGGTACATCTGCCGATGTTGCGCGCGCCGCTGCTCGCCGCCGCCGCATTGGCGTTCGTCGACATCATGAAAGAGTTGCCGATCACACTGATGACACGTCCATTCGGCTGGGACACGCTAGCCACGCGCGTGTTCGAAATGACCTCGGAAGGCGAGTGGGAGCGCGCCGCACTGCCCGCCGTCGCCATCTGTCTGGTTGGCCTGTTGCCAATCTATTTACTGGTAAAACATAGCGATGCTCGCACTTGATCACGTCGCCCTGGCGTATGGCGCAAAAACCGTTCTGACCGATATTTCCTTCGTGATTTCGCCCGGTCAGATCGGTTGTCTGCTCGGCCCTTCCGGCTGCGGCAAAACCACCGCGCTACGACTGATTGCCGGCTTTGAAAAACTCTCCGCCGGCGAAATACGCATCGGCTCGGAAATCGTCAGCTACCCGGGGCGCATCCTGGCGCCAGAATTGCGCCGCGTCGGTCTGGTCTTCCAGGATTACGCGCTGTTTCCGCATCTCGATGTCGAGAAAAACATCGCCTTCGGTCTGACCGGCCTGCCGGCGCCAGACCGGCGTTTGCGGGTTGCCGAGATGCTGGAACTGGTCGGCCTCAGCCATGAAGCGGAAGCCTATCCGCACCAGCTTTCCGGCGGTCAGCAACAGCGCGTTGCGCTGGCGCGAGCGTTAGCGCCGCGACCGCGCTTGCTGTTACTGGATGAACCGTTTTCGAATCTGGATGTAGAGTTACGCGAAAAACTCTCGCTGGAAGTGCGCGACATCCTTAAACATGAAGCCATCACCGCCCTGCTGGTCACGCACGACCAGCACGAAGCCTTTGCCATGGCGGACATCATTGGCGTCATGAACAAGGGCGTCATTCAGCAATGGGACACCCCCTACAACCTTTATCACCAACCCGCCAACCGCTTCGTTGCCGACTTTATCGGGCAGGGCGTTTTGTTGCCGGGCGAAGTACTCAACAGCCACCAGGTGGAAATCGAACTCGGCGTACTCGAAGGCAGCGTCGATGGTGATTGCAGTGAAGAAGGCGGTTGCACGCAGTGCGACCTCGGCTGCAAGGTCGACGTCTTGATCCGCCCGGATGACATCATCCACGACGATGACAGCCTGTTGATGGCGGAAGTCGAGCGCAAAGCCTTTCGCGGCGCCGACTTTCTTTACACGCTGAAATTGCCGGGCGGACGCCACGTCCTGGCGCAGGTCGATTCGCATCATAACCATGCCATTGGCGAAAAAATCGGCATCCGACTCGGTATTGATCACGTCGTTGCATTCCGAAAATGACCCCTTGCTTCACCTCAATGACATCGTCCGACGCGGCATGAATCCACTTATCGCCGGCCTGCTGCACCCCACTGCCTACCCACATTCAGCCGCTGCGCCACGGCTGATCGAAACACATATTTCCTGGGTCATTCTGGCTGGCGACTATGCCTACAAGATCAAAAAACCGCTCGCACTGAGTTTTCTCGACTTCAACAGCCTGGAGAAACGTCACCACTTCTGCACTGAAGAGATCCGTCTGAATCGCAGACTGGCAGCGAATATTTATCTCGATGTCGTCGCCATTGCCGGCACGCCGGAAAACCCATTGATGGATGCAAGCGGGCCGGTACTGGAGTGGGCGGTCAAAATGCGTGCTTTCCCGGCTGACGCGACGCTGGATCGGGAAGCGGAAATCACGACTGATCAAATCGACGCTATCGCCGATCAGATCGCCGCGTTTCACGCCGAGATCGCTATCGCGCCGGCCGAATCCCTTTACGGGCGGCCTGAATCGGTGCGCGAGCCGGTTCTGCTGAACTTTGCCGAGCTGCGCGCCTTGCTGCACTTATCCAATGTTGACTCGATCAATCGGCTGATCAACCGACTCCAAGCCTGGAGTGAAGCCGAAGGCGAGCGCCTTGCCACTCACTTTGCCGGGCGCAAGCTCAATGGATTTATTCGTGAATGCCACGGCGACCTGCATCTGGGCAATATCGCCTGGGTAGACCAGCAACCGCTCATTTTCGATGCACTCGAATTCAATCCGGCGCTGCGCCATATCGATGTCATCAACGAAATTTCATTTCTGTCGATGGACTTGCGTCATCGTGGCCGTAGCGACCTGGCCTGGCGTTTACTCAACCGCTATCTGGACAGCACCGGCGATATCGCCGGCCTTGCCGCCCTGCCCTATTACCAGGTTTACCGGGCGATTGTGCGCGCCAAGGTAGCGGCAATATTGGCAACCGCCAAAGCCACATCTGAGACATCAGCGAATGCTCAAGCCAAGCTGCCCGACTTCAGCGAAACACTGACCTATTTACACCTCGCCGATCGCCTGGCGCACGACCGCCAGCCAGCGCTGGTGCTGATGCATGGCGTATCCGGCGCAGGAAAAACCTGGCTCTCGCAACACTTGCTCGAACAAATCGGCTCAATTCGGTTGCGCTCGGATGTCACCCGCAAACGCCTGTTCGGTTTGAAACCGCTGCAGGACAGCGCCGTCATTCCTGGCGGCATTTACACCCAGGATGCCAGCGCGCGCACCCTCGCCGCCTTGCTTGAAGACGCTCGCAAGGTGTTGGCCGCTGGGTTTCTCTGCATCGTTGATGCCACCTTCATTCATCGCACTTGGCGCGCGCCATTTCAGGCGTTAGCGGAAGAAATGGGCGTCAACTGGCAAATCGTATCGGTGGCAGCGCCTTCCGAAGTATTGCAAGCGCGCATCGCGCAACGCCAGCAAAGCGGCAAAGACGCATCGGAAGCCAATCATGCCGTGCTTGCCTCGCAACTCGCCAATCTGGAAGCGTTCAGCCCGGAAGAAAGCGCGCATGTTTTAACTCTCGGTGAGGGTTGGACACCGACTGATGCAATCTCGCGCTTGCGCGCAAGCGTCTATCCGCATACAAATCCTGCTCTGAGTATCTAATTAATATTGATCAAGTTGGAGTAAGCCATGCGGTGGAATCGCAGTCGCGCCAGCGAAAATGTTGAAGATCGTCGCGACCAGGGGGGCGGTGGCAGACGTCTGGGTGGGCGCAGTATCGGCCTGGGCACCGTAGTCATCGCGGTAGTGGCGATGTTGCTGGGGGTAGACCCCAGTGTCGTATTCAACCTGGCCGGCGATCCCAACCCGCCAACCACCCAACAGCAAAGCGCTCCGCCGCCCCCGGCCGAAGACACGGCCGCGCGCTTTGTCAGCCATGTGCTCGGCGATACGGAAGATACTTGGCGCACCCTGTTCGCCCAATCCGGCAAGACTTACGAAGACCCCAAACTGGTCCTTTTCTCCGGCTCCACAGACACCGCTTGCGGCATGGGCCAGTCGGCATCCGGGCCGTTCTATTGCCCGGGCGACCGCAAGGTTTATATCGACCTGACCTTCTTCAAGGAATTGGGCAGCCGTTTTGGCGCGCCGGGTGATTTCGCGCAGGCCTATGTCATCGGGCATGAAGTTGGCCATCATGTGCAGAATCTGCTCGGTATCTCCGGGCAGGTGCAGGCCGAGCGGCAGCGGAGCGATGCGGTTCGCGCCAACCAGTTGTCGGTAAAGCTGGAACTGCAAGCCGATTGCTTTGCCGGCATCTGGGCGCATCACGCCGACCGCAGCCGACAAGTTCTGGAAGCGGGCGATATCGATGAGGGTCTGAACGCCGCCACCGCCATCGGTGATGACCGTTTGCAACAACAGTCCGGCGGCCATGTCGTGCCGGACAGCTTTACGCATGGCAGTTCGGCGCAGCGCGTGCGCTGGTTCAAGCGCGGTTTAGAAAGCGGTGATCCCGCGGTGTGCAATAGCTTCAAATCCGCTCAGCTATGAAACGCCTCCAGCTGGTTTATGTGTGGGCCGCACCGGCCAGTCTGGTGGGTCTGTTGCTGGCTTTCCCCGTTCTCGTCGGACGTGGTCAGGCACGCTGGCATAGCGGTGTACTGGAGATCGCCGGTGGCTTGCCCGGCTGGCTGCTGTCGCGGCGCTTGCCGTTCTCCGGTCCGGTCGCGGCGATTACTTTTGGCCATGTCGTGCTGGCGTGTTCTCCTGTCTTGCTCGCTCAAACCCGTCGACATGAACGCGTCCATGTCGCGCAATACGAACGCTGGGGCGGCTTGTTTCTGATTGCCTACCCGCTGGCGAGTCTGCTGGCCTGGGGGCGGGGTAAAAACCCCTATATGGATAATGTGTTCGAGATCGAGGCGCGGGCGGGAGAGCGACACGGCCCTTCAAATTGCTGAATCCGACATTGGCGCAAGCTCAGCGCAATCCCCGGCTTGACATCAAAGGTCCCAAGAGGAAACTGCGCACTTTCATGCGCCACTTCGCCATCTGAAATCCAGATTGAAAGATGGCGACGAGCAGGATTGTTTGTGCATTTCAAATCCACTTTCAGCGCTGCATTTCAACGAATAATACTGACTCGTCATGTTCAACCCCTCCCGCGACCAAGTACGCGATTTCTTCTTCGGCGCCTGGCAGAAATTCAACGCCCGGCAAGAACTCACCGATCTGGAGAAAATCGCCGTCGAACACATCACCCGCCACCCCGAATACCACGCCATCCTGGCGCAGCCGGAGCGTTACCAACAACAGGAATGGCGACCTGAAATGGGCGAAACGAATCCTTTTCTGCACCTCTCGATGCACCTGTCGATCAGCGAGCAACGCTCTATTGACCAACCAGTTGGCATCAAAACGCGTTATCTCGCGCTTGCCGAAAAGCTGGGCGACGAACACGCTGCGCAGCACGCGGTGATGGATTGCCTGGCGGAAATGATCTGGCAGGCGCAACGCAATAACCAGCCGCCGGATGCTCTGGCTTACCTTGAATGTCTGGACAAGAAATGTCTTTCCTGAAACACGAACGCTTCGACAACTTCCTCGCCTGCAATCTCTGGCTGTACCAGTTTTTGCCCTTCCTGAAATGGCAGCACCGGGTCAACCGAACCAGCATGAAGGCCGACGGCATCGCCGGTCTGACTGGCGCACTGATCGTTCTGCCGCAAGCGGTCGCCTTTGCCACCATCGCCGGCTTGCCGCCGGAGTACGGCATCTACGCGGCGATGGTGCCGACCATCATTGCCGCGCTGTTCGGCTCCAGTTGGCATTTGGTTTCCGGACCGACCACGGCCATTTCCATCGTCGTCTTCGCCTCGGT
>JAIFKV010000185.1 GCA_020049415.1 Betaproteobacteria bacterium
TTGGCGACAACATAGCCATGATCGACGCCAATTTCCGCGCCCATCGACTGCAACCCCTTGATGTGCTGATCGACCGGTCGCGCGCCGATGGCACAACCGCCGGGCAGCGAGACGCGGGCTTCGCCGCAACGCGCGACCAACGGCCCCAGCACCAGGATCGAGGCGCGCATGGTCTTGACCATTTCGTAGGGCGCGAGCGGATTGTTCAGCCCACTGGCATCCAGGGTAAGGCTGCTGTTGATCCCGTCATCGTCACGCTCGACCTTGACGCCCATCTGGATGAGCAGCTTCAACATCGTGCCGATGTCATTCAACTTGGGCACGTTGGTCAATCTGAGCGGCTCGGCGCTGAGCAGGCTGGCGCACAAAATCGGCAACGCGGCATTTTTTGCGCCGGAAATCACGACCTCCCCGGTCAGCCGGCCACCGCCGACTACAACGAGCTTATCCATGCTTGGCCGCCCATTCTTCCGGGGTCAGCGTTTTCATCGACAAAGCATGAATTTCGGCATGCATCTTGTCACCCAGGGTCTTGTAAACCATCTGTTGGCGCGCCACCGGCGACTTGCCGAGAAACGCGGGGCTGACCACCAGCGCTTCAAAATGCTGGCCGTCATCGCCGCGAACCTCGATGTGCTCGCAAGCCAGACCGGCTTGTATCCAGCCCTGCAACTGTTGTGAACTGATCATGTGAAATATCCTGAAAAAATTAGTGGCGGAGTTTATAGCCCGACTTCAGCAGCTTCAAAGTAACACCGGCCAGCAATATGACAAACGGCATCACCACCCCCAACCCGAGCCACGGATTGACATCGCCATGGCCGAAGAAACCGTAGCGAAAACCGTCAATCATGTAGAAAACCGGGTTGAAGTGCGACACGCTTTGCCAGAACGGCGGCAGCGAATGAATGGAATAGAACACGCCGGACAAAAAAGTCAGTGGCATGATGATGAAGTTCTGCACGGCGGCCAGGTTGTCGTACTGCGTTGCCCAGATGCCGGCAATGATGCCCATACAGGCAAACACCGCGCCCGAAGTCAGGGCAAATGCCAGAATCCAGAACGGATGGCGCATTTCGATATCCGCGAAAAACAGGCCAACCAGCAACACGCCAAGACCGACAGTGAAGCCGCGGATCAGCGCCGCAAACAAATAGGCCAGAAAAAACTCCAGATAGGAAAGCGGCGGCAGCAATACGAAGACGATGTTGCCGGTGATTTTCGATTGAATCAGCGATGACGAGGAGTTGGCAAATGTGTTCTGCAACACCGACATCATGATCAGACCAGGCATCAAAAAAGCGGTGTAGGACACCCCTGGATAAACCTGGACATGGTCTTCCAGCACATGCGAGAAAATCAGCAAATACAGTAACGCGGTCAGCACCGGCGCGCCGACGGTTTGCACCATCACCTTCCAGAAACGCAGAATTTCCTTGTACAGCAGGGTGCGAAAACCGCTCATGGCGGACTCCTCATGACGCCCGCCCCTTGCCGGTGTCGTGCATGACGTTGAGGAACACCTCTTCCAGATCGGCCTGGCGCAAAGCCAGATCGCGAATGACCACCCCCGCCTCGCGCAACTTCGCCAAGATACCTTCCAGATCACCGAAATCGGGCAGGTCAAGGACGTAGCGATCACCTTCGCGGCCCTTCAGACGCGGGCGCAGAAACTCGGGCAATTCAGGCGCATCGAGGTCCAGCAACAAACGTCGTTCAGCGCCGGCATGGAGCAGATTTGCAGTGCTATCGAGCGCGACAATGCGGCCATCGCGCAGCATCGCCACGCGCTCGCACAGCATCTCGGCCTCTTCCAGATAATGGGTGGTCAGGACGATAGTGTGGCCGTCACGATTGAAGCGGCGAATGAAGTTCCATAGCGATTGGCGCAACTCCACATCGACGCCAGCGGTCGGTTCATCAAGCACGATCACCGGCGGTTTGTGCACCAGTGCTTGCGCCACCAGCACCCGCCGCTTCATGCCACCGGAGAGCAGACGGGTGTAAACGTCAGCTTTGTCGGTGAGACCAAGGTGGGTCAGTAGTTCGTCGATCCAATCGTCGTTGCGTCGCAGACCGAAGTACCCGGATTGCAGTCGCAAGGTTTCACGCACGGTGAAGAACGGGTCGTAAACGAGTTCCTGCGGCACCACACCGAGCGCGCGACGCGCTTCGCGGTATTGCGCGGTGACATCGAAGCCCATGATCGAAGCCGAACCCGCCGATGCACGAGTCAACCCGGCGAGGATGCTGATCAGTGTGGTCTTGCCCGCGCCATTCGGACCGAGCAGGCCGAAAAACTCGCCTTGTTCGATATCGAGATCGATACCGCGCAAGGCATGCACCCGTGGAAAACGCTTCTCCAGACCGCGCAGGCGGACAGCGGGACTCATGAATGGGAAACGACTAAACGGGAAAAATCAGAACTGATCGTCGATACCGTAAAGCCGAGCCAAACTGCTCAGGCTTTCCGGGACATTACGAAACTGCAAGGCATTTGCAGCTGCACGGCGCTTGAAAGCCAGCAGCAAACTGAGCGCGGAAGAATCGAGCCGACCGACTCCGCTCAGGTCGAAAGCCTTGGCGCCAGCGTCGATTGCTGCTTCACCCTCGGCAAGCAAACGGGTGGCGCTATCGAGGACCATGTCACCCTCCAATATCCCTACCCCCGCTTCGACACGCATTATTTTTTCGCCTCTTTGGTCGAAACCGGACTATTCCGCCGCGACAAGGCCGCCAACAAGCCTTCAACGCCCCCCTTGCGGACTTCTGAATTGAAGGAGTTGCGATACACGGTAACCATGCTGACGTTATCGACCAACACATCGTAGACCTTCCATCCGTCAGCTTGCTTTTCCATTCGGTAATCGATCGGTATCGGCGGCGCACCGGGCTTGCTGACCTGGGTGTTGACGGTGACATCGGTTGCAGACGCAGCCGCTTTCAATGGTTTGAACTCAATTTGATAATCGGTCACGCTGCTCAATGAAGCGGAGTAAGTCCGCACCAGCATGGTACGGAACTCATTGACCAAACCGGCTTGTTGCTCCGGTGTCGCTTTTCGCCAATTCTGCCCAACCGCAAGCCGGGTCATCTGTTGAAAATCAAAATTCGGCAGAATGACCTGTTCCACCAGACCAAGAATCTTCTGGTTGTTTCCACTCTTGATTTCCTTGTCCTGCTTGACGATACGCAGCACATCATTGGTGGTGTTCTTGGCCAAAACATCGGGCGGAACGATTTCTGCCACCGCGCTAAAACTTACCGCCAACAGACAGGCGGATACTAATTGCAGGATTCGATTCATTGCTGTTACCTCATGATAAATATTTGTTGAATTAGTCAATCAGCTTGAGCAATCGTTCATTGCACCGGCTCAGCTGAATCGGTTTGGCTATCGTTCTTGTTATAAAGAAACTGTCCAATCAGGTTCTCCAATACCACCGCACCCTGGGTAATCTTCAACGTATCGCCGTTGACCAGCATTTTTTCCTCGCCTCCGGCATCCAGCGAGATGTACTGCTCGCCCAACAGGCCAGACGTCATGATGGAAGCACTGGAGTCTCTGGGAAAAGGATAACGTGCATCCAATTTGAGCGTCACGCTGGCTTCATAAGATTTGGAGTCAAAACCGATTTCTGCGACCCGGCCAACGACCACGCCCGCGCTTTTAACAGGCGCGCGGGCTTTCAGGCCGCCAATATTTTGAAAAGAGGCCCTTATTTCATAAGTCTCGCTGTTGTCGAATCCGCCCAGATTGCCGACTTTCAAAGCCAGAAAAAGAACGGCGACAATACCCGCCACGACGAAAATACCTACCCAGAGATCAAGTGTTGCGCGCTGCATGGATCAGACTCCACGGAACATGAATGCGGTCAGAACAAAATCCAGGCCCAAGATGGCCAGGGACGAAGTCACTACGGTACGCGTGGTGGCGCGAGAGACACCCTCGGCGGTGGGCGGGGCGTCATAGCCCTCGAACAACGCGATGATGGTGATGGCGACACCGAATACAACGCTCTTGATGACACCATTCAGAACATCCTCTTTGAAGTCGACAGCCGCTTGCATTTGTGACCAGAAAGAACCGGCATCGACACCGATCAATACAACCCCGACCAGGTAGCCACCCAATACGCCCATCGCGGAAAACAAGGCGGCCAGCAAAGGCATGGAAATAACCGCGCCCCAGAAACGCGGCGCTACTACCCGCGCGATTGGATCCACCGCCATCATCTCCATCGCGGCAATCTGCTCGGTCGCCTTCATCAATCCGATTTCAGCCGTAATCGCTGAGCCCGCGCGACTGGCAAACAGCAAAGCCGCCACTACCGGCCCGAGCTCGCGTACCAACGAGAGCGAAACCAGCACCCCCAAAGATTCCTCGGCGCCATAAGTCTGCAATGTCTCGTAGCCCTGCAAACCCAGCACCATGCCCACAAACAAACCAGACACCAGAATGATGATCAGCGACAGCACGCCGGCGCTGAAAATCTCGCGAATTATCAAGTGAAAGCGCCTGAAACTCGGCCCGGAATGCAAGAAAACCAGCACAAAGAAATGCGCCGCCACCCCCATCCGCCAGACCCGGTCAATGGTGCGGCGACCGATGCCACGCACATTTTCAATCAAAGCTTCGATCATGCCGCCAACCCCAGGTCGAGTGCGTAATCGGGTGCTGGATAGTGAAATGGCACCGGACCATTTTCTTCTCCATGCACAAATTGATGCACGTAAGGCAAATCCGAGGCTTTGATCTCGGCGGGCGTTCCCTGCGCCACGATCACACCCTCGGAGACAAAGTAGACATAGTCAACCATCTTCAACGATTCCTGTACATCATGCGTCACCACGATCGAGGTCATTCCGAGCGTATCGGTAAGCCGACGAATCAGATTTCCGGTAACCCCGAGAGAAATAGGGTCGAGGCCGGCAAATGGTTCGTCATAGATAATCAACATCGGATCCAACGCAATGGATCTCGCCAATGCCACCCGCCGCGCCATGCCACCGGATAATTCAGAGGGCATCAATTCGTGGGCGCCGCGCAAACCGACCGCGTTCAACTTCATGAACACCAGATCGCGAATCATCTCTTCTGGCAAGTCGGTATGTTCGCGCAGTTGAAACGCCACATTCTCGAACACCGACATGTCGGTAAACAACGCGCCAAACTGAAACAGCATCCCCATGCGCCGACGCAGTCGATACAACGCATCCTGATCAAGCCGCCCGATATCGACACCATCAACCAGCAGACTGCCGCTGGTCGGTTTAAGCGCACCGCCGATAAGACGCAACAACGTCGTCTTTCCGCAACCTGAATTACCCATGATGGCAATCACCTGACCGCGATGCGCGGTCAGGTTGATCCCTTTGAGCACGAGCTTCCGCCCATAAGCAAAAGAAAGATCGCGGATTTCAATCAGATTGTCAGACACTGGATAAAGAAGATATTCGGTTGTTGTTTGGTTTGATCATGCCACAGGGATTCTATCAGGGCTTGCCGACATCACATTCCCATGACTTCGAGCAGGGTCGCAACACGATCCAACTGTCCGAGGTCGCCATCTTGGCTGATCAGAAATCGCGGCGTCAAATCGACATGGGTCGACAGCACCGCTGCCAAGTCCTTAAGCGACGTATCGCGTGTAAACCACACCAGACGGGCATCGTCCGAACGCAGTGTTAAAGCCTTGCCAGCCAATTCAAGCGGCGGCGGCGATAACGAATCGTCCTCCAGCAAAAAAACAAATTCCTGATGCGTATCGGTATTCCACTGCGTTCTCTGCTCAGAACTGGCCTGTTGCCAGGTCACGGCATCCAGAAAGACGCAGCCGAACTGGGTATTGAAGTAAGTCAGCCGCCACTCTTCCGGCATATCCGCAGGGTAAAAAAAATCAAGCCATGCCGGGTTGGACCAGCCCAGCGCGCCAAGGCGGATGCCGCCATTTTGTGAAGTTGAAGTATCGGAAGTCATGGACGCAAGAAGTAGCGAAATCGCAACGCAGTCTGAAGGCACATACGCGGATGTTACATGTGCTTTTGCCTAAATAAGCATACCCCTATATTCTGTTTTCACTGAATCAGTGCTTACCAAGTCCAGTTCCATCCAACCCCCAAGGAGATCAAAAATGAAATTGAAGTCCCTCGTTGCCGCCCTGTTGGTATGTGCCGCCCCTGCCGCTTTCGCCCAGGATGCTGCTGCTCCCGCCGTCAAGCAAGTCCCCCAGACCCCTGAAGCTTGGCTGGCCCGTATGACCGACATGACGCAAAACTTGTCTGCCTACAAAGACCCGAAAGTTTTCGTTCCTTTCATGAACGCTGTTACCGAACCCAGTTTTTACACCGCCATGGGCAACAACATGATGGACCCGGGTAACTGGCTGAACATGGCAAACTCCATGACTCAACCTGGCGTTTATTCCAATCTGGCCGCTTTTGCTGACCCCAATGTTTACACGAAATGGCTGGCCGCTACGCTGGACCCCAACTTCTACACCGCGCTGCTGACCCAACTGTCTGACCCGGGCAAGCTGATGCGTTGGGCGATGTCGCCGCTGGACCCGAAAGTTATGTCCATGCTGTTGAATACGGTTAACCCCAATTTGTACGTGAAGTGGATGATGTCCCCCCTTGACCCCCGCGCACTGCAGTTGATGACCGCGCCGGTCAACCCCAACCTGTACATGGGCTGGTTGGGCACCTCCATGAATCCTGGTTCCTATGGCGAAACGTGGAAAGGCTTTTTGAACCCCGCTACCGGCTATGCTGCTCCGGTGGCCGTTCCGACCGCCGCCGCCGCCACACCGTGGGGCGCTCCTGGTGCGCCTGTCGTCAACCCGTTCGATCTGAACGCTTTGACCCAGATGTTCCAAGTTCCCGCCGCTGGTCAACCCTTCGCCTTCCCGTTCCCGATGCCTACTGTTCCGGCCCCGGCTGCTCAGTAATCAGGTTCGTATCAATAAAAAACGGCTGCGGATGCAGCCGTTTTTTTTCGCCCCTATTGTTACGCAGATCATCCGCAAAGATTACTCGCGCCGCCAAAGTGTTCCTTGCGGACCGTCCTCCAGAATCACGCCAGCCGCCTTGAGTTCATCGCGAATAGCATCAGAACGCTTGAAATCTTTCATCTTGCGCGCAGCCAGGCGCTCTGCAATCAGCATCTCGATATGCTCGGCATCAAAACCATTACCGACTTCAGAGATCACTCCTGCCTGCATGAATTGTTCCGGATCCCGCTCCAGCAAACCCAATACGCTCGCCAGCGATTTCAGCAATCCGGCCATTAGCGCCGCCTTCTCCGGCTCGGCATGACGCAGTCTATTTACTTCTGAAGCCACATCGAACAACACCGCTAATGCTTCTGGCGTATTGAAGTCATCATCCATTGCCGATTTGAAACGCGTTGCATAGGCATTATTCCAATCCGGCGCCGCTGCCACCGCATCGAAACCACGCAACGCGGTGTAAAGACGTGTCAACGCAGCTCGCGCGTCATCCAGATGCTGGTCCGAATAGTTCAACGGGCTGCGGTAATGCGCGCGCAAAATAAAAAAGCGCACCACTTCGGCGTCATATTTTTGCAGCACTTCGCGAATCGTGAAGAAGTTGCCCAGACTCTTCGACATCTTCTCTTCATCGACGCGCACAAAACCGTTGTGCAACCAGTAATTGACGAATTTGCAGTCGTGCGCGCCTTCGGATTGTGCGATCTCGTTTTCATGGTGCGGAAACTGCAGATCCTGACCACCGCCGTGAATATCGAAATGCTTACCGAGCAAATCGGACCCCATCGCGGAGCATTCGATATGCCACCCCGGCCGGCCCGCGCCCCATGGCGAGGGCCAGGATGGCTCGCCAGGCTTGACCGCTTTCCAAAGGACAAAATCCATCGGGTCGCGCTTGTTTGGATCAACCTCGACACGTTCACCCGCGCGCAAGTCCTCCAGTGATTTTCCGGAAAGCTGACCGTAATTGGCAAAGCTTTGCACCGCGTAGTAAACATCGCCATTTGCTGCCGGGTAGGCATGACCGCGTTCGATCAACCCTTGAATCATGTTCAGCATGTTGCCGACGTACTCGGTCGCGCGCGGCTCATGATCTGGCGGTAACACCCCCAACGCGGCGCTATCTTCATGCATCGCGCGAATGAAACGGTCGGTCAATGCGGTAAAAGGTTCACCATTGTCCTGTGCCCGTTTGATGATCTTGTCATCGATATCAGTGATGTTGCGCACATATGTGACTTGATAACCAGATGCACGCAACCACCGCGTCACTACATCGAACACCACCAGCACGCGCGCGTGGCCTAAATGACAGTAGTCGTAAACAGTCATGCCGCAAACGTACATGCCCACCTGACCGGGGATAATCGGGGTAAAGACTTCTTTTTTGCGACTCAGCGAGTTATGCAGCGTGAGCATCAGACTTGCCCCTTGTTTCCCGGCCCGCTTGACCAGACATCCTTTAGCCCAACCGCGCGGTTGAAGACCAATCTTTCGCCCGGTTTATGATCGAAACGATCGGCGCAAAAATAGCCCAGGCGCTCAAATTGATAGCGTGTCTCCGGGGCCGCATCCTGAATACAAGACTCGATCCAGCCTTGCGCAATTTGTAGAGAATCCGGATTCAGGAAGGTCAGGAAATCGCGATCCTTGTGGCCATCGGGTTCAGGGTCAGTAAACAAGCGTTCATATAGACGCGTTTCGACGGGTTTGGCGTGTTCGGCTGAAACCCAGTGAATAACCCCCTTCACTTTGCGACCTTGTGGATTTTTGCCGAGCGTGTCGTGATCGATGCTGCAACGGAGCTCAACCACCTTGCCGGCGGCATCTTTCACCACCTCATCGCACTTGATGACATAGGAATAGCGCAAACGGACTTCACCACCGGGAGTCAAACGCTGCCAACCTACAGGCGGGTCAGCGGAAAAATCGTCTTGTTCAACCCAGATCTCTCTGCCAATAGGCACATCACGTTCGCCGAATTCCGGATGATTCGGATGAAAACCCGCGCTTCGGCTTGCAGTAACGCCATCCTGATAATTCGTCAGCACCACCTTGAGCGGATGCACGACCGCCATCACGCGTGGCGCTTTAGCTTCCAGATCTTCACGAATGCAGCCTTCCAGCACCGCCATGTCGATGACGTTTTCTGACTTTGAAATCCCGATACGGCGGGTAAATTCACGAATTCCTTCCGGCGTATATCCACGCCGACGCATGCCATGAATGGTGGGCATGCGGGGGTCATCCCAACCCGAAACCAGACCTTGCGTGACGAGTTGGTTAAGCTTGCGCTTGCTGGTGACGGTGTAATGCAATTCAAGTCGGGAAAATTCGATTTGCTGCGGATGAGAAGGCACCGGCAACTGGTCCAGCACCCAATCGTAGAGCGGACGATGGTCTTCGAACTCGAGTGTGCAGAGCGAGTGGGTGATGTTTTCCAATGCATCGGAAATGCAATGAGTGTAGTCATACATCGGGTAGATCACCCAGGTATCGCCAGTGCGAATATGGTGGGCGCGCTTGATCCGATAAATCACCGGGTCGCGCATATTGATATTGGGAGAAGCCATATCGATCTTGACGCGCAAGGTTTTCGCCCCATCCGGGTACTCACCCGCTTTCATGCGCCGGAACAAATCCAGGTTTTCTGCCACGGAACGTTCCCGATAAGGGCTGTCGCGGCCCGCCTGAGTCAAGGTTCCGCGATATTCACGCATCGCCTCCGGCGTCAGATCATCGACATAAGCCAAGCCTTTTTCGATCAAGGCTTCGGCAAAATCATACAAAGCCTGAAAATAATCGGAAGCCCAGCGCACCGCACCATTCCACTGGAAGCCCAGCCAACGGACATCCTCCTGAATAGCTAGCGCGTATTCCTCGCTTTCTTTCTCCGGATTGGTATCGTCGAAGCGAAGGTTGCACCCCCCCTGATAATCCTCCGCCAAACCAAAATTAAGACAGATCGACTTGGCATGGCCCACATGCAGGTAACCATTTGGTTCCGGCGGAAAACGGGTAGCAATGCAGCGATGCTTGCCGCTTTTAAGATCGGCTTCAATGATTGAGCGGATGAAATGCTGAACGGGCGTATTGGTATTTATAACAGGGGCGTGCTGGCTCATGGCGCTTGAAAGTTACGACAACAATCGAAGGAAAACTCAAAGAAAAAAAACCGGCGGAAAATGCGACAGTTAAAAACGCGCCATGCGCGGCACAGCACGCGATTACTTTGAGATGCGCCGCACGAAGGCTAGAATTCGCGGGCCCCGGCACATCTGCCATGAACCAACGCAAAACCGCCGAAAAGAATAGCACACATGACTCTCTCCCGTTTCTCCCTCGCTTTCCTCTTTGCACTCATTCCCAGCCTGGCTTTTGCTGTCACACCTACTGTTCAAGATGCCAATCAAGCTTTTCGGCAAGGCAACAATCAGGCCGCGCTTGAAAAAGTGAACAGCTTTCTGAATTCCAATCCCAAGGACGCTCAAGGGCGGTTTCTCAAGGGACTGGTGCTGACCGAATTGAATCGCTATGCCGATGCGATCAAGGTATTTACCGGACTGACAGAGGATTACCCGGAATTACCCGAGCCCTACAACAATCTTGCTGTGCTTTATGCGGCACAAGCAGACTATGAGCGCGCAAAACAGAGCCTTGAAATGGCAATCCGCACCCATCCCAGCTACGCCACTGCACACGAAAACCTGGGTGACATTTACGCCAAAATGGCTTCCCAAGCCTATGACAAAGCACTGGAACTCGACAAATCCAACACCTCCGCACAGACCAAGCTTGCACTGATTCGCGATCTTTTCAGCCCGACGCCACGCCCGCAAGAACCGATCAAAGTCGCCGACGCGGCCCTCAGCAAACCAGCCAAGCTGGCGCAGGATGCCACGCCGCAACAAGACACGAAAGCGAAAAATCCAGGCAAAAAACCCGCCACAGCAAAACAAGACGTTGTTGAGCCCAAAGCTCAAGTCGAACGTGTTGTTCGCGCTTGGGCGGAAGCTTGGGGAGCGCGCAATGCCGATGCCTATCTTGATTTCTATAGCGCTCAATTCAAAACGCCCGGCGACACAGATTTCACCGCTTGGTCCGAAGAACGCCGAATGCGCATCACCCGCCCCGAATACATCAAGATTTCAATCGACCAATTAAAAGTAACGATCAAAGGCAATTCAGCGAAAATCCGCTTTTTACAGCACTACGAGTCCAACACCCTCAAAGATTCTTCTAATAAAAACATGACTTTGAAGCGTGAAGGATCGAACTGGAAAATCATCGAAGAACGATGAGCCAATCCCTTAAAAGCTTTGTTCACACCTTACTGAACACACTCCTGGCGGCCAGCTTACTTGGCTGGATGGGCATAAATCCTGTGCTGGCGAGTGAAATCGCGAAAGCACCGACGATCCTGCTTGCCTCCGCAGAGACAGGTCGATTCCTCGCTTTACCAAGCCTGGCATCGCCTGACTCGCTGATCTCCAAAGCCCTGCAAGACATCCGCTCCAGTCGATTGGACGACGCACTCAAGGAAGTCAATCGAGCCATCGCACTGCGTCCTGATTTCAAATTGGCGCACCTGATTCGTGGTGACCTTTTGATGGCGCGCGCCCGGCCATTGGCCGGACTTGGCGCTGTCGCCAAAGCGCCGAACAACTCGCTCGACGACCTCCGCGACGAAGCACGAGTTCGCCTCATGCGATATATCGACCAACCCGGTCCGGAGGCTTTGCCACGGCAGATTCTGCAACTCGCGCCGAAACAGAAATTTGCCCTCCTCGCGGACACCTCGCGCGCCCGGCTCTATTTGTTTGAAAACGTCGATGGCGAACCGCGACTCAAAGCCGACTTCTACATGACCATAGGCAAAAATGGCACGGACAAGCGCAAAGAAGGTGACAAACGCACACCGATGGGTGTTTATCGAATCGTCCAGCAACTTCCCCGGGCAGGACTGGCCGATCTCTATGGCGATGGCGCCTTTCCCCTGGATTACCCGAATGAATGGGATCAAGTGCAAAAACGCGGTGGCCACGGCATCTGGTTGCATGGCGTCCCCTCCAACACTTACAGCCGGCCGCCACGTTCAAGCGATGGCTGCGTTGTTGTGGCTAACCCGGATCTGAAGGAACTCTCCCGCTGGATCACGGTGGGCTCCACCCCGGTGATCATCACTGACCGAACAGATTGGGTAACGCGTGAAGAATGGCAACAGAGTCGCGACGAATTACTGTCGCAACTGCATGCCTGGGCAAGCGATTGGGAATCCCGCAATCCAGATCAATTCATGCGACATTACAATGACGCCATAACAGCGGGTGGCAACTCCGCATGGGCCCTTAGCAAGCGCCGGAACATCCTGAACAAGAACTGGATTCGATTAAGTCTGAGCGATTTCAGTCTTTTCCTGTACCCAGGTGGCGAGATGGCCTATACCGAATTCACCCAGAACTACAGCAGCGACACCCTTTCCAGCCTGTCCAGAAAACGCATTTATTGGCGTATGGAAGAAGGAAAATGGCGCATTGCGCTGGAAAATTCACAAGCCGCCCCCACCTCCGGCAATCTCGCACAACGTTGAGGAAAACGATGAATTCGAATCGACGCAGCATTTTATTGCTGGCACTCGCCGCTCCTTGGGCAAGCCTGGTCAGCGCCGCCTCCAACAAACCCGCCGCAACCGCTAAACGAAAGGTCAAAATGGTCAAACTGCACACCAACTTCGGTCCAATCACATTGGAACTTGACGCCAAAGCCGCACCGGAAACCGTAGCAAACTTTCTCCAATACGCAAAAGATGGTCACTATGACGGCACCATTTTTCATCGCGTTATCGATGGCTTCATGATTCAGGGCGGCGGCTTCAACGCCGAAATGGATCAGAAACCAACTCGCGCGCCGATCCAGAATGAGGCACAGAATGGGCTCAAGAATGTCGCCTACAGCGTTGCGATGGCGCGTACCCCCGACCCGCATTCGGCCAGCAGTCAGTTTTTTATTAACGTCGGCGACAACGCATTTCTCGATTTTCGCGCTGCCAATGCGCAAAGCTTTGGCTATTGCGTATTCGGCAAAGTAAGTGAAGGCCAGGACGTGGTCGACCGCATCCGCAAAGTTCGCACCGGCATGCGGAATGGCCACCAAGACGTACCGGTTGAAAATGTCGTCATCGAGCGCGCTGAAATCCTCGAAGACTGAGTCTTGAAAACCACGCCAGCGGAGCTGAATCAGCGTCAGCATCCGCTGCCGTGTTCAACCTGATGCAACCACCTCATCTTCTTTTTATTTCCGACCTTCATCTGACGCCGGAACGCCCTGTCCCGGCAAACTTGTTTCACCGCTTCATCAAAGAGCACGCCCCAGAAACTCAAGCTCTCTATATTTTGGGGGACTTTTTTGAAGCCTGGGTCGGCGATGATGACCTCTCCCTGCCCTTCAATGTAAGCATGACCAAAGCTCTGAAATCGCTTTCAGAGCGGGGAGTAGCAGTCTTCTTCATGCCCGGAAATCGCGACTTTCTTGTTGGCCCCGCTTTTGCGCAAGCAGCCGGATTGACGATTTTGGCTGATCCAACCTGTATCGACGTACTTGGCGTTCCGACTTTACTCACGCATGGTGATTGTTTTTGCACCGACGACACAGCCTACCAAGATTTCCGCAGGCTCGTACGCACCCCGGCATGGCAGCAAGATTTTCTCGCACAACCACTAGTACAGCGGCATGCCCTTGCCAAATCCCTACGAGAACGCAGTGAGCACGCAAAGTCGGACAAAAAACCGGAAATCATGGATGTGAACAGTGACGCAATAGCCGCTACCCTGGCTGTGTACACCAAGCCCATACAACGCATCATTCATGGCCACACGCACCGCCCCGCTCGCCATGCATATCAACTCAATGGTCTGACTGGGGAACGCTGGGTCTTGCCGGATTGGTATACCAGCGGAGGCTACTTGGTTTGCGATGCAGGCGGTTGCCGGCTTGCCGATTTTTCGTGATCAGAAACGCCAATCATCACGCGTAAATATCCCGCCGGCAGCTCGAACAAATCAGGTTGAGCCAGGCGTTTATCATGCCCTTGGTAAATTCGGCTTCTCGCATCCCAATAACGAATCGCTAACGGCAATCCTTGGACGTATTCAATACCAGCCAGATGTACATCGAGCGCCAACGAACAAGGCGCACGCATATCAACAGCCGTTTTCTGCCATGTAGCGGCCTGATTCGCCGCCAACAGGCGTCGATAATCTCGTATCAGACTGGCCTCTTTTATCAGCAACGGAGCAACTTTGAACTCAGCGCATAAAACGTTGTTAAGTCTGACCTGAGTCAATACGCCTGACTCGCTTGGAACGCTTTCCTGACTCAACGCCCAATCCTGCGGCCACACGCTTTCAATCTTGCCGGAAGTAATACCAGTCAGTTTCCGATCACTCGGCGAAACGTGCCACACCCTGTTTG